>JBFWIP010000048.1:0-16448 GCA_050255935.1 Desulfobulbus sp.
CCATATCATCACCTTCAAGGAGAACAGGCATATCGATCTCGGCTTCCAACTGCGTTGCGATGACTTTTCCATCGAATATTATCCCAACGGCATGCCCAAGACCTACCGCTCACTCGTCACCCTTTTCGAAGACGGACAAAGTGCGCGCCAGGAAAAAATCGAGGTCAACAAACCCCTGACCTACAAAGGGGTGACCTTTTATCAGTCAAGTTATCAGCCTTATCAGAACTACAAGGTTACCCTCACGCGAGAGGCAGACGGTCTGAGCACCGCATCGGTCATTACTGCCGGCGATGAAATCAGTTGGCATCCGGCCGAAGTCAGTTACGGGATCATCAACCAGGAGCGCAAGGGCGAGGTCACCAGGCGACTCAAGATATGGTTCACTGACCATCAGGGAGAGCCGTCGATTTTCTGGACCGATGCCGGGAAAGAAACTGTCATCAAGCGACCGGGCGGCACCTATCATCTGCGGATGGACCAGATGTACGCCACCGGCCTGCAGGCGACCAAGGACCCCGGTGTGGGACTGGTATACGGCGGCTGCGTGCTCATGCTGATCGGTCTTTATGTTGCCTTTTTCCTTTCACACCGTCGACTGTTTGCCTTTGTCCGCGAGGACGGCAACCAGTGCCGGATTTTTTGCGCTGGCGATGCCAATAAAAACAGGGTAGGTTTCGAGAAAAATTTTTCCGAACTTATCAAGACGTTAGAACAAAAAAAATAATCAAATCTCATTCTCAGAATCTTTTTTCTGTGCAAGGATAGCCCATGGATAGTTCCCAACTCTTCGGTCTGGCCATGATCGCCTACATCCTGGCCGCGGCATTTTATCTCGGCCTGCTGCTCTTCAAAAACAATAAAGTGGGACTGATCGGCATGCTGCTCGCCGCGGGCGGTCTACTGTTGCAAACCGTTGCCCTCTGCCTGCGCTGGCTCGAATCCTACCGGATGGGGATCGGCCATGCCCCTTTGACCAATATGTATGAATCCCTGGTCTTTTTTGCCTGGTGCACGACCCTGTTTTACCTCGGACTCGAGTTTCGCTTCAAAACCAGGGTGATGGGGGCCTTTGTCATGCCCTGCGTGGCCGTTTCCATGGCCTATGCTTCGCTGTCCGCACGTATTGACGACCAGATCAACCCGCTCATTCCGGCCCTGCAGTCCAACTGGCTGATCGCTCATGTGGTGACCTGTTTCATTGGCTACGGAGCCTTTGCCGTGGCCGGTGGACTCGGCATGATGTATCTGCTCAAGGATTCCACCAAAGGCAAAACGCGGGCGCCGTCAATCCTCACCGCCCTGCCCGAGTTGAAGATCATCGATGACCTCACCCATAAGACCATTGTCTTTGGCTTCATGTGGCTTTCGGCCGGCATCATCACCGGGGCCATCTGGGCCAATGAAGCCTGGGGTACATACTGGAGTTGGGATCCCAAGGAAACCTGGTCCATCATCACCTGGTTTCTTTATGCGTCCACCCTCCACGCCCGGTTTACCCGCGGTTGGCGGGGCCGTCGTATCGCCTGGCTGGCCATTCTCGGCTTTTTAGCTGTTTTCTTTACCTATTTTGGGGTTAATTTCTTCCTCGCCGGATTGCATAGTTACGGTTCATTCTGATGACTGTTTCCGGGAAAACGGTATAATTCCGGGAATGCTTGACAAAAGAACCCGGTGCGCGCTATAACAATTCGTATTTGTTCGAGTGCATAGGGTATCATCTTGTTTTTATGAAAAATTCAATAAATCAGGAAGGAGGAATACGATGAAAAAACTGATCGTCTGTGGTGCTCTCCTGGCCGTGTGTTGTGCACCCTGCCTGTTGAACAGCGCCCAGGCAGCCGATAAGGGGCCGGCGGAAATCACCCTGCAGGCCACCCTTGATCCGGCCAAGACTCCCAAACCAGCCCATTTTCCCCACGGAGAGCATCAGTCCCGCCTGGAATGCAAGACCTGCCACCACGGCAAGGGTGCCGACGGAAAACGGGTTTCCTACGTCGAGGGACAAAAAATAGAGAAATGCGAGACCTGCCACAACACCAAGGCAGCTGACATGCCTGCGGAAGTCAACAGCTATAAGAAAGCCGCCCATGTCCTGTGCAAGGACTGCCACAAGAAAAACAAACCCGAACTGGCCAAATGTTCCGTTTGTCACAAGTGATGGGTTCGATCCTGCCCTGAGCGGCTAGGCGCTCTTTTCGCGCTTGCGAGCCTTCCCGCTCTGCAAAGGCCCACAAGAAAAGGCTGCCCCACAATGGGCAGCCTTTTTTTGTGCAGCAACAAAGGATTTCCAGCGTGAAGGAGGACTACTCCGCGTTCATCCGGGAAATATCACCCACCGAAAGAACCAATTCACCAAAGGCAGTCAACAGGTTCAGCCTGTTCTGCCGGACGGCCGTATCCTCGGCCATGACCATGACCTTGTCAAAGAACTGATCAACCGGTTCCTTCATTTCCAGGAGAGCAAGCAGGGCCTCACCGTATTCCTGTCGTTCGATCAGGGGAAGGACCTTGGCCTGCACCTGGGTCAGGGCAGTGAAAAGCTGCTGCTCGGCCGCTTCATTGAACAGGGCCGCATTGACCTCGGTGGCCTTGTTGTCCTTGACGATATTGCGGATACGCTTAAAGGAACCGGCAAGAACCGGGAAGGATTCCTGGCTGCGGATTTGCTCGAGGGCATCGATCCGTTTCAGACAGTCGACCACATTGTCAAAGGCCACGGAGGTCGCTGCCTCGACCAGTTCCAGGGGAAGCCCGCCGGCCACGAGATCGTTTTCAAAGCGGAGACGGATGAAGGCAACGACCTCGTCAACCACATCGACCTGTTGTTCAACCACGCCTTGGTAGCCGCGCAATGCGGCCGTGACCATCTCCTTGAGGGAGAAGGCGATATGCAATCCGCGAATGATGCTGATCAGGCCGATGGCCTGACGCCGGAGGCCAAAGGCATCCTTGTTGCCGGTGGGTTTCTCGCCAATGGCAAAGCAGCCCACCAGGGTATCGAGGCGGTCGGCGATGCCCACCAGCGCCCCGGGCAGGGACTGCGGAATATCGCCGCCGGCGCGCACCGGCAGATAATGCTCTTCAATCGCCCGGGCAACCTCCGGTTTCTCGCCGTCGTGGAGCGCATAGACCCGGCCCATGATTCCCTGGAGGGTCGGGAACTCACCGACCATGGAGGTCAGCAGGTCTGCCTTGGCCAGGGCGGCCACCCGTTCGACCTCGCCCCTGAGTTCGGGGGCAATGGTTTCAGCCAGGACTCCGGCCAGTTTGACCATCCGCTGGCTCTTGGCGAGCATGGTGCCGAGCTTGTTCTGGAAAACGATGCCCTGCAACTCCGGACAACGGTCGGACAGCGGCCGTTTGCGATCTTCGTTAAAGAAAAAAAGGCCGTCTTCAAGCCGGGCCCGCAGGACGCGTTCATGGCCGCTGGCCGCCAATGCACGGTCATCGATCTTGGTGTTGTTGACCGCGACAAACAGGGGCAGCAGTCGACCGTCGGCACCGGCCACCGGAAAATATTTCTGGTGCTCGCGCATCGAGGTAACCAGGGCTTCCTCGGGCAACTGCAAAAATTTTTCATCAAAGCGGCCACAGACCCCGCTGGGGTATTCGACCAGGTTGGTGACCGTATCCAAAAGGCCCTGATGGAGTATGGGGGTGGCCTCGGCCACTCCGGCGGACTCCTCGACGGCGCGCTTGACCTCACTCACCACCAGGGACCTCCGCTCGACCGGATCGGCGATGACGAACCGTTCACGCAGGTCCTGTAAATAGGTCGCCGCGCCGGTCAGCTCGAACGCGGCCGGGGCCATGAACCGGTGCCCCCGGGTGGTCCGTCCGCAGCTCACGCCTTCCACTTCCAACGGCAATACCTGGCCGTCGTACAGGGCAACCAGCCACTGCATCGGCCGGGCAAAGGTGATCGAATAATCGGCCCACTTCATTGATTTGGGAAAAACCAGCTCATGGATGAGCGACTCCAACAGCGCGGGAAGCAGGGCAGCCGTATCCTGGCCCTTGACATCCTCAACCACCATCAGGTACTCACCCTTGGGCGTTTCAACCACCTGCAGTTGCGAAGGATCGCAGCCCTTGGAGCGGGCAAAGCCGATAGCCGCCTTGGTCGGATTGCCCGCATCGTCGTACCCGGCCTTCTTCGCCGGTCCGATATGCTCCTGGCGCCGGTCGGCCTGCCGGGATTGCAGATCATCGATGATCAGGGTCAACCGACGCGGCGTTCCATAGGTGCGAATGGCGCCAAAGGAAAGTTCCAGTGCCCCGAGTTTCTTGGCCGATTCGGCAGCCAGGGTGTCCAAGGCCGGCTGGATATATCCGGCGGGGATTTCTTCTGTTCCAATTTCAAAAAGAAGTTCACTCATCGCAGTCTGTTGGGAGTATGGTTAGGCGTAAAGGCGACCTTTCCGGGGTAGCATCCGGATCCGGGGCACCCGGTCGGGGTTATTGCTCTGCCGACTGTTCGGGCCATTGAGACACAGCAAACGCTGAATACCCGCTGGCACTATTTTTCACAACAACTTTGTACCATTGAAAGGCCTCACGGGCCAACAGGACCTCACTGATCCGCAGGCACAGGGATTCAACGGTTTCCTTTTCCAACCGCCGGGACCGGACAGCCCCCTCGACAAGGGCGATCAAGTCCTCGATCCAGAGAAAGGCTTGCATGCGCACAGCCACCGTCACCATGCCCCAGAGCCCGGCAAGCCTACCTCCCGGGCTGCTGTCGATCCGCTCGAGGGAAAGCGGCACGTCGACCTCGACCCGCAGGTCGAAACGGTCCGCCAGCGAGCCGTGCAATCGGCAGTCATAGCGGCACATGGCCGAAGGTTTCGGCGCGTTTTCTCCGTGGAGAAAATAGGGGAAATCCATCTCCAGATGGGCGGCCTCGGCATCGAGACGCCGTTTCATTTCTTCAAGGATGGACCGAAAGGTTCTGAGATTGACCTCGCCGTGAAACCGGTTGAGAATTTCGACAAAACGGCTCATGTGCGTGCCCTTGAAACGATGGGGCAGGTTCACGTACATGTTGACCGTGGCGATGGTTGCCTGGGTCCGGTTCGCCTTGTCGAGCACCGTAATCGGATAGGATATGGTTTTGACGCCCACCTTGCGGATGTCAATCCTGCGGGAATCGGCGGAACTTTGAATATCTTTCATGCGGATACAAACAGAAAACCCCCATTACCTGGGGGCAGGGATGGACAAGGCGTACACCACTCTCAGGAGAGATATTTGCGGATCGTGGCCTTGAGTTCGTCCATGTTGGCTGATTTGACCACATAGGCCTCGGAGGCCCAACTGCCGAAATCCTGCTTGTACTCCTGATAGGCGGAGCTGAGGATGATCGGCAGATTGCCGTTGATTTCCTTCATCTGCCGTAGTACCTCAATGCCGTTCATGCCCGGCATGTTGATATCCAACACCACCAAATCCGGTGGATTCTGCTGGAACTTGGCCAGGGCTTCCGCCCCATTGTAGGCGGAATCCACGATATATCCTTCGTCCTCAAACTCCTCGCGGTAGAGTAATTGGATGCTTTCTTCGTCGTCGACCAAAAGAATACGTTTTTTTTCCACAGACACCTCCTACAAATTCACCTCGCGGAGATAACGGCAGGTTTCCTCCGGCGGCATGGGATTGATGTAGAATCCGGTCCCCCATTCAAACCCGGCGATGGAAGTCAGCTTGGGGACGATCTCAAAATGCCAGTGATAATGCTCCAACGGACCGGAACGAAGGGGTTGGGTGTGCAAAACAAAGTTATAGGGCACATTGGGGATACAGGTGTCCAGCCGGCGCAGGGTTTCGGAAAAAATTTCCGCCAGCTTGATCAGTGAATCGTCCTCCTGCTCAATGTAGGATGAGTTGTGATACCGGGGCATGATCCACATCTCAAAGGGAGAACGCGGGGCAAAGGGCGTGACGGTGACAAACATTTCGTTTTCACAGACCAGCCGGATTTTCTGCTGGATTTCCTGGCGGATGATATCGCAGAAAACACAGCGATCCTTGTACCTGAAATAGGAAAGACTGCCGTCGAGTTCGTTGGTGACCATCCGCGGCAGGATCGGCAGGGCGACCAGTTGCGAGTGGGAATGCTCCAGGGAGGCCCCGGCGGCTCTGCCGAAATTCTTGAATACCACCACGTAGTTGAAACGGCTGTCCTTGGACAGGTCACGAATGCGGTCGCGAAAGGCCCTGAAGGTGAGCAGCATGTCATGCGGCGGCAGGTGAGAAAAACGGTCCCGGTGGTTGGGGGTCTCGATAACGACCTCATGGGCGCCGATCCCGTTCATCCGGTCGTAGAGCCCCTCACCCTGCTTATCGAGTTCGCCCTCAATCACCAGGGCGGGATACTTGTTGGGCACTACCCGCAGTTTCCATCCGGCGGTATTGGGATAGCCCCATTCCCGGCCATAGACCAAGACCTCGTTCGGGGTGGTCTTTTCATTTCCGGGACAAAGCGGGCAGAACCCGCCCTTGACCTTGTATTCCTCGATCAGAAAATCCGTCGGCCGTTTGCCCCGTTCCTGGGCGATGATGATCCAGCGGCCGAGGATTGGATCCTTGCGTAATTCAGGCATATGTACCGCCTATCTGCCTTGCTCTTTTTCGCGCTGTTCCTGGTGGGTTTTGCAATCGATGCAAAACTGGGCAACCGGCCGGGCCTCCAGCCGTTTGACGGCAATATCTTCACCGCAACCGGCGCAGATGCCGTAGGTCCCCTCCTCGATACGGTTCAGGGCCGCGTCGATCTTTTCTATCAACTTTCTCTCCCGGCCGCGAATGCGCAATTCGAAACTGCGATCCGATTCGATGGTGGCACGATCGTTTGGATCGGGGATATTGCCGGTCTGGCTGGTCATCTCGTTGAGAGTCTCTTCCACATCGGAATTGATTTCGGCCTTCATTTTTTCAAGCAGCTCTTTAAACCGTAGCAAGTCCTTTTCGTCCATATTGCTCTCCAACAAGGTGTTCGTCGTGGTCTGTTTGTCTCGTTTCTCTCATGGGACCTCAGGCCTGACAAAGAGGCCACTCTTCCCGCCGCTTTTGCGCAAAAGTCTGATATTGGATATGACCATTGTTTTATCGACAGCCTTGCACATGTCATAAATGGTCAAGGTGGCCACGGAAACGGCGGTGAGGGCCTCCATTTCCACCCCGGTGCGACCGGTCATCGACACGGTGGCCTCCACGTCGACGGCGCAATGGGCATCGTCAAAGGAAAAGGCGATATCCGCCGAGGTGATGGCCAGGGGGTGACAGAGGGGAATCAGCTGATCCACCTTTTTGGCGGCCATGATGCCAGCTATCCGGGCAACTCCCAGCACATCCCCCTTTTTCACCGTTCCCCGGCGGACCATGTCGTACGCCTGGGCCGACATGGCAATGGTGCCGGCGGCAACGGCCTGGCGCACGGTTTCCGCCTTCTGGCTGACATCAACCATGCGGGCATTGCCACTGTCGTCGAAATGGGTGAATTCGGCCTGTTCAACCATTGGCTACCTGTTCCGTTTCTTCGTTTTTCTTTTTTTGTTTGCCCAAATGCCCGTGAAACAGCCGGGAAAAAAAGCCTTCTTCCTCCTGTGCCTTTTCCAGGGATTCAAACTGTCGCAGCAGTTCTTTCTGCTCCTTGGAAAGCTTGGAGGGCGTCCTGACCTGGGCCTCGACGATCATGTCGCCCCTGGAGCCGCCGCGCAGGCTGGGCACCCCTTCGCCACGCAGGGTGAAACGATGGCCGGATTGGGTTCCGGCTGGAATCTTGAGTTTGGCGGTCCCGTGAATGGTGGGGACATCGGCTTCACATCCCAGGGCCGCCTTGACCATGGAAATCGGCAGACGTAGGTAAATGATCTGGCCGTCACGCTGAAAATGGTCGTGCTCCTCAACGTGAATCACCACATAGAGGTCGCCCGAGGCACCACCGCGACGTCCTCCTTCGCCTTCACCGGAAAGACGCATCCGTGAACCGTTATCGACACCTGCAGGGATACGGATACTGACTTTTTTACTGCGCTCGACCAACCCCTCGCCATGGCAATCCTGGCAGGGTTCGGTAATGATCTGACCGGTTCCATGGCAATGCGGGCAGGTGGTGCTGACTTGAAAGAACCCCTGGGAACGGACCACCTGGCCCCGTCCATGACAGGTGGGGCAGGTCTGGGGCCGATAACCGGGACGGGCGCCGGATCCCTCACAGGTCCAGCAGGTCTCTCGTTTGCTGATTTCGACTTGGCGGCTGACTCCGTGGACCGCCTCCATGAAGGAAATCTGGATATCGTAGCGGAGGTCCTCACCCTGCACCGGGGCGTTTGGATCCCGCCGCCGACCGCGTCCGCCGCCGAATCCGAACAGATCACCGAACAGGTCGTTTATGTGGGAAAAGATATCCTCACTGGAACCGGGGCCGCTGTAGCCACTGCTCTTGAGCCCCTCTTTCCCATACGTGTCGTAAATCCGCCGTTTTTGCAGATCACTGAGTACTTCATAGGCTTCGGCGGCCTCCTTGAATCGTTCCTCGGCTTCGGCATTCCCCTGATTGCGATCAGGGTGATATTTCATAGCCAGCTTCCGGTAGGCCTTTTTGATCGCGTCCGTCGAGGCATCTTTGGCCACCCCAAGGATTTCGTAGTAGCTCTTGCTCATACCCTGTTACTGATGTGCTGTATTAATCTTCGTCTCCATCCTTTTCGGCGGCGGTCTCCGTAACATTCTGTTCTGCCTTGCGTTGTTTGGGCAGCTCGCGAATATTGTCAAAGGTAACCTTGCCGGCTGCAATTTCCCGCAGGGTCATGACAATCTCCTTGTTCTTGCCGTTGACCAGGAAGGGCTCCCCCTTGCGGTGCTGGCGGATACGTTCAACCGCTAGATGGATCAGGGAAAAACGGTTGTCATCGCCGACTGTCGCCAGGCAATCTTCTACTGTGATGCGTGCCATGCATGAACCTCCATGGAATAAAAATCCCGGAGGAAAAGCCTCCGGGAGTCGGCCATAATTTCTCTCATTGTTCCCACCGGTGAATTCAACAGGGAATCCGGTGGGATAGCAATCGTCTTAGTAATAATCATTCTTCAACTGTTGACAAGCGGACACACCCCCAGGGCGATCTTTTTCACTTGGCAAAGGGATTGCGCAACAACATTGTTTGTCCGCGATCCGGACCGACCGAGACAATGGCAGGAGCAACGCCGGTCAGGTCTTCCACTCGTTTGAGATAGGATTTCGCTTCTTGGGGCAGATCGTCGTACGTTCGCACATCGGTGAGTTCATTCGCCCATCCGTCCATCTCCTCGTAAACCGGTTGGGCGGCGCGGGCACGGCGGATGTTCTCCGGCATGTATGAACAGGCTTCGCCGTTCACGGTATACCCGGTGGCCAGTTTGAGCTTTTTCAACCCGGAGAGGACATCGAGCTTGGTCACCGCAAATCCGGTCAGGCCGTTGAGGCGGACGGCGTCATTGGCCACAACCGCGTCAAACCAACCGCAACGGCGGCGACGGCCGGTGGTTGCCCCGTACTCATGCCCTTTCTGCTGCAGGGCGTCGCCGACAACGTCGCCTTCGGGCAACTCGGTGGGGAACGGCCCCTCGCCTACCCGGGTGGTGTAGGCCTTGAGGATGCCGATGACCTCGTCGATATGGCCGGGGCCAAACCCGGAACCGATGCAGGCATTGCCGGCAATGGTGTTTGAGGAGGTGACAAAGGGATAGGTTCCGTGGTCGATATCCAGCTGGGTCCCCTGGGCGCCCTCGAACAGGATGTTTTTGCCCTGCTTGCGGGCCTGATCCAGGGCAACGGAGACATTGCCGACAAAGGGGGCCAGTTGCTCGGCAAAACGGGTGAACTGTTCGGTAATGGCCGCCGCATCCACGGGCTCGGCATTGAACTGTTTGGTGAGGACGAAATTTTTCTCTTCGACCGCGGCCTGGAGCTTGTCGTTGAACAGGACCGGGTCCATCAAATCGCCGACCTTCATGCCCACGCGACCGACCTTGTCCATGTAACAGGGACCGATGCCACGACCGGTGGTACCTATTTTCTTTTCCTTGGACAGGGCGTTTTCGCGGGCGACATCGAGCCGCTGATGGTAGGGCATGATCAGGTGCGCATTGGAACTGATCAGGAGTTTCCGCGGGGTCACGGCCAGCCCCTTGTCGGCGAGGTTGGCCATCTCCTTGAGCAGTACGCCCGGATCAATGATCACGCCGTTGCCGATCACACAGGTCTTGTCCTCATAAAGGATACCGGAGGGGATGATATGAAAAATATATTGCTTACCGTCGACGACCAGGGTGTGTCCGGCATTATTGCCTCCCTGAAAACGGACGACGAAGTCCGCATAACGGGTAAGCAGATCAACGATTTTGCCTTTGCCTTCATCACCCCACTGGGTGCCGACCACCACTACACTGGCCATATTCTCTCCACAATGTATTCTCGAAAAAGCGGACCCGCCGCTCATTGATCAAAAGACCAACTTACCGACCTGGCATAAAAACCTGTGTAATCTAGCAGAATTTACGCAAAAAGTCAAACGTGTATAAATAATATCGACAAAACAGCCAGTAAGAAAACACAGCAACGTACTCAACACCCGTTCAGCAGTACTTGCACACCTGTTCCGGCAAGGGCAGATCCACACCGGTCCCACCCCAATTGAGTTTGCTCCGCAGAATATTGAAATAACTTTTCCATGGAGAACTGACCAGCCGCAGGGGCTTTGAGGCCCGTTGCACCAGGAGGTAGTCGTTTTCCGTAATGGTCCAGCGGAGTTCCCCGTCGACGATCACCTTCACCTGCCCCGCCGGCGCCAGCAATTGAGTGGTGACGCTGTATTCGGAGCCGATGAGAACCGGCCGCGATTCAAGCATGAACGGACAGATAGGGGTGACCACAATGGCATCAAGCTCCGGATGAACCACCGGACCGCCGGCTGAAAGATTGTAGGCGGTCGAGCCGGTAGGGGTGGCCATGATCAACCCGTCGGCCCGGTAAGTGGTCACGTATTCCTTGTCCGCCCAGCAGCGCAGACGGATCATGGCCTCGGTACTCTTCTTGACGATCACGACCTCGTTGAGGGCATGAAAGACGGGGCTCCTCTCGCCGGTGGCGCCATTGATCGTGGAAGCGGACAGCATGATCCGATACTCCATGCGGACGTCCTCTTCGGCGAGCAAGGTTTCCAGGGCCTCGAACATTTCATCGGCGGCCACCTCGGTAAGGAATCCGAGATTGCCCAGGTTCACCCCCAAAATCGGCACCTGGTAGCGGCTGGCCTCCCAGGCGACATGCAACAGGGTCCCGTCGCCCCCCAGGACAATCACGATGTCCATGTCCGGATCGATCCGATTCAATTCGGCACGGATCGAGCGTTTTTTAAACCACTCGATCACCTCCATGCCGATCTGGTCAACCTCAGGGCTGTCGGGACGGGTGACAACCCCTGCATAGGCAAGATTCATGCACCAAGCTCCCGTGAGCGTTCGGTAGCCGCTTCAACCGCAGCCATGACCACCCCACGCAACGCACCCTCCTCCAAGGCCTGGATGCCGGCGATGGTGGTGCCGCCCGGCGAAGTGACCTTGCCCTTCAACACCGCCGGATGCTCCCCGGTTTCCAGGGCCAGTTTGGCCGAACCGTAGACGGTCTGCAGCACCAGCTTTTCCGCCACCGGACGTGGCAGGCCGGCAAGGATGCCGCCATCGATCATGGCCTCGATAAAGGTGAACACATATCCCGGCCCGCTGCCGCTTAGGCCGGTGACGGCATCCAATTGATTTTCCGGAACCTCGACGCAGTTCCCCACAGCCGAAAACAGGGCCTGCGCAATGGCCCGGTCCTGCTCGGTTGCCTTTGGATTGGGGCTAAAGGCGGTGGCTGCCGCCAACACCAGGGCCGGGGTGTTGGGCATTACCCGGATCAGGCGCCGGGAATCACCAAGTTGCCGGGCAAGCGCTGCAAGGGGCACACCGGCCATGATTGAAATGACCAGGTGCTGCTCGCCCAGAAAAGGTTGATAGGCCTTGAGCACCCGGGAGGCCAGCTGGGGCTTGATCGCGAAAACCAGCACCGTACATTGGGCGCACAGTTCCTGCGGATCGGTGCCACAGGCAATGCCGTACCGGCTCTGCAGGAAATCACGGCGGGCCTGGTCCGGTTCGGCGACCATAACCTTGTCCGGATTCACCAGGCCGCTGGCGAGGATACCGCGAATCATGGCCTCGGCCATCTGGCCGCCGCCGACAAAACCGATGGAATCAATAGGTACACTCATACTCTTCCTCTATTGGGGGACGTTATCGAAAAAGGAGGCGGAAAAACGAAGGGCATTATACGCATCTTGCCGCCAAGCGACAACCACCCTGCCGGGGATGCGTCCTTTTGGGCAAAAAAAAACCGCCGGAGAAATTCCGACGGTTTTGCGCGTGCCGCAGAATGGTTCCGTTACATTGGGCAGGTCTGCGGTGAAGTCAGGGCCTCACTCACCGGTGCAAAAAAAGGAGCAAAGCGGTTGCCCGAATGTTGCGTGGACTGGACCACCTGGTGCAAAAGGGGGCCCTCCTGCTTTTCAAGGGTCACATACTCCCAACACTGGGGGGTTTCGATGATGGTCTTCATCAGGCCGAAGTGTAGCCCGTGGCCGGAACGGTCGGCAATGACATGCCCCATGAGCGGCGAACCGAGCAGGGCCATGTCGCCGATGACATCCAGCACCTTGTGGCGAATGAACTCGTCATCAAACCGCAACCCGTCCTCGTTGAGGATCGAACGGCGATTCCAGTGAATGGCAATGACGTTGTCCAGGGTTCCGCCGAGAGCCAGGCCGTTTTGCCACAGTTGCTCCACCTGCTCGACAAAGCCGAAGGTACGGGCAAAGGCGATCTCCCTGATGAAACGCTCACGGGTCACCACCACCGAGTACTGCTGCTCGTTGATCAAGGCATCGTCGAACAGTATCCGGCCCGAAACCTTGAACCCGTCGAACGGTTCAACTCGAATGGATTTCTCACCGTCGACAAAGGAAATCGGTTTGGTGATGCGAAGGATCTTGCGCAACGCATTTTGCCGCCGCCGACCAGCGGTTTTGAGCAGACGGATGAACGGCCCGGCGCTGCCGTCCATGATCGGTGTCTCATGAGAGTCGATCTCGAGCAGGGCATTGTCAATGCCGTAGGCACGCAAAGCGGCCATGAGATGCTCGGTGGTGGAAATCCGATTGCTCCCGTCGCCAAGGGTGGTGGCCAAGGTAGTATCGACGACCCGCTCAACCCGGGCGGGGATGATGGGCCGGCCCTCGATATCAGAACGGACAAATTGGATGCCCGTGTTGGCCGGGGCGGGTTTGATGCTCAGATTGACGGTTCTGCCGGTATGCAATCCAACGCCGCAACAGCTCACGGCGCGTTTCACGGTGTATTGATTCGGCTCGATGGAAGATGCCATGGGGTGGTCCTATATATCAGTTCAACTACATAACGTTGGGTTATTGTTCGCTTTAATTTATGCAACAACCGCTCCATCGAAACCGTCAAGGACAAAAAAACAAGCAATATTTTGATTTTATTTATAAAATGCATCAACTGTTTCAAGAAAGGAACAACCGCCCCCATTGGTCAGGCCAATAATTGTTGCAAAAAGAACACAGTCAGGCCGGCCGCACACTGTGCCTTTTTCACACAGTCGGCAATTTTCCTGCAGACCGGTTTGCGGCCCGGGAATCAAGAGCAGCCACAAGGGATTGCACAAAGGCGGGATCGGTCCGCACCTGCATCCGCAGGCCCAGGAGAGGAATATCCACCCCTTTGCTGACCGGCGCCAGCTTGACAAGATCCTTCTCCGTGGTGATCATGCCGCAGGCTCCGGCGTGGACGGCCCGGTGCGCGAGCTTGGCCATCAATTCCGGCGTGTAGTGCTGGTGATCGTCCAAGCTACGGAAATCAGCCAATCGAACGCCGTGGGACTCCAAGGTTTGGCGAAACAACTGCGGGTGGGCGATTCCGGCAAATCCAAACCAGTCGCCCGCAGCCAGAGGATTATCGCCGACCGGTTCCAACATGCCGGCACCGGTGAGCCGCACCGGCCCGTCAACGCCATAACCGGCCTGAACCACCGGGATGGCGGGAAAACGCGTTTTCAGCAGTTCAGCGAATCTGTCCGCCCGTTCACGGTTGCCTTCCCGCACATCGGTCATGACAAAACAGGTTGCCCGCCTGAGGGCGGCCACCGGCTCACGCAGATCCCCTCCGGGGAAAACCCGTGAGTTCCCTGCCAGGCGGTCGGTATTGAACAGGACCAGATTAACATCCCGCCTGATCTGCAGGTGCTGGAATCCGTCGTCGAGCAGGAGAAGATCAGCGCCCATGTCAACGGCCCGCTGCGCCGGAAAGCGGCGGACAATACCGGTGAGCACCGGCACTCCGGGCAGGGTTTCCGCGAGAAACCGGGGCTCGTCGCCGGCCTGCTCGGCGCTGAGCAGGACCGTTTCACCGTCGGAAACAATATTGACCTTGCCGATAGCCTTGCCGCCATAGCCGCGGCTGATGACCGCCGGACGATAGCCGCATTCCTGCAGTTTCCTGGCCAGATACTGCACCATGGGGGTCTTGCCGCTCCCACCGAGGGTAAGATTGCCGATACTGACCACCGGAACCGGAAAGGCGTAGGACGCAAGGATTCCCTTGTGGTACATCCTTTCGCGCATGCGCATGGCCAAACTGTAAACCGGCGAAAACGGCCGGCCCAGGGCATAATACAAGGCTGTTGTCTTCATGGACTGATTCCCAAACGATTGCTTCACAACGAAAGAAAAAAAACCTGTGGGGCTTGCGCCGACAGGCAACGGGCCCGTGAAAATTCCGTCATTTTTAGTGCAAAATTATTTCAATGGGGTAAGAAAAAAGCGTTTCCGTCGTTCTCGGCACGAGCCTGGGAACGATACCCAGAAAGGCTAACCTCTTGTTTTTATTACTACAAGGATTTTCCCTTTTGTTTTTTGCGTGAATCCGTCAATTTTTAAGATGCACCATATTTTTTCAAGCGAACTTGCTGGCAAGGAGATCTTTTTCATGATGAAACCTTTGCATAGAGCCGCCGTCTGCGCCGCACTCATCCTTGCCGCCGGGCCGGCACTCGCGGGCGGGCCCATCAAAATCGGCGTGGCCGGTGCGCACAGCGGCGATCTTGCCTCCTACGGCCTGCCGACTTTAAAAGCCGCCCAACTGATTGTCAAAGACATAAATGCAAAAGGCGGCATCAACGGTACTCCGGTTGAACTTCTCGAGGAAGACGATGCCTGCAAGCCCGAGATCGCCACCACCACCGCCACCAAACTGGTCTCCTCCAAGGTCGAGGCGGTCATCGGCCATATCTGTTCCGGCGCCACCAAGGCGGCCCTGCCCATCTACCGCGACGCCAAGGTGATCGTCATCTCTCCCTCGGCCACCACCCCGGAACTCACCCAGAGCGGCGACTATCCCAATTTTTACCGCACCATCGGCAGCGACGCCATCCAGGCCCGCTACATCGTCGACTTTACCGTCGGCACCCTCCAGGCGAAAAAAATCGCCGTCATCCATGACAAGGGCGACTACGGCAAGGGGCTGGCCGAATACGCCGAGGATTTCATCAAGGAATCCGGCAAGGCCAAGGTGGTTCTTTTTGAAGGCGTCACCGCCGGTGCGGTGGACTATTCCGCCGTGGTGCAGAAGATCAAGCGTTCCAGGGCCGATGCCGTGGTCTTTGGCGGCTACCATCCCGAGGCCTCCAAAATCGTCGGCCAGATGCGCCAGAAGCGGCTCACCATCCCCTTTGTTTCCGACGACGGCGTCAAGGACAACACCTTTATCAAGGTGGCCGGCAAGGATGCCGAAGGGGTGTATGCCACCGGTCCGGCCGATGTCTCCAAGAGCCTGATCGGCATGGAATACCGGAACAAATTCAAACAGGCCGAGGGCAAGGAACCCGGCGCCTTCTTTGACAACGCCGTCGCCGCCACCCTGGCCCTGACCAACGCCATTGCCAAGGCCGGCTCCACTGATCCCGAGGCCGTGGCCAGGGCCCTGCACACCGAAGAGGTGGACACCCCGTTTGGCAAAATCAAATTCGACCCCAAGGGAGATCCCGTGGGCATCGGTTTTACCATTTACCAGGTCAAGGACGGAAAATACGTACAGGTCCAGTGATCGGTTGCCCCTTGCCTGCCCTCCTGATCCATGGATTATTTTATTGAACTCCTGTTTAGCGGCCTGACCCGCGGCTCCATCTATGCCCTGATTGCCCTCGGCTACACCATGGTCTACGGCATCATCGGCCTGATCAACTTCGCCCACGGCGAAATTTACATGATCGGCGCCTTTACCGCCCTGATCGTCTCCTCGGTGCTTTCCATCCTCGGCCTGCCCCTGCCGGCCATCCTGGTGCTGGCCGC
>JBFWIP010000049.1:0-5242 GCA_050255935.1 Desulfobulbus sp.
CTAGAACCATGTCGCGGCAAGCAAAAGTCATCCCCTGCCTTGCGGCATGAGAACGTGATGAAACAAAAAAATTGTTCCCGCTTGTTGGACGGGAACAGCAATCGCCAAACCAAGAACCGACCACCTCGCCGGGGTGATCGCTTTCCTTGTTGAAGGAGAACAGGATGGATATACAGTTTACCATTGATCGTGACCTCTGCATCCAATGCGGTGCCTGCATGGATGATTGCCCCTTTCATATCATTGAGATGAAGGACGGCTATCCCGCCACCGACCCCAAACGGATTCACCATTGTATCCGATGCCAGCATTGTCTGGCCGTCTGCCCGACCGGGGCCTTGTCCATTTGCGGGATCGACCCCGCGCTGTCGTTGCCGCTTCCCGAAGCCCTGCCCGGCAGCAGGCAGATGGAGGCCTTGATCCGCGGCCGCCGTTCGGTGCGTTTTTACAAGCCCGATCCCTTGCCACCCGCAACCATTGCCGAAATGCTCGCCGTCGTGGCCAACGCGCCCACCGGAAAAAACAACCGCCAATGCCTGTTTACGGTGATCGAGGACCGGGAGAGCATGGATATCCTCCGCCGGGAAACCATGGAAGGGCTGCGCCAGGCCGTCGTCGAAAAGCGGCTTTCCGAGGGGCTTGGCTATTTTCGCCATGTGGTCACGGCCTGGGATCAGGGCAAGGACATCATTTTCCGCAATGCCCCGCATCTTCTGATGGTGACGGCGCCTCCGACCATCACCACGCCGGACGCCGATACATTGATCGCGATGAGCTATTTCGAGTTACTGGCTGCATCCATGGGTATCGGGACCCTGTGGAACGCCATGATCCGGTGGGCCTTTTCGGTGATTGAGACCGATATGTTCAAGCGGCTGGGTATTCCCGAGGACCATATCAAGGGCTATACCCTGCTGTTTGGCTATCCCGCCGTCCAATACCACCGGACGGTGCAGCGCGACGAGGCAATGATCAATCGGGTGCAATTGCGCTGAGGCGGCTTCCCTGCCGGGGGCGTGCATGCAGTGCGCCCCTGTATTTTTTGCGGGGATTTTCGAAGCCCGATTATTTGAGGCCCGGGTGAAGGATGATTTCCTCGTCGATCCGGTCGGGGTCCGGGGCATTGTAACGGATCAGGTTGTGGAGATGGAACAGGCTTTCAGGAGTGATGGCATCGAAACGGATTCCCATGTGTCCTTCACTGCATCGCAATACCACCCCCCTGACGTCAATGCCCAATCCCGGATTGGTCGAATCAAGTGGAATCCACAGGCGGCATTCGGTGGCGGGCGGAACGTCCACCGCCATTTCCAGCGAACATCCACCGACACTGAGATTGTCAATGGCCTT
The DNA here is from genome assembly GCA_050255935.1 of Desulfobulbus sp. Lineage (GTDB taxonomy): Bacteria > Desulfobacterota > Desulfobulbia > Desulfobulbales > Desulfobulbaceae > Desulfobulbus. The sequence continues at coordinate 1,351 of JBFWIP010000049.1, forward strand.
CAGGGAATGGATCTCTCCGTCGATGGTCACCTTGGCCGGTATGTTGAGCGTGATACGGCTGAATTTTCGATTTTCCATGGTCAGCTTGATTCCTGGCGGCAAGAGATTGTCTGGCAGTTGTTTTCCGTTTGAACTGAAGCACAAGAAGGGCGGTCAGGCAACGAAAAATCCTTTGCCAGTCGTTTGATGCGGTGAAAGATCTCTTTCCGTTGCGGGAATTATGGATTGTCGTTCGCGTAAACCCCTGCGAGAATGGTCGGCATGGATACGATTCCCCTTCTCAGGGGATGATGGCCGATGACCGCCCTTGTTGCCTGCCTGTCGTTGTTTATGACGATCACATTTCTTCTGCAAGAGCGTAACCATGAAGGAACAACAAGAAAGATTGGGGTTGAAGGAACTTGTCGCCATGGGCATCGGCGGTATGGTAGGTGGCGGCATTTTTTCCGTTCTCGGCCTTGCCGTCAGTGTTGCCGGACATGCGGCACCGGTTGCATTCGCACTGGGCGGTATTGTCGCTCTGCTGACAGGATGGAGCTACATACGATTGGGCATGGCCTACCATTCGGACGGTGGAAGCTTCACCTACCTGGAACATGCGTTTTCCCATCCCAATATTGCCGGTATCGGCGGTTGGCTGTTGCTGGCGGGATACATCGGCACTCTTGCTCTTTATGCGTACACGTTCGGCGTGTACGGCAGCGCATTCCTCGGAAGTCAGGAAATCAATGCCCTTATGCCTCACATATTGGCATCGGGGGTGCTGCTGACCTTTCTCGGGATCAATCTCTATGGGGTCAAGGCATCGGGGGAGACGGAAGACGTTCTCGTGTTCGTCAAGGTCTTGATTCTATCCTTGTTTGCGCTTGTCGGGATTTTTTACGTGCAGCCCGACCATCTTTTGCCCGTCTTCAACACCAAGGGGGCGGATGTACTGATGGGAGCGGCCCTCATATTTGTGGCCTATGAGGGATTTGAACTGATTCCGAACGCCACCAATGAAATGAAGGACGCGCAGCACCATTTGGGTCCTGCCATCATTATTTCAGTCACTGTGGCGACTGTTCTTTACATTTTGGTCTCCCTTGTTGCGGTGGGGAACTTGCTGCCGGAAGAAATCGATCGGTTCAAGGAGTATGCCCTGGCCGTGGCGGCAAAACCTTTTCTCGGGCGCGCCGGATTTTCATTGATCGGTCTGGGGGCGCTATTGTCCACGGCTTCTGCGATCAATGCGACCCTGTTCAGCACGGCGAGATTGGGGCTTGTAATGGCGCAGGAGAAAGCGATTCCCAAACTCTTTTCCCACAAAGAACGCACAAGGGATATCCCGTACATAAGCCTGACCGCGATCACGGCGATTGCCATTGTGTTCGTCAACACCTTGGATCTCACCGTCATCTCTTCATTTGCCAGTTCCACCTTTCTTCTCGTGTTCGCCTCCATAAACTTTGCGGCGTTCAGGTTACGCCATCGAATCAAAATTCACCCCTTGCTGCCACTTCTCGCCTTGGCATTGTGTTTCACTTCACTGGTCGTTTTGGAGATGTACCTGTACAAAACGGCACCTCATGGTCTGGCATGGATTTTTGGAGCCTATGCCGCCATTCTTCTCGCCGAATTAGTCTTCAGTCAAAGGCGAGTAATCAAATTCATGCACTGATGATTGATCTCTGATTATTGAACAAAGACGCAATAATCTCCCCGTAAACAGCAAATAAATACAATCTTTATTTTGTATTTGTTGCTATGAAAAACAGCATTTTAAAGGAGGAAGGAGAGACAAGATTAATAATTAGGTATCTGCCATCCAAAGGCAAAAGGAGAAGTACAGTGTACCGTACAATGATTTCAATCGTAGCCGGCGCAATGACCTTGGGGTCGATTGCCCTTTCCAGTGCAGACGCTTCCGTTTTCTATGGTGACATCGACGAGTTGAGCGTCACGAGCGCTTCCGCCTTTCATTGGCTTGACGTGGATGGCAACGGCACTGCCGATATCGCCTTTGATTGGTCGTATGACAGTTGGATCGAGGACACCTGCATCAGTGCACTCACTCCCTTTGGCGCACCCACGGCAAACGGCTTTGCCGCCAATCAGGGTGCAAGTTTGCGGCTTGCCGGGGGAGACGTCATTGATGGTGCCTTGACCTACGTCAGCGACAGCGCCATGCTGAGTGACCACTATGACGAATGGGAAATGGAATATGCGCGATGGGGCAACTGGGATGGCATGGCGGCGGAGGAAACCGCTTATCTCGGTTTTTCCTTTGTCGGCGATGACGATCAGATCCGTTATGGTTGGGTACGGGCTCATGTGGACCCCGGCACCCTGTTTTTGACCGTTTACGATTATGCCTACGAAGGCGTTCCCGGTGAGGGAATCGTCGCAGGCGATATGGGCAGCCCGGTCCCGTTGCCGGCCGGCTTCATGCTGTTCGCCTCGGGTTTTGCCGCCTTGATGGGCTGGAAAAGGAAGGCCTGCGGGGAAAAATGAGCGCCATGCCGTACAGCAGGAATGGCGGATTGATTTTCCTGAAGTCAAAATGATGCGAGGAAAAGGGGGATACGCGCATTGGGGGACAGGCCGCTTTGGCGTGGTCTTGCTTTTCGGCCATTTGTTTACGTCAGCGATTATTGGGCTCAAGGGGAAGCAGAACCCGGAAGGTTGTCCCCCGGTCCAATTGGCTGGTCAGGGAGATATGCCCCCCCAGCCGTTCCACCGTTGTCTTGACGATGTTGAGGCCCAGTCCCAGGCCGCGGTTCGTGCCGACATTCGAGCCGCGGAAAAAGGCGTCGAAAATGCGGGACAGATCCTCATCCGCAATGCCGGGACCCTGGTCCTTTACCTCCAGGCAGAGCTGATCGTTCGTGGTTCCGGCCTGAAAACGGATATGTCCCCCCTGCGGCGTATAGAGAAAGGCGTTGGTCAGCAGATTTTCGACGACCCGGCGGAAGAGGGCTTCATCAATCAGCATGGAACCGATTTGGGGAGAAATTTCCACCTGGAAATCATGATCGCGCGACCAGACGCTCCCGACTTCCCGGCAAATTGTCGCACAGAGTTCGGCAAGGTCGACCGGGGTCGGTTTGATCGCAGGTCGTGCGACCCCGGTCTTGTTGAAGGCCAGGGTCGTGTCGACAAGATGTTTGAGCTGGTTGGCCGCATTCCGCAGGTACTGCCTTTGGGTGCGGCGCTGTTCCTGGGTGAGGCGGGTGCCATATCGTTCCAAAATATCGAGGCTGCTGTACAGGAGGCTGATCGGGGTGCGGAATTCATGGGCCACGGAGGAGAGCAAGGTGGTTTTTTCGGCATTCGCGGCCACGGCCTGGGCGCGGGAAGCACGCAGGGCCTGTTCCATTTCCTTGCGCTCGCTCAGATCCTGAAGAATACCTGCTGACCGGAGCGGACGGGGCGGGCCGTCATCGTCGCTGAACACCGTTCGTCCGACCAGCCGCAACCAGCGGATGGCTCCGTCCGGGCGAATGATTCGATATTCATGGTCAATGACGCCATCGCCGCCCGGCGTGTTGGCTGTCCGCATGCGGCTGACTAACTCCGGTTTATCGTCCGGGTGAATCATGCGGGGCACCATATCGGCATCGAGTTCGAGGAGCCCGTCGGCTCCCAACCCGTGATGGGCCAGAAATTGCGGTGAATAGTAGATTTCGTCGGCCTTGAATGCAATTGAATACACCCCGAGCTGGGCGGCTGCGGTCGCGGTGAGCAACCGTTCCCGGCTTTCCAGCAGCCGCTTTTCCGCCTGTCGCCGCTGGGTAATATCCCGGGCATAGCCGGCGGTACCGAGAATATGGCCTTGGCTGTCAAAAACCGGGGCCTTGAAGGTTTCGAACCATTTGGGCGTGCCTTGATCGGCGATGAGTTCCTCAATGAT
>JBFWIP010000049.1:5342-16320 GCA_050255935.1 Desulfobulbus sp.
GGCGATCCGGCAGGGAGGTAAGCGCCATCAAAGCGGGATTGTTATGAAAGATGCGTGAAAAAAGGTGACGGGCCTCGTGTTCCTCGCTGAGATCCTTCATGAAGCCGAAAATACAGTCGGCCCCGTTCCAGGCGCCCTTGGTGAGCCGGGCCGAAACCGGAAGCGATCCGCCTTGTCGTTTGGCGATCGAGAAGCGGATGGCGAGAGGCTCTCCCTGCCTGAGTTGCGTATATTGTTCGCTTACCGTTGTCCGGATTTCGGGTGGGTAAAGATCAAAGAGCCCTATGGTTGTGAGTTCTTGTTGTTCATAGCCAAGGGCTTGGCGAAAGGCCAGATTGCAAAACAGAATTCGACCCGCCGGATCGGAAACCACCACCAGGTCGTTGGTGGTTTCAATGAGGTTGCTGAGGTTGGTTGAGTGCTCGCTGAGGGCCGATTCGATCTCTTTGCGCTCGGTAAGATCCACCACGCAGCCGATATAGCTGGGTGATGCGGCGGTCGGCGTTTCGAGACGCTTGGCGATGCTGCTGACCCAACGTGTGAGCCCGTCTGGAGTAACGAGCCGGAATTCTGCGTAAAAGAATGGCGCGCCGACGGTTATGCTGCTTGTCCAGGCCTGTTTGATCCGATAGCTGTCGTCAGGATGCAGGGCGGACACCCAATCCGAGGCCAGCATTTTATCCGGGGGCAATCCGCTCAATTCGCAGAACTGGTCGTTGACAAAGACCAATTGACCGTTGATATCGGCCTGGAAAATACCGACGGGCACCGAGGCGGTCAAGCATTGAAAAAGATCGTAACTGGCTCTCAGGGAACGGGTTCGTTCTTCCACCCGTTGTTCCAAGAGGAGGTTCATTTTGCGGACAGCGGCGAACTGGCTCTTGAGTTCTGTGGCCATTTTTTTGAAATGGTCGATCAGGATCGTGCATTCGACCCATCGGCTGGAAGGAGCAGAAAGCGGAGGGCCGCCATGTTGGATATGCTGGACCAGCGCACCGGACCAGGCGTCCAGTCCCGTGAGTGCGGCGACAATCCGTTTGCTGATCAGCGCCGAACATCCGAGGCAGGCTAAAACGATCGCAAAAAGGAAGGTCAGCTTCTTGCTGTAACGCGAATACAAGACCGTCTGCAGACGATGAACCGGTTGTTCGACCAGAAGCGTCCATCCCGGGGTATTGGCGACCGGGAGTTGGACAACGAACATGGCCTTTCGCCATCGTTCGGAGTAGGGCGTATTGGGAAGTGCCCGGGGAATCCACTGTAACAGGCCGGAAGGTGTCTGCTTGAATTTTCCGGGACTCCGCTGATAATGCGCCAGAAGGGCGAGGTTCGGCTGATTGCTGATCATCACCCGGTCGGATTGGTCCAGAAGCGTGTAGAAAAAGGTTGTGGAGCAGATGCTGTTGAGAAACGGCATTAAGCTTGACAACGGGATTTGTCCCCCGAAAGCCCCCTCGTGTGGAGTCCCGGCTCCCAAAGGGGCATGGGCAATAATCATCGCTCCAGGTGCGCCGGACCGGGAGCGGACCACTCCCGCCAACCCTGGCGCGGGCTGATCCTTCATAACCTTTGTGCCGGCAGGGAGGACGATATGGCGGCCGATCAGGGGCCGGCCCTGATCGTCAATGGATGGAGCCGAGGCAATGATCCGGTCGTTGTTGTCGACCTTCCATATTTGTTCGAAACCGGGGTCAACCCGGAGTAATGTTTCCATGGTTTGCTGCAGGTGTTGAACCGACGCCTTGGTTTCCATTTGCGCGAGACGGAGGAGGGCGGAGTGCCGGTTGTCCAACCATTCCGAAAGGATTTGCTCAACTTGCCGGGCATGGCTGCCCAATTCGGCCTGGACTTGAAGTTCGGCGTCGGCGTAATCCTGACGGCCGGTGAACATGAAGATGATAAGGGTCGGAAGCAGAGCGAAGGCGGCCAGCAGATTGGCCGGCAATTCCCGTAAGAGTGTTTTTTCCTGCGAGCGCAACATCCAGCCGTAAAAGAGCAGGTCGGCGAGCAGCGCATTGGTGACGCCGTTGGCGGCCTGTTTGATGATGATGATGTAGGTCGACGTCTGTGCCTCCATCACCACGCCATAGAAAACATAGGCCAGGGGCATGCCGAGAAACAGCCAGTAGAACATGTCGGCGAAAAGGAGATTCAAGCCGTAACGCCGGTGCAGCAGGCCGACCGCGGCCGCTTCCGCAGTGAGAATGAGGATGGCGTAGGGATGGCGCCAGAGAAAGAAGGTGGAGCCGGAAATAAGGATGGCGGCGACGATCCCTTGAAGCGGGCCGAAGAGGCGAATGATCAGGAGGCAAAAGATGCTGCCGAAGAGCAGGTCTATGTTGAAAAAGAGGGAATAGGGAAATTGGTTGAGCACTATTCCGGCAGCCAGGAACGCCAGATACATCAAGGGAGAAGGGGGGGCGGCCGGGATAGTGATGAAAGAAGACGGGGGTTTCGTCGCGAACAAGGATTCCTCTTTGCGTGTCGACCGTGCCGGCTCAAGGAGACCGAGATCAGGAGCAGGCAAGTTTTATTGATTTTTTATCGTGCTTGCCGTTGTGCCTTCCAGGCCGATACAGGGAGATCAGGAAGATGGATCGATCCATATTTCCAGGAGCGCCGCCCAGCGGGCCAGTGCGGCCGCATTGTTGGCGTTCAATTTTTTCATCAGCTGTGAGCGGTGGACCTCCACGGTCTTCGGGCTGATGAAGAGTTGTGCCGCGATCTCCTTCGTCGTGACACCTAGGCCCACTAATAGCAAAACTTCCCGTTCGCGGCGAGAGATTCGTTTGAGCTGGGCGGTTTGTTCTTCCGTCACGCCTTCGGCAACCCGGATATCCTTCATTTCCGGCATCGGCGGATGCAACGAGCGACGTCTTTCCAGGCGGGCATCGACAGCGGACAGGAGTTCGTCGGCGGTAAAGGGCTTGGGCAGGTAATCGTCGGCGCCGGAAAGCATACCCCGGCGGATATGATTCCGTTCATTGAGGGCGGAGACAAAGATGAACAAAATAGCGCCCCAGGAGGGGTGGTGTTTGATATGTTCGTGAAAGGCGTGCCCATCCAGCTTGGGCATGAGAATATCGCAGAGAATCAGATCCGGCTGTTTTTCCTTCACCATTTCCAGGGCGGCCTGACCGTTCGGGGCCGTGCGGACCTCAAATCCCTCCAGGCTGAGGATGAGGGACATGTTCTCGCTGAGTTGGGGATCGTCCTCGACGATAAGTATGGAGGACGCGGGATGGGAATGATGGGGCATAATAGATGGGAAATTAAGGGAAAACCATCACATGAGTCACGGAGAGGGAAGACGGTCAGCGGGTGGGTTGAGGTTGAGCCAAGCCCGGATTTTCTCTTCGTTCGGGCGGCGTCGGCTTCAACGATCTTTGCAATGAAGCAGGGGCAACTCTATTCATTGTGAAAAGACCGTCCAGGATGGTACATGGTGTCGCCCGAACTGACCGCAGGTGCACATTTTTGTTGCAATTGCGCAAGGATGTTTTTGGAGATTTCTATTCAATGGAGACAAAATGTTCATGAGAAATCCGGGTTCCTCCTGGATCGGAATCATCGCAGCAGTTGGTTCAATACATGGGCTAATGTTTTTTTGGAGACTGGTTTGATGAGAATCCGGTCAATGCCGCTGGCATGAATTTGATCTTCGGAATAAGGAGTATAGTCGGCGGTGCAGAGAATTATGGGGATTCCCGGTTTTATTGCCGCAATTTTTTCGGATAATTCCACTCCATCGAGACTGGGCATGGAAAAGTCGGTAATAACCGCATGATATCGATCGGGTGCTTTTTGGAAATCCGATAAAGCCTGCAGGCTGTCTGTATAAGCGGTTATTTGGTATCCAAGTTGTTCAATCCGCCATTGATTGATTTCAAGAAGCGATTTCTCATCGTCGATGTAGAGAATATGGGCTTTTGATTCCAAAGAATGTTGTGTTGATGCCAGGGGGGCCATATTTCCCTCCGAAAATTCATGAAAAAAAGGAAAGAGATAACCGGCGCCGCCGGGCCGGGGCTGACAGCGGATGTCAACTGAATGTTCCAGGGTTCCTTTTTGAGCAGTTATTGATCCAGAAATCAGAGCTTCTATTCAGACCTGTTCACCTTGCTCCGGAATATCACAACATAAGGTCCGGATCCGAAGGGCTTAGTGGAGATACAGGTCGTCCAGTTTTTGGAAAAATTTCTCCCGTTCTTCCTCAAAGGCCATCATCAAACGATTGGCCGCATTTTGATCGCCGTCATGGGCGTGCGCGACAATGTTTTTCGCATGGGTGTGAATATTTTCATGATGTTTTGTTACATCGACAAAAAGTGGGAGGTGCTGGAGGGCCTGCCCCTCCGGTGAACTGAGCCATCTGCCGAAACTGCATTCGTGGTGGCTGGCCACCTCTTCGGGACGCAGCGTTCCCCGACCGTTCAGTACCCCTTCCAGCTTGGACCTCCACTGCAGGTGCGCTCCCTTGACAGCGGCGATGTCGAATCGGCTGGCGCCGATGGTGAATCGGGTGGCGCTTTGCGCCAGTTTATCCGCCAGTTTTTGCAGGTCATGGGCATTGATATTCACTTGGGAACTGCCAACAGCAATTTCATCGGCTGCTGAATACACCCCGGAGATTTCACGCGCGATTTCCCCGACCACAGAGGAACTTTCGGCAACGTTGCCCGTTACTTCCGTAATGCCCTGTGATGTCTGGGCAATGTTGGTGGCGATTTCATTGGTTGCCATCGACTGTTCTTCCATGGCGGTGGTGATGTCGTGAATCATGGTGTTGATGGCAACGATAACCTCTGAAATTTTCTCAATGTCTTCAATCGTTGATTGTGCCGTTCTCTGCATGTCGCCGATTTGATGTTTGATATCAACGGTCGCTTCGGCTGTCTGCCGGGCCAGCTCCTTGATCTCGTTGGCGACGACGGCGAATCCCTTGCCGGCTTCACCCGCCCGCGCCGCCTCGATGGTGGCGTTGAGTGCCAGGAGGTTGGTCTGCTCCGATATTTCCGTGATGGTTTCCGTGACATGCCCAATGCGTTGGGCCGATTCGCCCAAGGTCGCCATTTTTTGCGAGGTGTGTTGCGACTGGTGAACCGCTTTGTCGGCGATGTCCTTCGCTTTTGCCGCATTGTCTATGATTTCCTGCGCAGTTGCGGTCATCTCTTCGGTTGCCGAGGCGACTATGGTGACATTGGTGTTTGATTGTTCCATCGCGGCGGAAACAGCTTGGAAATTGGCGCTCATCTCTTCGGTCGCCGCTGCAACCGAACTGGATTTGGCTGCGGTCTCTTTGGCGGAGGAAGAGAGCTGCTGAGAAACCGTTGCGAGATCATTGGAAGACAAGGCAAGACTGCCGACGCCGCTGATGATCTCTTTCAGGACCAACTCCATCTGTTTTCCCATCCGATTGAGCGATTCCGCCATTTGGCCGATTTCATCACGGCGATTAATCTGGATGGTCGAGGTTAAATCGCCGCCCGCCATTTGATTGGCAAAAGCAGTCGCCTGCAAAATTGGATATGTGATGATCCGGGCAAGGAGGAAAGAAAAGCCGATTCCCAGGAGAATGGCGGTCCCTGCAATGGCAACCATGGTCCGGATGGTGGTGTTGCCGCCTGCAATGAGGCTGTTGCCGATCGTGCGCTGCTCGTCAATATGTGTTGTCCGGATCTCCTGCATCAACCGGGTGATCTCCGAACCGATAGGGGTGAGGACCTGATCGTAGGCCATTTGCCTGTTCGTCGTCGATTGCGAGAATTGATCAAAGGCAATTTTGTATTGTTGGGCTTCATCAAGGGCTTTCGCGAGCACGGACTGCATTTCTCCACGAGAGCCGTTGAGCAGTTGCGCCAGGGTGGTTTGGAATTGCGAATTTTCGCCTATGACCAGTTGCGCATCTTTGGTTGAAGCCGTTGCCATGAATTTTTGCGCATATAAGCGGGTCAACAGCATGTGTTGCAGGGCTTGCGAAATTTGAGCCATGGATTCGATATCATGGCCGGATTGGGCCATTGCCGTGGCACTGTTAAGATTTTTTTGCATTGAAGGGCCGAGATCCCTCAACGCAGCGGCAAGGTGCTCGCTTTGCTCGATATCGGCGACCATTTGCGCAAAGGCATTGTCAAAGGTTTGGACGCGTTCCTGAATGGTATGCAGCTTTGCCGAGCGTTCCCTGTTTTTAATGTTCGCCAATCCATCGTCGACGCTCGCCCGAAGTTCGGTTAAACGCTGATGGTACATTTGCAAATCATTTTTTTGGTGGTGGACAAAGAAGTCCTTCACCTTTGCCTGCATTATGAGCAGGGATTCCTCAACAGAGTTGACACGAGTGAAATTCACGGCTTTTCTATCATACTCCCTGATGCCATCGCTCATGCCGCTCAAGCCTTTCCAGGAGAAAAAGGCGACAAGCACAAGTAAGGCGAGGATGAGCCCGAAGCTCATGGTCAATTGCGATTTGATGGAGATGTTTTTGAACATTGATGAACGATTCCAGGGGGAAATGTGGTTTCAAGGAATTGCGCTTGTAATGCAAGGCGCGATTATTCTTTCTTAAAACGAATCGTATAGGAGAGACGTTAGGGTGTCTATACGGGAAAACCCTTAATTTTTTACACAAATTTGGAAAATGCTCCGGCTGGAAGGGGTACCGGGGAAGACGGAGACGGGACGGAATGCAAGGGAAGCAGGGGGCTGTTGGGCACGTCCCGATGATTCGCGCTCAAGCTGTCCGGAGGGACCCGGGTTGATTTTGGCGCACGATCATCGAGACCGGATTGAGGATTTTCTGAAAAGGCCTTCGGTCAATTAAAACGATGCGCTGTTTATTGTTCAGGGGCGGATACGGTCAATTATCGCTTTGCGCTCAGTCATCCCGACTTGGTGAGCACACTTTCTCAAAAATCATTTTCCAGCGTTAATGGCCCCGTCCTGGCATGCGGCAACAGTTTACTGGACAAAAGCGGCCTTTTTCTTGTCTATATGCTTCGCTTTTCGAATTGAACTGCATAACTTTTCAATATCAGACAAATTTTTCCAGGCGGAGCGTCTTTTGTATCTGGTCGCGCCAGGTGGCGGGGACGCCGACTTCATCGGCATAATCCCGCCAGTGCAGAACCTTTTCCCATACCTCTTTGATAATGGATTCTGCTCTGCCACGTTTCATGGATGCGCTTTTGGCGCAGGCCTTGAAATCCTCCGGAGCAAAGTTGTCCCGCTTCCCGTTCAAGGTCATTTGATGGCTGGCCGTCCAGTTTCCGGAGGGGTTGAAACTGTAGATCAGGTCAAAGGCCGGAGCCAGTGACCAACTCCCGGATTTATCCATCAGGAAGGCGATGTTTTTGACGTGATCATCCTGGTTGCGGGCGATGATATTAAAAACCATCCGGCGAAACATCTCCTCGATGGAATGCATGGGCAGGCCGAGTTGCTTGATGACGAAGAGGGCCTGCTCGTAAGAATAACCGCCTGCCATGTTAAAATCATAGTGAGCCAAGGCACATAGAGACTGCATGTGAAGCTTTTGGTTGCCGGTGAGCCGGTCGAAGCGACGGGTCATGAAATGCAGCCTGTTGTTTTCCTTGAAAAGCCTGCATTCGCTCATCGTGATTCCGGCATCGACGGCCATTTTTGAATAGGCATATTCAATGAGGCCATACCCGCCCGGGTCTTCGCTTTCCTTATCCTTGTTGCCGCTGACGCCATCAAATTTCAGTAACCAGTGCTCGAACCCCTTTTCGGCAGGGAGCTGCCCGGAACGAACTTCATTGGTTGAGGGGTTCCAGGCAATAACGGCCTTGGCCCTTGCTCCGCCGGCCGATGTGCCGATTCGCAGGATATCCTTTAAGGCGTCCTCCTTGTCTTTGCCGCTCAATGATACGTGCAGATTATTCCGGTGGGAGAGAATCTCGGATGCGAGCGCCACGAGTTTATCGACCTGGATCCGGGTGGCCTGCCTGCCTTTGGGGCCTGTGGCCGGTGCGTACTCAAGAGCCCCCATGCCCCGGACGCCGGTGTAACAAAGCCGTTCGACGGCATTGAACGAATCCGGCTGCCGTCCCTGTGAAGCCAGCCATGCATTGATCAGGGCGTTCCCGAATTTATCGGGTAGTGAATCCGCCAGCAGGCCGGGCAGTCCGTGAAAGGTCTGCCGTGAGAGTTCAGGGAAGGTATAGAGTTTTTTGGTGAGCGGCATCATAAGCGGTGAAATCTCAATGCCGCTTCCGGCAAATGCCGGATCGTATTCAAAGGCGGCAACATCCTCCCCGTCAGTGAGGGATACCGCGCCGATGGTACGTCCCCACATTCTGACTTCGGCAACCGTTGTCATGACTCGTCCCCCCATGACCATTTTTCAGGAACTTTGTCCGGGCGTGGACCAGAAGAGGCGCGTTGCCGTACTTTTCCTTTTTGCTTCAGCAGAGCCATGGGCCGGGGGATCGGCTCGGAGATCATCTGATCCAATCCCTGTAATAAATCGAGTATCCGCAGGATGCGGATGATGGTTGAAAATTGCACCGAGGCCCCAGCCTCGACTCGTTCAACGGTGCGTTTGGATACGCCTGCCTGCTCGGCCAGATCGGCTTGCGTCACCTGCTGATCAATTCGATAACGGGCAATACGCGTACCTATTTCCGCAAGAACAGCATCATCTGTCATTAATTTTGATATATTCATAATCGTCATTATTGTCGATTTTTGATAAAATATTTTTATTATATCGTTAAATATTGCGAATAACAAGGTGGTGGTAATGCTTTGCGCAATAATATGACAAAATAGACGATTAATTGCTTTAAAATCTCTTTGTTCGAAATTTTTGACGAATTATCTTTTTTTGCCAATGCCTGGTGCACCTTTTCTTGGTTTCTGGTGTCCGTCTTTTTCTGATCAGATTCCTGGAACAGATTTATCTCCCAAATACCTGCTGACAGAGGCGATAGATGCGGTAATCGTCGACAGCGTGGCAGGTCTCTCCAATGTGAGTGTATTTTGGGGCGGTTAGGACGTTGCGGCTGCCCCAATCAACAACGGGCAATCAGATACACAAAACCTTTTGCCATCGGGATTCCAGACAATAAAAACTATCAAGAATAAACGCGTATATATTGTCGACGAGCAAGAGGTCTCGCGTCCGACATTGCGCCTTTTCCAGGGAATAGAAAAAATACATTCAATCCTTTACTCACCAGCTGAGTAGCGGCGTGGAAATCCGCTACCGTGCTCCGGCTTAGCGACACACTCTTCTCCTGTCAGCCAGGAAAACGCATGTCCATTTTTGACTATCAGTCTAAAATAAATTGACTGTCGGTCAATTATAGCATATATTCCCTGTAAATATAGTAAAATAAACCTGGTTCATAAAACATAAATACTGCACAATGCAGCCGGAGGACCCCACATGGATTTGCAAGCGATAATAAATGAGACAGAGGTTTTTTTGGAGCACCTGGGGCTGGATGAAGAGCCCTTTGGTGTATATTACGATGACGTCAAACCGGAAAACGCCTACGGACCAAAAACGGGAGTCTCCCTCTCCCGTGAGCTGGAAGAAAAAGGTCAGGTGGACATGCAGGAAGTCATGAAAAATTTTTCCTGTGTCATCGGTAATATCTGGCTGGCAAGAAAAAAGAAATGTGCTGCCTTTATCTCAGCTGAAGAATATGGATGCCCCGGCGGGGTCTATTATTGTTCCATGATGAAACCCAATATCCGGTTTATTGAGTATTATGTGAGCACAGGAATTGAAGGCACGCCGGTGCATGGTGAGCGCTTCATGCCTTCCCCCGAAGCCATGAGAACCTTTCTTGAAAAAGTGAATCCCCGCAAGGCACCGGGTAAATACTGCATATTCAAGCCCCTTTCCCAGTTCAGCGATGGACAGGAACCGGAATTTGTCATCTTTTTTGCCCGGCCCGAAGTCATCACTGGCCTGTTCGTACAGACCACCTTTACCACCGGGGAGGTCGACTGTGTGGCTTCTCCCTTTGGCGCGGGCTGTACCAATATTTTAGCATGGCCTCTGTATTATAAGGAACAGGGCCTGGAAAAAGCTGTGCTGGGCGGTTTTGATCCTTCTGCCAGAAAGTTCATGAAACCCGATGAGCTGACTTTCACTGTTCCCTTGTCTTTATATGAAAAAATGCTCAAGGCATTGCCGGAATCCATGTTCAACGGTGGCAAAGACTGGAGCAATGTCCGCAAAAAAGTCGAACGTAGCGCAAAAACCTGGGGGGAGAGAGACTGAGTTCTTCTGACGTCAGAGAGACAAAAACAGACGCCCGGCTGTATAAATGCAGCCGGGCGTCTGTTTTTTCACGTAAGGCCGTTTTAGAGCCTTTTCCGGCGCAGGCTCCCGGGCGGGCCATTTTTTACTTCAGCTTGTCATATTTAACTCTGTCCACCGGCTCCTGCCAGTCTTGGAGGTGTTTTCGCCGGGAACATTTTGAAATTACGGGGAAAGTATACGTAATCCACTGTCCTCTAGCACTGCTCTTAACTCCCGATTTTTAAAGATGCAAGTTCATGCAAGCAAATAAAAAAGGGGTTATCCAATACTTCAACCAAGAGGGTACACCATGAGCGAAAGAATTGATCGTCATCTTATAACCCGTGAAACTGAGTCGGCAGTAGCCTTTCTGGATGTTGCAAGGGATGCACTTGAAGAGGGTGACGACGAAAAAGTTGATCGTTTCACTTTTGAAGCGATGGAGAAAATGAGAGCGGTATTGAAGCACCTTGAGGGAGTGAAGGTTACAGCGTAACAGGGTATAGCTTTGCTTGTGTCAAGGTTCGGCCAGGCGCGGCAAGGTAAGCGGTCGTTCTCTTTGGAGGGCGGCCGCTTTTTTGTCCCCGACACCGTTTATGCGGGGGTATTTAACCGGAGAATATCGGGAACAAGGGAGGATTGTCTACAGGGAGGAGAACGTACTATGCGAGCGAGTCGCCATTCTCCATTTTTCAAGATTTA
>JBFWIP010000050.1:0-3281 GCA_050255935.1 Desulfobulbus sp.
ATTCCCTCTCTCAGAAATTGCCTTCGCCCACGGTGGCCCGTTCGGCCACAAACTGGGTGCGGTGCCCCTCGGTCAGATCATAGGTATGCCGGACCCAGGTGACGTAATAGCCGCCCCCGTTAAACGGTTCGCCCATGCGCTCCAAGGTAAGCAGGCTGCCCACCCGCATCTCCGGAGTGCCGTTGGTCACGCCCCGCACGGTGACAAAACCCCTGGCCCGGCGGAGCATCTCGGCCCGTGCCCATTCCGCCGCCTCGCCGGCATTGCGGCAGACCTCACGCACCCGATAAGAAACCCGCTCGCCAAAGGCCTTTTTGAGGATGGCAGGCCCGGTGCGTCCGCCGCTGGTCTCGGCGGCAACAACCTCCTCACCGGCAGCCTCATCAATCGCTCCACGGGCGTCCGCATCAAAACCGCTCACCCGCACCTCGGTGCGCTGATGGGCCAGATCGGCACAGGCCTGGGCCGCAATCAGCTGATTGCCCTGCACCAAAGTGATGGACTCCCCCTCCCGGCGGTCACGGCTCTTGAAATACAGACTGTCGCCCTCCAGCCAGACCTCGGCCCGGATCAGCCGGGCCCGTTCCCGCAGAAAGGCCAGATCGCTCATGTTCCACTGCTGCACCGCCGCATAGGTCGGCCCCGGCGCATCCACCTCAGCCCTCAGGCCGTGGGCCGTGGCAATCTCCTCGGCAATCCCGGCATCGCTCATCTCCTCAAAGGTCTTCATCCGCCGGGTCATGCGCAGCTCCATGAGCCGGTCCTCGGCCCGCACGATCACCTCCGGCGCCTTTCCCTCTTGGTAAGAGATTTCCAGTGCCGAGATAAAGCCCTCGAAGATGGTGCGCTGTCTGCTTCTCGGCCCGATATCGACGGTCATCTTTTTGCCGAAATCAAGGATGCGGCCGTCCAGATAGAGCAGAGTCTCTTCTTCCCCGCCGGAAGGCATGGTCGGACCGATGGCCACCAGCCGTGCCTGCATGGTCTTGAGACCATCTGTTCCCTCTTCCACCTCCAGCCGGACAATGTCCCGGGCCAGTTCACCGTAGACCTGCCCGTCAACCGAAAAAACCGGGCTGGAACTGTAATAGAGCTCTTCAGTCATCAAAACCCTCGGCAGCGACCCGCAGTTTCAGGCGTTCCTGCTCAGCCACTGCCGCCCTGATTCGTTCGAAATTCTGCCAGCATTGATCTCCTTGTTCACCGGCGGGAGACGGCGGCTCCGGCTCCGGAATCACCTCCGATATGACCTGCCCTGCCCGAATTGTCATTGCGTCTCTCCTTGGTTCTCGGTTAACCGATCTTGACCTGAGCCCGCAGCGGCACCCCGAAGCCGAAGGTCGTTGCCCGTTTATCCACCGGGGAACGGTGAACCGATCCTGTTCCGCTCATCACACCGCTGCCCGAGGCGGAAAAGGCGGCCCGTGCCTCCAGCGCTGCGCTCTCCGCTCTGATGGTCTTCACCGAATCGATGGCCGCGTTGACGCCACCTGCCGAAGACAGGGCAAATCCGGCAGAGGTGTCGGCATTGACCCCACCGCTCGCTCCGCCCTCAAGGCCAAAGGATGCTTCCAGTGAAGCTTCGGCCCCGGCCTGAAATCCAGCGGTGGTCCCTATGCCGGCATTCATGTTCAGGGTGCCGGAAAAACCGATCTCCGCACCGGCCTCCAGGGTCAGGCCACCGGAAAGATCGGCATTGAGCCCTCGCCAGGCTGCGGGATCAAGGCCCATACGGGCGGCAAATTCCGGAGCGGTTTCGCCAAACAGGGCCTGGGCGATCTGATCGCTGTCCACGGACCAGGAAAGATCCTTTGTGTCAAAACCGGGCAGCGGGCTTTGCTTCGTTTCGGCCTTGCCCTTTGCTCCTGCTCCGGCTTGCAGATATTGGTATGCTGCATTCTGCTCCTTGATGGAAATCGGCATCTTGGCCCGCAAGGGGGTTCCATCGGGAGCAAACAAGTCAAAATCGATGTCAAGGCTGTCCACAACACCGACGATCACCGTCTCACCCCAGACAAATTTGACGAGCGGTGGGGAATTGTCTCCGTCTTTTTTGGGCAACAGAAACTGTTCGAGCAGAGCCGTCTTGGTGCGCACGGATACCGGCTGGGGATTGGTGGCTGTACCGGTGGTCTCATCTGCAGTGTCAAAAATCAGTTCCATGGAAAGCACGGTGGAGCTGGCGCCGAGATATTCACGAGCCTGCTTGCCCCTGGACTGTCCCCCTTCGTTTTGGTTGCTCATTTTCAGCTTCAGGGAAGTGGGGTTGAACTGCACCTTCATTTCCTCACCGGCAGGACTGTTTTGCTTGTCTGCATTGACCGGCTGCAAGGTCGCTTTAGTCAGTTGGGGCATAGTGGCATCCTCACGTCCGCATTAATCTGAGCCCTTCATGGGCTATGTGCAGTTCCTCTATGGCGATCTCACCGGTTTTGCCATTGAGCTGCGGCCCGCTGATCTTTGCGGGCAGGCCCCGCTCAAAGCCCCAGGTGGCGACCACCATGCTCCCGTCCCGGCTCTTCACCTCGATAATGCCGTCATAACGGGTTACCGGTCCGCCGGAGACAATATCCTGGAGCCACGTCCACAGTTCATCGTTCACATGGCCGTCCTGATGCAGCATACCGCGCTTGAGCACGATGTTGCTGTATTTCGCCCGGCCTACCCGACGGATCACCCCGTCATTGCGACCGCCTTCCAGGTATTCCTGCACATCCATCTCTATTTCCAGGCCAGTGCACTCCTGAAAGGCACCGTTGGCCAGGGCATTCTCCCCGGTCCATGAGCTGCCGGATGAAGAACGGAACAGCTTCACCTCAAATCGGAAGGCTGGCAACAGAGAAGCAGGCATAGCTACTCTCCTGCGGTAAGGGTTCCGTCCCCGCTGCGGGTAATGCGGAGAACAATGAATTCCAGCGGCTCGGCCGGGGCCACACCAACCTCGCACAGCAGACGACCTGCATCGAGATCCTGCGGGCTGTTCAGCTCGGCATCACAGCGAACGAAAAAGGCCTCCTGCTCGGAACTCCCGCGAAAGGCCCCCTGGGCATAGAGGCGGCGGAGGTAGTTCCCCAGCATCAGCCGCACCTCCCGCCACAGGGCCGGGCCGTTGGGCTCGAACACCGCCCACTGCATCTCCTGCAACAAGGTCCGTTTGAGCATCATCATCAAGCGGCGCACCGAAAGCTGGCGGTAGCGGCTGTCCCGGCTCAGGGTGCGGCCGGCCGACAGCCAGGCGCCGCCGGGTTCCTGGAGAAAGATATTGATCCCCAGGGGATGCA
>JBFWIP010000050.1:3381-6889 GCA_050255935.1 Desulfobulbus sp.
GTCCGCATCGTTCACCTTCCATGTATCATCGAAAAAGTCGGCAAACTCGATCTCGCCGTACCGGTCCTCGCCGCCGGTAAATGTGGCCGCTGCACCATCCGCCTGAAAGGAAGGCGCAAAAGGCACCAGTTCCGGCTCTTCGGGAAGGATGGCGCCGTTGACCCAGGCCGCATGGGGGAACACCAACTGCGATTCCCGGTACAAGACCCAACCGAGCCAGCGCGGGTGCAGGGAGGAAAGGCCGATCTTTTCCCATTTTTCCGTCAGCCCGGCCCCGTCGCGCACCCAAAAAACACCCTCGATCAGTTCCGCCGCATCAGGCGTGCGGGAGACGGCTGTCTCTAGCTTGACCCGTAGGGTGGTGGCGTTGGATTTATCCTCGCCCCGGCGGCGGATGAAGCTGACGAACCGCAAGACTTCTGCCGCCGGTTCGGGTTCGGCGGCAGGCAGGCTGAGCCGTACCAGGGAACCGGCGACGAGAACCTCGGATTCGTCTACCACCAGTTCGGTCGCGGTGGTGCCGGGCAGCAGGGTGACGGGCGAGGCGGTAAACCCCATGGAGGCCTGCAGTCGGTTGCCCCATGAGCCCTCGTTTCGCGCCCTCAATTCAGGTTGGCCAGGTTGGCCCGAACCCGAGACGACCCGTGGCAGCCGTCCCTCTGCGACGCCACCGCAATTCTTGATCCGCCCTTCAATAATCTGTTGATCTGTTGGATTATTTTTCGGGACATATTCATGAACAATGCGGACCACATAGGCTCGGCGCCCGCCCTGTTCGAAGAAAAGGGCCACGGCATACGGCAACCGGCCCGGCCCCTCGAAGCCGCCGAATTGACGCTGGTATTCGTTCCAGCTCTCCACCGCCACCGCGACCGAACGGCGCTTCGGTTTGTCGAGGCTCAGGATGGAGTCGAGATGCGTGCCGTTTTCAGACTCGATCGGCAGGCGGACAGGCCCGCGGGGAGCGACGCCGACGAAGGCGCAGACATCCATGCGGGAGCCGTCCAGCATCTTGGGCGTTGGTTCGGGATAGCGATATATCCCCGGTGCCCCGAGGGTGAGGCCAGGTATCATATGCATGGATTACTCGTAGGTGATCCCTTCATGGACCAGGCTGAGTTCTTCCATGGCCACTTCGCTGCCGCCCTTGGCGGCCAGGGTCGGGCCGGTCCACTTTTTCGGCTGCGCCTCTCGCAGCACCCAGGAGGCGACCTCCTCCCGGGCCTCGTTGAGCAGGGTAATGGTCACCTGCCGCCGGTCGTTCTCGCCGTTGGCCACCTTGGTCAGCCATTCGAACAGGTTGGTGGACCCCACCAGGCCGCGCTTCAGGGTGACATCGTCCACCTTGAAGGTATTGGCTATTTTACGTACCGTGTTGAAGGACTCGTTGCCGTTGCGGTACTCGGAGTAGCTGATCTCCTTGCCCAGACCGCTGACATCGGAAAAGCCGCCGATAATCTCGGCCTCCTTCCCGTCTCCCAGCGACACCAGGAAATTGAACGCTCCGTAAGGGTTTATTCGTTCCGTGGCCATTGATTTCTCCTCTTGGTTCTCTCTTGGATCAAATGAGCGCTCTTGCGCATTTCCCCGTTGCTCTTAAACCGGCTTCCCGCAACCCTCACGAGGCGTCGGCGGTCCACTGCCCGATACGGAAGATGACGAATTCAGCCGGTTTCACCGGCGCCACCCCGACCAGACAGATGAGGCGGCCGTTGTCGAGGTCGTTCTGGGTCATGGTGGTGCGGTCGCAGCGCACGAAATAGGCCTCTTCCGGCTTGGAGCCCATCAGGGCGCCGTCGCGCCAGAGCACCAGGAGGAAATCCTCCACCGTCCGGCGGATATTCTTCCACAACCGGCTGTTGTTGGGCTCGAACACCGCCCACTGGGTGCCCTTGTCAATGGAATGCTCGATGTAGATGAACAGACGCCGGACGTTGACATATTTCCACTCCGGATCGGAACTCATGGTACGGGCGCCCCAGACCCGGTAGCCGCGGCCCTCGAAAAAACGGAGCGCATTGATGCCCTCGGGATTGATCACCTCGTTGCGGCCCTGATTGATGTTGAGTTCGAAACGGGTGAGCCCGCGCACCACCTCGTTGGCGGGTGCCTTGTGCACGCCGCGGTTGATGTCGTTGCGGGCATAGATGCCGGCGACAAAGCCGGAAGGCGGCAGGTTGAGCTGCTTGGGCGGAGCGCCCTGGGAAAAGCGCTCGGTGGGGTCGTAGATGCGGATCCAGGGATAATAAAGGGCCGCGTACTTGTTGTCGAACCGCCCACGGAACGTCCTGATTTCATTAATGGAACTATTGATCGGCCCGTCGACGACCGCGATCCGGTATTTCTGATTGGCGGCGTGGGTCACCAGCTTGTCGGCAATGGTAAAGGAAACGTTCGCATCGCCCATGTCGCCGCTGTCCGGTACCGCCACGATGGCGATGTCGTCGATCTCGCCCAGGGCGGCAAGGCCGGTGGCCTTCTTGGTGACATCGTCCGGATCCGCCTCGTCCCCCATGTACTCGTCCGGGCCGGGGAGTACGCCGTCATGGCCGTTCTCCAGGCGGCCGTTGGCATTGGCCTGGAGGGCGACGACCAGCTTAGCCGGCAGGAACGGCGGTACCGGGTCGGCGGACGCGGTGGAATCCCAGTCGAGCCAGACCGGCGCATCCTCGTCCTCGGGATCGTCGAGCTGGAGGATCTTGCCAATGTAGCGCTTCTGCTCCTCCGAGGCGGCAAGTCCCCCATACTCCTCGATCCGATCGTTGTTCACCTTGACCCGGACCTTCATCTCCACCAGTTGGATGACGTCGTTAGAGGTGATGGCTGGAGTTGCACCGGTGCTGTCGATGAAGCTCTGCACCCCCGCGCTGTTCTCCGAGACCACCCGGAGATTGCTTTCGATGAGGGTGTCGTTGCCATTCGGCAGCTGCGAAGGATCTAAAAGAATTCCGCCCGTGATCACCTCGACCACCGCCCCGGCTTTGACGCTCTTGGCCTGGATAACGCCGCCGTTCGAGAAGGCGAGGTTCTTGCTGCGCACCACCTTAGTCTCCACATAGACATTGCCGGCCTCGCCCGGCCAGCGCGCCCTCCAGGCGGCGGTGGTGTCCGACACAGCGATATCGCGAAAGGCAATGCCGTTCGGGTTTGGATCTGCGGCACTGCGTGGGGTGAACACCCGGGAGATATAGACCCGCCTGCCACCGTTTTCAAAGAAGGCGCGAACCGCATGGGCCAGGTAGTTGACCCGTTCGTCCCCGGGCGGGTTCTCCCCCACCTCGATGGCCTGCAGGCCGCCATACACCCGTTCGAATTCGGTGAAACTGGTTATCAACCGAGGTTCGCAGTTGACCGGGCCGTCCGGATACCAGACCGGACCAAACGCCGCCAAGCCGGCAAATCCGGCAGTACTGGTCGGCACTCCTTCAATGGATTTGGATCGAAAACTAACCTCCTCGACAAACACTCCAGGCGCGAGATATTCCGGCATACCATTCCCTCACTTTCT
>JBFWIP010000050.1:6989-8315 GCA_050255935.1 Desulfobulbus sp.
TACGGCAAAACAAACGCAAACGGCGGAACCTCGATTCCGGTCAGCATCCTGCCGATCTCCATATCCACCATCCGGGTGGCGGCCATGGTCGCATAACCGGGGGGTAATACATCGCCCGAGGCGACATCGTCAGGCAATCCGGGATCCGGCAGCACCTCCAGCGGCAGATCCCACAGCGGGTCACGTCCGGGAATGTCCGCCTGCACTGGGACCGGCGCCACGGCAGGTCCGGCAACGGAAATCCGGACCGGGATCGTCCTCGTCAGGTCGCTGGCCGGGGCCGCGCCCGGGGAAAGCAGCAGCAGAAACTCGCCTCGATCGTCACTGCGGGCTCGGCCCACCAATGCATCATTTTCAGGCAGCCGGGCATCGATACAGGCCCAGCGCATGGGTTGATCGTCCCGCAACACCCGGCCGCGGAGTCCGGTAGCCATGCCGCAGAGGTCATAGGCCGCTCCGGGAAAGAGGGCAGGCCGCCTCTGGCGAAGTTGATAATCACGGTTTTCCGGGTCTTCGAGTTGTTCCAGGGTCAACAGCGGCACCTGCAGGCTGCGCGGCACATAGAAACGGTTGTGGTCGTAGATCCGCAGGGTGAGACGGTCACCGATCCCCGGGGTATAGAGCAAGGCATATCGCCCGGACGGATGCCTGCACAGGCTGCGGGGGGCCTGGCCGATGGATTGGAACGCGCAATACGGGTCTGACGGCCGCTTCATTGCATGGGGGATCGCCCGTTCAATGTCGACGCGCACCGGATGCATCAGCCCCCGGCCACGGACCGGGTCGATGAACTCGATTCCCAGCGCCAGCTGGTGCACCTGTTCCAGATACGTTTCCGCCACGTAACTATTCATCGCCGACTCCTGCCTTGAGCCCTGTCACAGCGCTCGTAACCGGGCCATCGGCCCGGCTCTGCTGACCGTCGACCACAACGACCCGGGCGATGTAGGGCACACTGAGCTTGTAATCCACGGGCAGGGAATCAAAGGTTCGCATCACATCCTCGGTGGAGATATCCTCCAGACAGAGCTGGATTGCTTCGTGGGTGGCCCAGTCGGTGATCGGGTCGAGCAGCGGCCCGGAGAGGATCGGGATATTTTCGATCGCCTGCATCGCGCGTCCGAGAATACGGTACTCGTGGTCCGCATTTTCGGCCCAGGCGGTAAGAAGAAAGTGGAGATCCAGCGGCAGATGCGTTTCCCCGTCCCGGTGGCTCATGGCCGCCCAGGCGGAACGCATGGTTTTGTTGAAATCGACCCGATACAAAAACAGGGTCAGGGCGGGCAAGGTGATCAGGTTGCTTTCGTGCCGGTTCAGGTCCTCGGT
>JBFWIP010000050.1:8415-16205 GCA_050255935.1 Desulfobulbus sp.
CTGATATTCCTTGAGACGTTTTACCGAGGTCTGGCCGAAGATACCGTCGGCCTTGATATCCATGCCCCGGTCGGAAAGCGCCACCTGCACGAGGCGGACGTCCAGCCCGCGCAGCATCGGCGATTCCAGGCCGAGACCGCGGGTTCCGGGTTGGGGCCCGTCATAGCAGCCGGGAGGCGTGGCCGAAAGGGCGGCCAGGGATATTTCCGTTCCGCGAACCACCAGGGGCAGGTCCAAGCCCCAGTAGCCCTGGTCGATCAGGCGCTGAAAGGCGTCCATGCGATACACGGTGCGCCGCAGGTCCGAACGGTTGCTCCCGGCGAGCCAGGCGCGGCGGATCCTGACATAGGCGCGGAGCCATGCATGCTCGCCCAGGGCGGCCAGGGTGCCCGCCTCCTGATTGGTGCGGTCGCGCATCCTGGCCCAGGATCCATGGACATAGCCGTCGTAGACGAGGGCGGTGCCGAGGGCGGTGGCGAGGCCGAGTGCCTTGGCTGCCCGCATCGCCGGTTGCCAGTATTTCTGGTCGAAAAAGAGATCCTGGGTATCGCGCATGACCGGGTCATCGGCGGTGGCACGGAGAATGTTGTGCAATTGGAGATCATTGTCCAGGCTGACGTCCCGTGCCGCCACCCGGGCAAGATAGGGCTGCAGGCGGTCGGCGAAACGGGCGCCTGCGTTGCTGCAATAAAGCTGGAGCAGCTCGGCAAGCCCGCCGGCGCCAAGGGTGGTCTGGGATCGGCCAAAGGTCAGGTGGCCGGTGTCCTCGGCGATCACGGTGACATTGCCGTAGTCGCCCCGGACCTCGCCGGTTTCAAAGATGTTGAGAATGCTTTGCGCTGTTTTGATCTGGGTGGTCGTCAGCATGGTAATCTCCTGGACAATCGGTTAGAATCCCGACTTTTTCTCGTCGTTGGCGCATCCGGGCTCTTCCCGGACAACCTTGGTGGCCATCCTGTTCGTCAACGTTTTTAAACCTGGCGTTCTCCTTGCCTGTTCCGAACCTGCGTTTGTTTCGACCTACGCTCAACCGGCCGACAACTGGAGATGATCATTCCCGAAAGGTTTGATCCGCTGAAGCGAACCGATCAGAAACGTCCGTCTTGATTCCGGATAGCACCATTTTTTATTAAGCCTCATTAATACAGACTGTTACTCAACAAAAAAATACAAAAAAACAGATAATTATTGGGTACAAAAACTACCCAGAGAACGTGGAGGCTTTGAGGTTATGAGATAATCGGCATATGCCATGCTCAAGGCGTGTTGCGAAAACAAAAAAAAATGCTGACTTCTCAAAATCTATCCATTTTTTATTTCTTGTCTTTGCCCGGACCACATCTATGTTTTGTACTTGGCCGACAGATTAATTGTCCCGCAGCCACCGGAAGCGCGATTGGTTCCGGTGGCGGTGCGGGTTGGTCCGCTGAAATGCGAAAGGGAGGAAACAATGCTGCCAGATGAACGATTGAGCATGATGCGGAGTATCGAGGCGGATGTCCTGGAAACCTCCACCTTTATCGGCCGCAGCCGCCTGAGCCCGGAGGTGCTGAAGGCTATCGAGAAAGTGCCCCGCGATGAATTCGTCCCAGCAGACGAACGGCCCGCAGCCTACCTGAACATGCCCCTGCCCATTGGTTACGGCCAAACCATCTCCCAACCCTACATTGTCGCCCTGATGACCGATCTGCTGGCAATAACGCCGGAATCCAAAATACTTGAGGTCGGGTCAGGGTCCGGCTATCAGGCTGCGGTCCTGTCGCTTCTCGCAAAAGAGGTTCACACCCTGGAAATCATACCGGCCCTGGCCGAACAATGCCGGCGTCGGCTCGAACGGCTGGGCTTCGGCAACGTGCATGTCCATCAAAAAGACGGTTATTACGGGCTGGAGGCGGAGCAACCCTTCGACGGCATTCTGGTCACCGCAGCGGCCGCCTCCATCCCCGCGCCGCTGATCCGGCAACTCAAGCCCGGCGGGTACATGGTCATCCCGGTGGGTTCCCCGTTCACGACCCAGTCTCTTCTCCTGGTCGAAAAGGATCCGCGGGGAAAGGTCTCCACCCGGCAGTTGCTGCCGGTACGCTTCGTGCCCCTGACCGGCGACCGTGGCTGAACGGACCGGCTGCCGCTCTCAGGCCAAAAACAAGGGGGGAACGGTTATCTTCTGATTTTCGCCTCGGTCTTTTCAGGATTTTTGGCGAGATGGGCGTACTGGTGGAGGCTAAGCTGGGCAAACCGGTCCACGATTCGGGAAAGATCGGTATCGTTCCAGACCTTGATGAAGGCATCCAGTTCACGAATCCGGTCGTCTATCCGGTAGCCGGCCGCTTCCGGTTCGAGCGCGACATCCTCCAGGCGCAAAGCCAACACCCCCTCGGACACTTCCTTGAACAATTCCTGCATGTTGTACCCGAACATTTTTTTCACATCTTCGGTCGACCTGGCCTGACTGATGGTTTGCCTGAATTTGGGCAGCAACTTGTTTTCCACCTGGGTAAACGATATCTGGTGCGTCATGGTCCCCTCCCCACATGCCGGGGTTTCCCCCTGTTTTCCAAACGATAAGGCCTCTTTCTCCGGTGGTGCGGCGCCAAGAAAGGCTCCCCCGGGAAAGACACGCCTTCCCCTTTCGACCGCAACCTTTCCCCCTCAATAGAATCTTCCCGATTTTTTCCCGGTCAGGGGTCGGGTCCCCTCTCATGTTCCCATGAAGTGAAAATAATATTGGTCTTCCGGAAGAGGGCAATAGAGGAATACGTTATATATTTTACAGAGGGAATATATACATAACACGGCCCGCCCCACCCGCTTTCGCCGCAACCCGTTCTTTTGACCGCATTTTTACAAAACGTTGGGGGACAACGTTTTTTGTAAGACCTCGGCGAACAACCGTGTCAACTTTCCTTTTCAAGGAAGCGTGGTACAGTGGGGGCGTTGCTATTCCTCCCTTTCCTTCCAGGGCAAAGCGTCTCCGGCACGACTCGTCCCCCGTTGCCAGGGCTTGCCGGGTGGCCCGATTCAAGGGGGGCAGCCTGGTTGCCCGAAAAACAGACGTGCACATTCAGGGGGGAACCGGGAGAGGATCTGCTGTCAGCCCAACCGTTCGGACCGACACACCAATCTTGCTCAAGCCGGAAAGAGACCGCCCATGACCAAAAAGCATCACCAGCTCCCGCCGGGAGACCAGGTACGGCACAAAGCCGAACGGCTGGCAAGGGATCTTGCCTGTGTTTCGGAGAGCAGCCCGTCTCCAGATTCGATACGGGAAATGCGGCAACTGCTGCACCAAATCCATGACCACCAGGTTGAATTGGAAACCCAGAACGAGGAGCTGCAACGGATTCGGGTCGAACTCGAAAACTCCCGGGCCCGTTTCTGCGACCTCTTTGAACAGGCCCCGGTCGGCTACCTGACGATCAGCGCCGATGGTCTCGTTCAGGAGGCCAACCTTACCGCCGCCGCGCTGCTCGGCCTGCCCCGCAGCGATCTCCTCCAACAGCCCTTCGCCCGTTATGTCCATCCCGACGATGTGGATACCTACCTCGGGCAACAGGGGAAAATCCGCGAAACCAACGCCCCCTTGAACTGTGAAATACGGATGGGCAGGCCGGATCAAACCGTTTTCTGGGCCCATCTGGTCCTCACCGCTCCGCAATGGATCGAGGGCAGGCCGATTTCGCGCCTGGTCATCAGTGATATCAGTGAACACAAGGAACTGGAAAGCGCGCTTCATGAAAGCCAGGAACGGTACCATCGTCTGTTCGAATCCGCCTCTGATGCGCTCTTTGCCATTGAAAGCGATTCCGGCCGGATACTTGATGCCAATGCCAGGGCCCTGGAACTCTATGCCTATACGGCGGACGAGTTGATCGGCGTGCCCTGCCGGGATCTGGCCGCCACCGAGGACTGCTCCCGCTGGCTGGTCTCCGAAGCGCTCTCCAGGCCCAACGGCGTACTGATCGTACCGGCCCATCTGCACAAAAAAAAGGACGGCACGGTCTTCCCGGTCGAAATCACCGCCCGCACCCTGCCCTTGGACGGCCGGCAGTGCTTTCTCATGGCGGTCCGGGACATCAGCGAACGCAAGCACATGGAGGCGGTCATGGCCGCACGCCTACGGCTGCTGCGGGCCGCAAACAGCAAAACCCTGGATGATTTGCTCCAGGCGACCCTAGATGAGGCGGAAGCGCTGACCAACAGCCAGTTCGGCTTCTTCCATCTCCTCCATCCCGACCAGGAAACCGTATCGCTTTACAGCTGGTCGACCAATAGCATCGAACACCTGTGCAATGCAGACAGGAGCCTGCTGCACGACTCCGTCAAACAGGCGGGTGTCCGGACGGAGTGCATCCACCAGCGCCGGTCCGTGATCCACAACGACTACGCCGGTCTGCAGCAGCGCAAGGGGGTGCCGCCGGGGCATGTGGAAATCATCCGGGAACTGCTCGTGCCGGTGCTGCGCGACGGTGCCGTTGTCGCCCTTATCGGCCTGGGCAACAAACCTGCCGACTACAACCAGCAGGACGTGCAGGTTGTGGCGACCCTGGCCGACCTGGCCTGGGAGATCACCCTGCGCAAACGGACCGAGACCGACCTGCGCGAAAGCGAGGAACAGCACCGGCTGCTGTTTGAGGCCGCCTCCGACGCCCTCCTGTTCATTACCGCCGACACCGGTCAAATCAGCCAGGCCAACCAACAGGCCATGGCCCTGTACGGCTATGACCACCGGGAATTGTTGGGCATGAAGGCCACCGCCCTCTCCGCTGAAGAGGATAAAACCCGCCAATTTCTCAAGGAGGCCAGCGAACACCCGGACAGGGCTTTTCATGTGCCCATACGATTGCACCGCAAAATGGACGGCACCATCTTTCCCGTGGAGATCACGGGGCGGTCCGTGCCGTACAAAGGCCATCCCGGACTCCTGATCGCCATTCGCGACATTTCCGAACGGATAGCCGCGGAAATGGCTTTGCGGATCAGCGAACAAAAGCGCCTCGACGAGCAGAAGATCGCCAATGCCCAACTCAGCGAACAGGCGGAGAACCTTTCCTCGATTTATCAGGTCCTGGACAGTGTCGGGCTGATCGTCTGCGAACTGGTCGACGACGACGCCCATATCAGGGAGTTCAACACCGGCGCGGAGAAACTGTTCGGCTATCAGCGCCACCAGGCGATCGGCGCATCGATCGGCCTGATCTATCCGCCCGAAAACCTGGACATTATCCCGGACGTCGCGCAACGGCTGCGCGAGGGCAAGGTCATGCAATCCTTCAACACCACCCTGGTCCGATGTTCGGGGGAACGTTTTCCTGCGGTTGTCTCCGTGCATCCCTTTTCCTGGGCGGAGGGGCGCTGCAAAAAAGTTGTCGGCATCTTTCGCGACATATCCGATTTCATCCAGGTTCAACTGCAGCTCGAGGCCATCAATGAGGATCTCGAGCGGCGGGTGGAACAGCGGACCAGGGAACTGCAGGAAACCCAGAAGCAATATATGCATGCGGAAAAGCTTTCGGCGATCGGCAAGCTCTCGGCCTCCATTGCCCATGAATTCAACAACCCGCTGCAGGCGATCCTCTCCATTCTCAAGGGATTGCAGAAACGGGCGATTCTGGAGCCCGAAGACAAAGAGTTGCTGCAGGCGGCCATCGGCGAGAGCGAACGGATCAAGGAACTGATCCGCAGCCTGCAGGAATTCAACCGGCCCAGCTCCGGAAAAAAAGCCCTGGTGGATATCCACCAACTGCTCGATTCCATGCTGCTGCTCTATAAAAACGATTTCAAGAAGAAACGGATCACCGTTGAGTGCCGCTACGCACCGCGGCTTCCGCAGATCATGGCGGTCTCGGATCAGATCAAGCAGGTCTTTCTCAACCTGCTGACCAATGCCGCCGATGCCTGCCGGATCTCGGGCTGCCTGATCACTATCACCACCAGACGTGAACAGGAGGGGATAGCCATTGCCATCTCGGATACCGGGGTCGGCATCGAACCGGAAAACCTGGAATCGATCTTCCAGCCGTTCTTCACCACCAAACCCGATGTCAAGGGCAGTGGATTGGGGCTCTCCGTCTGTCACGGAATCATCACCAACCATGGTGGCGCGATTACCGTGGAAAGCCAGCCGGGGGCAGGGGCCACGTTTATCGTGCGGTTGCCGATCAAGGTCGATTCGGCCCGGCAACCGGCTGAAACGTGCGGAAAATAGTCCGGCTGACCGGTTCAAGCCGTTTGTCTTTTCTTTTTTGGGGATTCAACCATGGAACAGCACGAACAGGGACAGACCACCATTCTTTTTGTCGATGACGAAGAAGTCATCCGCAAATCGTTCACCCGTGAACTGCAGATGGAAGGATTCGGGGTTTCGCCGGTGGCCAGCGGCGAGGAGGCTGTCGAACTTCTGGAGCAAAAACGTTTTGATCTGGTGATCACCGACCTGATGATGCCCGGCATAGACGGGTTCGCCGTGCTCAAGGCAAGCAAGCGGCTCGCCCCCATGACCGGCGTCATCATCCTCACCGGGTACGGCGACATGCGTTCGGCCATCGATGCCCTCCGGCTCGGTGCCGACGATTTCACCCTCAAGCCCTGCGAGATCGAGGAACTGATCTTTCGCATCCGCCGCTGCCGGGACAAGCAGGATCTGCTGAAGACCCTGACCCTGCAGAATGAACGGCTGGAAAAGGAAATCGGCCGCCGTCAACGGATTGAACAGCAACTGATTGAAAGCGAGAACCGTTTCCGGCTGGCCCTGGACGCCTCCTCCAACGGCGTCTGGGACCGGAACCTGGTGACCGGCGAGGTCTATTTCGGTGAAAACTGGCACAAAACCCTTGGTTACCAGGATAAGGGCGACCTCGAGGGCCAGGCCTTTGAACAACTGCTCCATCCCGACGACCGGGATCGGGTCCTGTCCCTGCGCGATGCCCATGCCCAAGGAGAATCCCCACGCTATGAGGCCGAGTACCGGCTGCGGAACCAGGCGGGCGGCTGGCAGTGGATACTCTCCCGGGGCGAGGCGATCGCACGCGACGAGCACGGCACAGCCCTGCGCATCATCGGCACCCATACCGACATCACCCACCTGAAGGAAGTCGAGGCCGAACTCAAGCAGGCCCGGGAGGAACTGGAGCAGCGCGTGCGGGAGCGGACGGCGGAACTGGCCGAATCCAACGTGGCCCTGACCGTGCTGCTGAAAAAAAGGGAGGAAGACCGCCAGGCGCTGGCCGAGCAGGTGCTCTCCAACACCGGCAAACTGGTGCTTCCCTTCCTGGACCGCCTCAAGGAAAGCGGCCTGAACGAGCAGCAGCAGGTGCTGGTGGATATCCTTCGGGCCAACATCGATGAACTGACCACACCTTTTGCCGCCAATTTCTCCAGCAAGCTTGCCAGGCTGACGCCGGCCGAAATCCAGGTCGCCAACCTGGTCAAGCTGGGCAAGAGGACTAAGGAGATCGCCGCCATCATGCATCTCTCGCCCGGGACGATCAGCATCCACCGGCAGAATATCCGAAAAAAATTGGAACTGACCCACCAGAAAACCAATCTGCAAACCACCCTGTCCCTCAACTCGTAGGCGATATAGCGTCAAAACCCTGCCTCCTGTTGCTCGGGAGACAGCCCCCTGACGGGCCATGCCGCCCTTCCCGGGCAGGCGTGTTTTTTCTGACGTGGCACGCCCGGGGACCGGTTCTTCCTCCGCCTCCTCCACTCTATAGAAAAACTATGCAATGCCTCTGGATTTTTCCCCCATTGCCTTTTCCCCGAACACTGGTTTTCTTTTAGCTATTCAG
>JBFWIP010000051.1:0-15751 GCA_050255935.1 Desulfobulbus sp.
CGTTGGCCTGGGCATTGTTCGCCTCGATGGCGCTGAGATTGTCCAGCCCCTTGTGGTAGAGGTCCAACAGCTTGGCTTTGCTCGTCTCATCCACCCCGCTGTTTTGGGACAAGGCATCTATCTTCGATGTGAGCATTTCCGCAGTGACCTGCAATTGATCGTTGGCAGGGGTGGTTTCCGCACCCAGATGGGTCTGCAGAGAAAACAGCATCAGGCCAACGAGCATCAGCACGGGCAGGCAGCGGGAGCCAGGAGCATGTACGGGAATCATGGGCAATCGATCAATGTATTGATATAAGGGAAAAAACAACGTGCGCATCTTCAGGCCACGGCCAGCAGGACCAGGGCCATGGAGCCGAAGGAAAGCAGGGTTGAAAGCACGATCACCGCCGAGGCCAGCTCGGTGTCGGAATTGAGTTGGGAGGAAAGAATATAGATCGCGGTGGAAGTGGGCAGGGCAAAAAAGAGCATGCTCACCTTGAAGGCAAGTCCACCCACGCCGAAAAGCCAAAGACAGCCCAAGCCCACCAACGGCAGGGCCGCCAGTTTGAATCCGGCCGCTGCCAGGGCAAGACCGAAGTTGCTGCGGAGATTGGCAAAGGTGAGGCTGCCGCCGATGGAAAACAGGGCCAGGGGCAGGGTCACCTGGGACATCAGTTTGAGGGTGTTGTCGATAGGGGTGGCAAAGGAACCCACCAGCCGTGCATAGCAAATCCCGGCGATACAGGCGATGATCAGCGGATTGGCCATCAGGTGCTTGAGGGTGATCGCAAAACGGTTGCCCTGGCCGGTACCGCTGCCGCCGTACCAAATGAGGATCGAAACGCAGAGCACATTGACCAGGGGGATGATCAGGCCGATAAGGATGCCGTACAGCTGGACCCCGGCCTGGCCAAAGGTGTTTGTATTGATCAGCACCGCCATGCCGATGTAGGTGTTGAAGCGGTAACAGCCCTGATTGAAGGAACCGGCCTGGAAGGCGGGCACCGGCCGCAGACGGATGAAGAGCAGGCTCAGGCAGCAAACGAAGCTCACCGCCAGGGCCACGGCCGGCAGGTAGTGCCAGTTGCCGGCAAACTGCAGTGGAGCGGCACCGATCTTCCAAAACAGCATCAGGGGGAAAAAGACAAAATAGACCAGTTTGTCCGAGGTGCGGTGGAAGCCGCTATCGGTGATCCGCCAGCGGCGGACACCCCAGCCAAACACGATCAGTGCCACTACCGGGAACAGGGCATTGAGGAGGATCATCGGGTCTCCGGGGCCTGCGGGCCTCACTCCATGTTGTTAAGACGCCTCGGTGACTGCCGCCCATTCCCCCCTGCAACGGCCTCCCGAAACATGCCTCCGATCTACACCAAGAACCCCTCTGGTTTCAAGTCCTTCTTCCCGGTGCACCGCTTGGAGGCAACGCCGCCCACGGGGCTATCTTCCTGTTGCCCGGATGCGGCCGCTGGGGTAGAGTGCCATGTCATTTCCGGATAGACACTCACTTGGAAGATCCATGGCCCCCTTACTGACCCTCGACAGCTTCAATCTCTGTTTCCTCGGTGCCGACGGCGAGACCACCCCGGTCCTCCACGATATCAGCCTCCACATCGACCAGGGCCGAACCCATGCCCTAGTGGGCGAATCCGGATCGGGCAAGTCGGTCACCGCCCTCTCCATCCTCCGCCTACTCGAGGAAACCAGCGAGATCCGGACCAGCGGCTCGATCCGCTTCGAGGATCGGGAGATCACCAGCCTGAGCAAAAAGGCCATCCGCTCCATTCGCGGCAACCGCATCGCCATGATCTTCCAGGAGCCGATGACCTCTCTCAACCCGGTGTACACCATCGGCAACCAGTTGATGGAACCGCTGCTCCTCCACCAGGGGCTGAGCAAATCAGAGGCGTATGCCCAGGCCCTGCAACTGCTGGAACGCACCGGCATCGACAACCCGGAATACCGGATCAGCTGCTACCCGCACCAACTCTCCGGCGGTCAGCGCCAGCGGGTGATCATTGCCATGGCCCTGGCCTGCCGCCCCACCCTGCTCATTGCCGACGAACCCACCACGGCCCTTGATGTCACCATCCAGGAACAGATCCTGCGCCTGATCAAGGACATCCAGGCCGAATACGGAATGTCTGTGCTGCTGATCACCCACGACCTGCCCATGGTGCGGAAGATCGCCGACACGGTGTCGATCATGCATCAGGGCCGCATAGTCGAGCACGGAACGGTGAGCGAAATTTTTTTCGCTCCCAGGGAAGAGTACACCCGCCACCTGTTGGCCGCCGTGCCTAAGGGGGTGCAACAGACCCGGAGCGGCGGCCCCAAACTGATCGAACTGCAGGGGATCAGTTGCCGTTTTGTCATGAAGACCCAGTGGTCGGGTTGGTTGACGCACAAGAAACGGGAGATCAGGGCCGTGGACGATGTCAGCCTCAGCCTCAATCAGGGGACCACCCTGGGGCTGGTGGGGGAATCAGGTTCGGGTAAGTCGACCCTGGCCCTCTGCCTGCTCGGCCTGAACACATTCGACGGCAAGGTGTTCTACTTTCCCCGGGCCGGCGCCAGCCACTGCCTCTCCAAGCTGAGCACCAGGCAATTCCGGCCCCTGCGCAGGGAGTTGCAGATCGTGTTCCAGGACCCTTTTTCCTCGCTGTCGCCACGAATGACCATCGGCCAGATCGTGGCCGAGGGGCTGCAGGTGCATGGGATGGGGGGCAACCGGGAGGAACGGCAGGCCCTGGTGGCGCAGGCGCTCAAGGATGTGGAGCTTGACCCGGAACTGGCAAGCCGTTTCCCCCACGAGTTCTCCGGTGGCCAGAGGCAACGTATCGCCATTGCCCGGGCCCTGATCCTCCGCCCCAAGTTACTGATCCTCGACGAACCCACCAGCGCCCTGGACATGACCATCCAGAAACAGATCCTGGAGTTGCTCAAGGGCTTGCAGGAACGCTTTCAACTCACCTATATCTTCATCACCCATGACCTGCGGACGGTTCGTTCGCTGGCCGACCAGTTGGCGGTGATGCGCCGGGGCCGCATTGTCGAGGCCGGACCGGCCGCAGCCATCTTTGCCCATCCCCAACAGGAATACACCCGGCGGCTTTTTGACGCTGCTTTCAATCTCAATCAACGCCTGGAGAATTGATCATGTCCATGACCTACCGCGCCGTCTTTCACCTCGATCTGGATGAGGCCAAACCGCTCAACATCGCCCTGGCCAACGTCGGCAACCTGATCCGCGCCATTCCGGAAAAACACTACGACCTGGTGCTGCTGTTCAACGGTCCGGCGGTCACCCTGCTGCAAAACGACCAGTGCGCCCCCTTCCGCGACGAGATCTGGCGCCTGCAGCAGTCGCGGGTGGCCTTCAAGGTCTGCCGCAACGCACTGAACACCTTCAACATCGATCCGGACAACCTGATCGATGGTTGCGAGATCGTTCCCGCCGGGGTGGTGGCGTTGATCGAACTGCAGCAGGATGGGTATGCGTATATCAAGCCGTAAAAAGAATGGTTTTTTCGCCTTGTGATAATGGCTTCCCGGACAAATCCCTTCCTCTGCATACATGAGGCGATGTTCTTCTCCCCCCTTTGCTGCAAAGACGGCAGAGAAACAAAACCGGATAGAATCATTCTGCTCCGTGAAAAATAAGCGGCAACCTGCAACCGTGAACGATCAAATCTGGGATGCAAGAGACAACCCGTTGGAAGCAAAAAAAACAATTTTTTCAAAAAGGAGCTTTGTCTGAATGGCCGGACATAAGATAAGGTGCGAGGCGATAGCTGTCTCTACCGAAACGCATTTTTGCCCCGGGGCTGCCAGATGCAGGTTAGGCGAAGTCTATATGTTCGGTGCAAGAACACCCGAGACAAGAGGAATGTGCGGAAGAGCCTTTCATGCCATACATCCCATTGCATTCTCGATGCGGTTCAGCGATAAATTGCCATTCGAAAAAGAAGAAGGATACTACGATGTTATTTGCCCAGATGGATTCGTTACCTATCGGCTCTCAAGATGTAAAGATGAATAATCGGTGACGCATCACGTTTTATCTTTTTCCAAATGCAGAAAAAAACGTTCATGGCTGCTGCTGAGACTCCACCGGAAAGCCGTTTTCCAACGGGCATTTTTCCGGATTCCCCTGGCATTGCAACCTGTTGGCGGCATCGGGCCAGAAACGGACATTGGTCAGACAAAACTCTCCGGAGGGGTGAGTGCAATAGGGGATGAACAAAAATCCGCTTTTTGATTCCCGCCAGCTTGTACGGACATCCCTTGCCCGCGGCTGTTGCTCTACACGGTAATATCGACAAAAGGCCATCTGCTTGCTCGCAAAACAATGTAAAATGATTGAGAAATGGTGGGCAGCATACCCATTGCCGCACGCTGAACGGGAAAAATCTCACCCCCGTAGCAACGGCAGCCTGAGTTAATCTGGTTTTATCCCAAAACGCAACAACCTTGTTTCCTTGATGTGCCCCGTGTTCAACAAAGCAATCCATCGAAACCAGCTCTTCCCCGTTGTTCAACAAGAGGATACGCATGCATCAGATACTGATTGGCAAGGGTGAACGGCCTGTTCACCTGCTCGGCAAATACGGCAATCGCCACGGTTTGATAGCGGGCGCCACAGGCACCGGCAAAACCGTGTCCCTCCTGGTTCTGGCGGAGGGCTTCTCCCGGATGGGAGTGCCGGTGTTCATGGTGGACGTCAAGGGTGATGTCGCAGGCCTTTCGATGGCAGGCGGTTCCGATGAAAAAGTCCAACAACGCGTGGCCCGGATTGGGATGGAAGGCTACGCCAACGAAGCCAACCCGGTCCTGTTCTGGGATGTGTACGGACGGGCGGGTCATCCGGTGCGAACGACGGTCAGCGAGATCGGCCCGACCTTGCTTGGGCGGATGCTCGAACTCAACGACACTCAGGCCGGGGTGCTTGAAATCGTGTTCAGGCTGTCCGACGATCAGGGATTGCTGTTGCTTGATCTCGACGATCTCAAGGCCCTGTTGGGGCTTGTTTCCGAAAAACGGAAAGAAATCTCGGCCCAGTACGGCTTGGTCAGCAGCCAATCGCTGGGGGCCATCCAGCGTGCCCTCCTGGCTTTTGAGCGCGAGGGAGGTGCCGCCTTTCTCGGCGAGCCGGCACTGGAACTCGGCGACCTCATGCGGACCGATTTAAGCGGTCGCGGCACTATCAACATCCTGGCCGCCGACCAGCTCATCTTGAGGCCACGCCTGTACTCGAGCGTTCTCTTGTGGCTGCTCTCCGAGCTGTTCGAGAACCTGCCCGAGGTGGGCGATCAGGACACGCCCAGGCTCGTCCTCTTTTTTGACGAGGCGCATCTGCTTTTTGACGATGCACCGGCCATGTTGCGGCAACGGGTGGAGCAGGTCGTTCGCATCATCCGCTCCAAGGGTGTGGGGGTCTATTTCTGCTCACAGTTCCCGGATGATCTGCCCGGTGAGATTCTCGGCCAGCTCGGCAACCGTATTCAACATGCCCTGCACGCTTATACCCCACGCGACCAGAAGGCGGTGCGGACGGCAGCGGAAACCTTTGCCTCCAACCCGAATTTCGATGTCGCCAAAGCTATCTCCCAACTCGCTGTGGGAGAGGCGCTTGTCTCCACCCTGCAGGAAAAAGGCGTTCCCATGCCGGTCGAACGCACCCTGATCTGCCCTCCCCGTTGCCGGATAGGGGCGGTAAGCGCCGAGGAACGAGCCATGGTGCGGGCGCATAGTCCGCTGGGAAGCAAATATGATCTACCGGTGAACCGGGAATCTGCCTATGAAATACTCAACAGGCGGGCCCTGGAAAAGACAGCTGCCGAGGCGCAGGCCAGCCGGGTTGAGGCCGGCAAGGATGCGGATGAGGGAAATCTGTTGAGTGATTTGCTGTGGGGGAGCAAACGGCGCCAAGGCATGGTGGAAACCATGGCCAAGCAGGCTGCCCGTACCATTGGCAGCCAGATCGGCCGCAAGATTTTACGCGGTGTGCTTGGCGGCATTTTTGGCGCATCCAGGCGGTGACAGACAACTGCCCCTGCCTGTCCTGCCGGCGGTCTGTGGACTTGGGTCGTTTCCTTTTTTTATTTATTCCGCATCATGCCGGCAAGGCCGATCAAACCGGCGCCAAACAGCAGCATTGTCGCCGGTTCAGGCACAGGAGCAATTCCGCCGCCGTAATTGGTTATATTGGCCTGTAGATTGATCGTCGATCCAGGTTGGATCGTCAGACCTTGCTGTAAGGTAAGGGTTAAGTTGTTGCCCGCGGAATCGAGAAAATCGACCGTGTTGTCCTCCCAATACAGGGCTCCTCCAATTATTGACCATATACCGGTTAGTGAAATCCAGGCTCCATACCCTTCCATGGAAACCGACATGCTGGTTGGCAAATCAAACGCCATGACAGCTTCTATGCCGAAATTTCCCATGCCGGTTCCGGTCGAGGTAAATGTGAGGAAATTAAACCATGGAGAGGTAGCCCCATCAGCGAGCGTAAACGCAACATCGCCCAAACCGCTCGCCAAAGCAACCGATAAGGATGATTCGCCGCCAACAGAAAATGGCCCGATATCCATGCCTTCATTGTACGAGGAAAAATGTACGCTCGAATGGACATCGTCCACGTCAATGGAAACAGGCGTCGCGTACGCATTCCCTCCGATCCCTAAAAATATCGACAGAACAGTCAAGTGAAGTAGGTTTTTCATAATTTCTCCGTGGAATTTATCGGTTTCGAAAAAGGCGGGAAGACGACATTCCAAGTTTTGTTGTCATGGGCTGTTTTTGCCGATCAATGGATTCTGTTTTTTAACTTTTTAAGGAATCAATGATTTTCAGGGGAATTATGACATCAAGCACAAGCACATTCCGCGCCACATAAAGCAGCACGAGCCCCATGAACAGCCATTCATTTCCATCGGACAATATTGTCGTTCCATTGCGATATGTTACGGTTTGCAAAAATATATACCATTACGTGGTATAATAATTTTTGGGATTTGACCGTTCTGTTTTCTTCATTGATATTTTTTCAAGATTCCGGAAATCCTTGTGTTTGGTACTGTTACCGACATAACACATACCACAACGCGGTATTATGCATCCTGTTTTTTTAAACGTTGCATAATGTCTGAGTATAATTACAATCAGTTATCACCGGTCAATCCTTGACCTACGATTTTCATCGCATGCATTTCATTTTTTCGTTTTTTTCCAGATTCAAGGAAAAGCAACGCTTGAATTCCGAAAATACGAAAAAAAATACGCAAGCCATTGCGATGAAACCAATTCGGGATAACCCAGCGGGGAAAGGAAGCGGCGATTTACAGGGTCGGCTCCGTAAAACCAAGAAGATTGGTTGCAGATCCCGTGTGATCAGTTACTAAATTGCCGGTTGCCGGTTTCGATATTGCAATACAAGGAAACAACGTGGTGGGTAATGGTCTGACCGCCTGCACCCACGGATTTCAAAAAAAAACCGAGCGGAGCAAAACACTTGGACACCGAGCCATCCCCCTCTGAATTCGAGCCAGGAACGGCCGCGAAATATTCGCCGCTTTCCGCCGAATTTCTCGCCACGGTCAGCCATGGCCCGGGTGTCTACCAGATGATCGGCAAAAAGCAGGTGCTCTACGTGGGCAAGGCGCGTGACCTGCGCAAGCGACTGGCCCAGTATGCCCATTACAACGGGCCGGTCCATTCCAAGACCGCGGTCATGCTTTCCCATGTCCAACGGGTGGAGACCATCCTCACCACCACCGAAAAAGAGGCGCTCATCCTCGAGGCGGCCTTGATCAAGCAGTATCGGCCGCGCTACAACGTCATCCTCCGCGATGACAAGAACTATCCCCTGATCAAGGTCACCACCCGTGACTCATGGCCCCGTGTGGTGGTGACCCGCAAACGGCTGCGTGACGGAAACCGCTATTTCGGGCCCTATTCCTCAACCATGGCCATGCGCGCCACCCTGGCCCTGCTCTACAGCCAGTTTCCCCTCCGGCGTTGCAAAACCATCCGCAAACGCACCCGCCCCTGCCTCAACTACCAGATGGGCCGCTGCCTGGCCCCCTGCGCGGGCAAGGTCGATCATGCCGAATACGGGCAGATGGTGAGCGATGTCCTTCTGATCCTCGAAGGCAAGGTCGGGGAAGTGCTCAAGGTCCTTACCGCAAAAATGGAACAGGCCGCCGAGCAGCTGGCCTTTGAACAGGCGGCCCGCTACCGGGACCAGATCCGCGGATTGACCAAGACCATCGAGCACCAGGCCATTGTCGCCGATCATCACCTCGACCAGGATGTTTTCGGCATCCATCGCCAGGATGCGGCGGTCGGCATTGCCCTGCTTTTTGTTCGCGGCGGCATGATCACCGGGGCACAGAATTTTTTTCTCCCCGATCCAATCGGGGAAGACGACAGCCTGCTCAGCCAAACCATCCTCCAGTATTACTCCGGAGAACGCCAACCGCCGCGGGAACTGTTGTTGCCCTTTGCCCTCGAAGACCGGGACCTGATCGGCGAACGTCTGGGTGAACTGCGCGAAGGCCCGGTGTCGCTGCTGGCACCGCAGCGCGGCAAACGAATGCAGTTGATGCAAATGGCTGCAGCCAATGCGGAGCAGATCTTTTCGGAAAAGGCCAAAAAAGAACAGTCCTGGGAGGCCTTGGCGACCGGCCTCCAGTCCAGGCTTCGACTGATGAACCGACCGGAAACCATCGAGTGCCTCGACATTTCCAACCTTCAGGGCAAACAGGCGGTCGGATCCCTGGTCTGTTTCGTCAGGGGGGAAAAGGAGGTCAGGCTCTTTCGCCACTACCGTATCCGCAGCCAGGACACCCCGGATGACTACGCCATGATGCGCGAGGTTTTGCAGCGGCGGATGACCAAGGGACTTGCCGAGGAACGGTTGCCGGACCTGCTGCTGATCGACGGCGGCAAAGGGCAGTTACAGGTGGCAATGGATGTGCTGGGAAGCCTGGAGTTGCTCAGCAGAATTGACGTGGTAGCCATTGCCAAGGAAAAGGCAGAGGAGGGAGAAAAACTGTTCAGGCCGGGACGTAAAAATCCGATCCTGCTGCCGGCACACTCGCCGGTGCTGTTGTATCTGATGCGCATCCGCGACGAGTCCCACCGCTTCGGTATCACCTTCCATCGCAAACTGCGCGGCAAGGCCCAGTTGCAGTCGCAACTCGACGCCATCGACGGAATCGGGCCCAAGCGCAAGCAGCAACTGCTCCAGCACCTGGGTTCACTCAAACGGGTCAACGAAGCCGCGATCGAGGAACTGGCGCAGGTCCCGGGGATAGGCCCGGAACTGGCAAGACAGATTTTTCATCGACTTCATCCGGAGGAGGAAGCCTAAATCACTTGGCAAGGGCAGCAAAACGATTGCAGCCCAATCCCCTGTCCCGTGATTTGATAGCCGCCCTATCCCATTTCTATCGATTTTTTACCTATTAGCCGGAGCGGACTTTATGAGTATGTTGATCCGTGTGCCAACCGCTCGCCATCACGGCTCCGGCCTCATCACCGCCTCGCCACAGATGGCACCGCATATCCCCTCTTTTTCAAGGAGGTTCCATGACACCCGCCCTTCCCACCGTCCATGATCTTGACTTCAGACCCGCCTCTCCGGTTTTTCCTTCACCTGTAGACTGGCGGGATCAGTTCATCTACTTCCTCCTGGTCGACCGTTTTGACAACAATGCGGACGACATACCGGCCTATGATTCACAAACCGCCGTGTATGGCCGTGATCCGGCGCAGGGTTGTGTCTTCCAGGGAGGCAATCTCAAGGGGATCACACGCCGTCTCGACTATCTCAAGGGCCTTGGCGTAGGCGCCCTCTGGCTCAGCCCGGTCTTCAAAAACCGGCAGGAGCATGCGGGCAGTTATCACGGCTACGGCATCCAGGACTTCCTCCAGGTGGATCCCCGCTTCGGCACGACCGGGGACTTGCAGGAACTGGTCCGCCAGGCCCATGGCCGCGGGATGTATGTCATCCTTGACATCATCCTCAACCATACCGGTGACAACTGGGCCTACCCTGAAGATTACCCCTATTATTATTGGCCGGATGCCCCCGGCCCTTTTGACTTCGGGTTCTGGCGCGAAAACGATGCCTCGCCGGGATTCCAGGCCGACGACGCCGTCTGGCCGCAGGAATTGCAAAAGCCCGAATGCTATAAGCGCAGGGGTCAAATCCGCAACTGGAGTGATGAGCAGGAGGCGGTCAACGGCGACTTTCTCAGCCTCAAGGAACTGGAAATAAACAGAAGCGATGTGCTTGACACCCTGATCCGGGCCTACAAATACTGGATCGGCACCGCCGACATCGACGGGTTCCGAATCGATACGGTCAAACACATGGAGTCGTCGGCCACCGCCCTGTTCTGCAATGCCATCCGTGAATATGCCCGCCGTATCGGCAAGCATAATTTTTTCCTCTTTGGCGAAGTGGTGGCCGACGATGCCGTGCTCCAGCGGTATATCGGCCGCAACAGCCGCATTCCAGGGACCAACGAGCGCTTTCCCTCCCTGGATGCCTGTCTCGATTTCCCCCTTTATTTCATCCTCGAAGAGGTGATCAAAGGCTTTGCTCCGTCCTCCTTGCTGAGGGAACGTTACGAGCGGTTCCGCACCCTCTACGCCGACCACGGCCAGGCTGGCGAATATTTTGTCACCTTTGTCGACAACCACGACCAGATGTCGCGGCCCTATCGGCGATTCCTCCATGGCAACCCCCACACCGCCCAGGCAGCCCTGGCCATGGGCTACCTGCTGACCACCCCCGGTGTGCCCTGCCTCTATTACGGCACCGAACAGGGATTTGACGGCGGCGGCAACAATGACGCCTATGTCCGCGAATGCATGTTCGGCGGTCATTGGGGTGGATTTGACAGCATCGGTCAGCACTTCTTCAATACCAACCACCCACTTTACCAGGCCATTGCCCGGATTGCGGCCGTGCGAAGGCAGGAACCGGCCCTGCGCTCGGGCCGTCTTTATTTCCGGGAAATTTCCGGCAATGGCATTGACTTCGGCTCTCCGCTTGATGGCCGGTGTACCCTTGCCTACTCGCGAATCCTTGACGAAAGTGAACTCCTGGTCTGCCTCAATCTTGATAGCCAGCCACGAAAGGATTACGTTACCCTTGACGCCGGACTGCATCCGCTTGGTACACTGTTGGAGGATTTGCTCGATCCCGGCTGGATAACAGCGGTAGAGGAGAAGGCAGGACGCCATGCCGTCCAGGTGAAGTTCCTCGGACACGCCATGCGCATCCTCCGAAAAAAGGCGTAATAGCAGCGACTGACAAACACTGCCCCCCTTCAGCAATGAAGGGGGAAGAAATGAAAAAAATGGATACCCGGAGACACGAATGCCGGTTCCATCCCGGCCCCTCTAGACGGCGATGTCATTCTACAACAGCCGGAAAAACGCTGTTTCGTTGCCCGTAACCCGCTGTGTCTTTTTGTGGTCACCCTTTTTGAGTGTTTTCTTTTTTTGGGGGGGAAGAGGAAGGGCCTTCAAAATGCCCACAGCGTCCTCTCGACCATGCCCGAATGATGAGAGCGAGTTATTTCAGTATGTACCGGCTTGTCCACTTTTTTTCGGCCAGGCTCCCTCAATTACTGATAACACGCGGAGAATACCGTGGAAAATGATCGAAAAACTCCCAAAAAAGCGGTTGCCCTGCTGTATGATCAGGAAAAATCAGAGGCGCCACGGGTTGTTGCCAGCGGCTCCCATCTGATTGCCGAAAAGATCATCGACACGGCGAAAGGGGCGGGAGTGGTCATCAAGGAAGATAAAGATCTCGTCGAGTTGTTGGCAAAAGTGCCTCTTGGGGAAGAAATTCCCGACGAACTCTATCAGACTGTCGCCGAAGTGCTCGCCTTTGTCTACATGGTCAACGAAAAATACAAAACCTCCTCAAAATAAGCGGATTTCCAATCCATCTACCCAGTCGTTGTCGACGAAGGGGGGAGAACTTATCCTTGGCCGGACTTTCTAGCATCATCCGTTTTTTTTGTTTTCTTTCATGATATGAGCATTGCCTACCGCTTTCCCTTCCCCCCTTCTATGTTCGGCTTGCCATTCGACAGCTAATTAATAATTATTCTTGACTTTTATCCATCTCCTTCACATTATACACAATGTGAAACCAGAAAGGAGATTGATACCTGAATCACGGATATTCTTTCTCGTGTTTCACTTCAACAACGTGCATGTTTTCATGCCTGAAAAGGAGAGTATTATGCGTCAATATACAATTGCCGTTGTCGTCGGCAGCCTTCGCAAAGATTCATTCAACCGTCAATTGGCCACAGCGCTGGCCAGACTGGCTCCACAGGAGTTCACCTTCAAATTGATCGGGATCGATGGCCTGCCGCTCTATAACCAGGACGACGACTCAAACCCGGCCCCGGCCGTTGTAGCTTTCAAGGAATCGATCAAAGCCGCCGACGGACTGCTTTTCGTTACCCCGGAGTACAATCGATCCATTCCCGGTGTGTTGAAAAATGCGCTGGATCAGGCCTCCCGCCCATATGGCCAAAGTGTTTGGGGAGGAAAACCCGGTGCTGTCGTTGGTATTTCCATCGGCACTTCGGGAACCGCCCTCGCCCAACAACACCTGCGCAATATCCTGGCCTATCTTGATGTGGCCATCATGGGGCAGCCCGAAATCTTTCTCCAGAACAAGGAAGGCTTTTTCGATGCCGACGGTAACATCGGTGCGGGAAGCAAGGAATTCCTCCAAGGCTGGATGGACCGTTTTGTTGCCTGGATCAAGCGCCACGTCGATTAAATGCAGCCGGGATATCCCCATCTAACCGGATCAATAAGCAACAAGAACAGTGCTCCATGGAGCACTGTTCTTTCCCCCTCACGATATTTTCAGGAAAAGCCCCATCTTATTTTTCTCCCCTGATTCTTGGAGTATCCATACGCCAAAGGCCATGACGGCTTGTCGATAAGGCTCCGTTGACGGTCCCCAACGAAACCGCCTCGCTTTCCCTCCTTTTTTTGAAATGAATAAAAAAAAAGCCCCTACCTTTCCCAAGGCAGGGGCTGGTCAACAGTTCCTGTAGCGATTATTTGCCGATGGCTTTGAGGTAGTACTCGTTGATCTTCTCCCAATTGATCACATTGAAGAAATTGGCCACATAATCGGCACGGCGGTTTTGATAAAGCAGGTAGTAGGCATGCTCCCAAACATCCACGCCCAGCACCGGTATCTTCCCGGTCATGATTGGATTATCCTGGTTGGCGGTAGCCAGGATCGTGAGGTCGCCGTTTTCCACAGCCAACCACGCCCAACCGCTGCCGAACAACTTGACCGCAGTGGACGAGAATTGTTCCTTAAAGACCTCAAAGCTGCCGAACTTCTTGGCAATAGCATCAACAACCGGTCCTTTGGCGGC
Source organism: Desulfobulbus sp. (assembly GCA_050255935.1). Taxonomy (GTDB): domain Bacteria; phylum Desulfobacterota; class Desulfobulbia; order Desulfobulbales; family Desulfobulbaceae; genus Desulfobulbus. The sequence goes on from JBFWIP010000051.1 coordinate 13,425, forward strand.
CACATTCTTTTTCAGCGTTGGCCAGAAAAAACTATGGTTGGCATGCCCCCCGCCATGGTTGCGTACAGCAGTTCGGATCCCTTCCGGGACCTCACTGATATTCCGCAGCAATTTGTCCAGATCAAGCGCCGCCAGGGCAGGTTGATCCTTGAGGGCGATGTTGAGATTGGTCACATAGGCCTGATGATGCTTGGTATGGTGAATCTCCATTGTTTTGGCATCGATGAAAGGTTCCAGGTCGTCATAGGGATAGGGTACGGCAGGAAGGATATGTTCCATGATTGCACCTCGTCAACAAATATGGGCAAAAGGGGACCAGGCAGGCGCCCCTTTTTTCGCAGAAAAGAGAATCACTGAAACCATCCTCAGACAACGAGGGAAAACTATTGCGATTTCAGCGATTCCATTGTTGACAAAGACATTAAAGCTGAACTTACAGTTGTCAATATATTGTTAAATTACAATTTATAAGTTACACAATTTTTATTATTCAATTCAATAAAATAGCAATCAGGCAGACCACGTGATTTCCGGCTGATTCCTTGTTGGCAGTCGCTGGTAACGCAAGCCGGGATAGCCGACCATCATCGCCCCGAAACACTGTTGACCTTCCGCCAGTGGCAATGCCTGCCTCAGCGGTGCATAGGCATTGACCGCCGCGTTGAAATACCCGGCCCAACAGGTACCGAGGCCGAGCCCGGTGGCGGCCAGTTCCAGATAGCTCAGGGCAAGGGTACAGGAAGTTGGGGCCATCCGGTTTGTGGTCTCGGCATGGGTAATGACCAAGGCCGGTGCCCCCCGGAGAATACCGTCAATCCCTCCTTGCCAGCGACGTATCACCCGATCCGTATGAAGTGTCCCTGCCATTTCCGGCATTTCTTGCTCCATCCATCGCATCCAATCAATGACCAGACCGGCCAAATGGTCCAAGGTTTTCCGGTTGTCGATCACCAGCCAGCGTACGCCTTGGGAATTAATTCCCGTGGGGGCGTATCGGGCCATCTCGATGAGCTGCCGCAGGGTATCCCGATCCACAGGTTGTTTCTTATAAACCCGGATGGATCGACGGGCCCGCAGAAAATGTTCGCATTGGTCGGGAGATAACTGCCATTCGGCATGAACCGGCGGGCATTGAGCCGGGTCCATGTCCCGGTGATGAAAACTGCCGGTGGGGCAAACCGCGACACAGTGGCCGCAACGTATACAGCACTTTTCGGCATCATCGGCGGCAGACGGCGGTTGCCCATGGACCCAATCGATGATGCCCATGGGGCACACCATGGCGCAGAGTCCGTCCCGATTGCATGTTTGTTGATCAATGGTGAAAATCTCCATACGCGTTCTCCCAGTGAAAGGTTGACAGCAACAACGGAAAAGTGGTCTTTTGGGGAAACCAAAATTGATGGGTTCGTAAAAAAGTCCCAAAACGGGAATCCGTGCCTCATTGAAACAGAAAGCAAGGGAAGAGGGAATGTCCTTCTTGAAGTTTTTTGCGAGAACGGCAGTATTCACTGCACACACCATTCGAGACATAGGCGCCATCGCCTTGTGTCTTTTCCACGCAACTTAGAGGCAACCACAACCGCGATGGCCCGATCCGTTCCACCCAAGGAAGAGGCAACTCCCCCCCAAAAGACTGACCCGTCGGCGGGCCAGGATCTTGAAAAAGAGCGCCAACCCAAGAAGACACCCCCTCGGACAAAGTCGGCAAAGCCACGAACCAGAAAAAAGACGACGCGCAAAAAAAAGTCGAAAAAGCCATCGGTTTCCAGGCGGATGGTGCTCCTGCTGACCAGTTTGGAGATCACTGGTCTGCTTTTTTCCCTGCTCACGGTCGTGGTGGTGGTGCTGGGCTACGCAGCGGGAAAATTTTCCGGCACCGAGTTTTTTTATCACCTGCTGCCCTTCACATTGGGTGTTACCGGACTGATTGTGCTCACCGCCCTTTTGCTTATGGGCTGGCTGCGGCTTCGACGATGGATTCGCCCCCGTTTTCTCTTTCTTCCTCCTGCCCTGGCCCTGGCATTGGCCTTGACCATCGGCGGGTTAACCTTACGGGGCGATTTCTTTTTTGCTTTCAGCCAGTTCCGTATCCTTGTCGGCGGCAAGGAAGAGGCGGCCAGAGTCACCCTTACCCATCAGGTGTTTGCGGCCTATCGGCGGCTGGATGCATCCCAGGAACAACTGTTGATCGATCGCTCCCGAGCCTATGCCGACCCTGTGGATGCGGCTGCCAAGGCCTATGAACTGGATCCGGATTTGATGCGCGGCTTAGCGGCCACCGAGTCCTCCTTTCTTCCACGGGACAGCAAAGACGGGGGCAAAGG
>JBFWIP010000052.1:0-12830 GCA_050255935.1 Desulfobulbus sp.
AGGATTTACATCGCCGGCCAGCTTGGAGATGCGCAGTAATGATCTCATGATTCTCTTTGCCCTGGATGATTCGGATATTGAGCAATTTATCCGTCTACGAAAAGAATATGAGAATTTTCGCATTATTCTCCTGTTGAACCATTATAATACTCTCACATCCAGCCAATACGCCCTGCTTTCACCGCGTTTCGTAGCCTACGGTGGTAGCAATTACAGTGGGGTGAACGAATATTTGACCAATATATTTCAAAAAGAAGGTCCATATAAATAAATCAATAAAAACGGTGGGGTTATGAACAATGTGAAGCTGGTAACAAAGATTGGTGGCGGGTTTGGTTTTATCCTGATTCTGTTACTGATTGTGGCTGCATTCTCCTGGCGCGGACTCAATCATGCCGCAACGGGTATTGCTGAATATGACAGGAGAGCCAACAATTCGACTCATGTCGCTGAAATCCAGGAATACATGCTTGAAGTGCGGCTACAGGTGAAAGAATTCATGATTAACCATAGCGAAAGCAGTCATCAAAAATATCTCGTGGTCATGGACAAGCTGCAGGCTTCCCTGGACAATGCCAAGGGAAAAATAAAAAATCCTCAACGTGCGGCCATTATTTCACGAATCGACCAGGAAACAGACAAGTACAAGACGGCCTTTGAACAGCTAATCGTCGATATTCAGGAGAGTGATCAAATCATTACCCAAGGACTGCGTTCTCTTGGGCCTGCAATGCAGACAACCTTGGGAGAAATAATCAGTAAAGCGACTCAAGATGAAAACTCCGACCTGATTGCAAAAGCGGGGACAGCTTACCAACATATGCTGCTTGGCCGTCTCTATGCACAGCGTTTTCTGGCAACAGCGGATGCGAAGGATGCGGAACTTGTTGTTGATGAAAATAGCCAAATGCAGCACATACTGGAAAAAATCATCGCCGAAAACAGTTCCGCGCAAAAAGAGCGGGCGCAAAAAGTGCTGACTGACGCCAAGACCTACATCGAGGCTTTTAACAGGATGGCTAAGGCCGCCATCAGTCGGAATAAAGTATACAATGAAACATTAGGGCAAATCGGGGCAAATGTCGCCGACATGGTTTCCGAGATTCACGCCACCTATGTCGGCGATCAGCAGGAGCTGGGGAACGCATTGATTGCATCGAGCAAAAGCGCCATTCGCAGCATGCTGATTATCGCCTCTGCCGCACTCCTTATCGGGGTTGCCTTTGCCATCCTGCTCACCCGTGCCATCACCGGCCCGGTTCGTAAAACCGCAGCCTTTGCCGAAGTCATGGCCGACGGGAATTTCACCACCAAGCTCGATATCGATCAAGGCGATGAGATAGGCCTCATGGCCCGTTCACTCAACCTGATGGTCGGGCAGCTCGGCAACATGATCAAAGAAATAGTCACGGGGATCAATAGCCTGTCCATGTCCTCTACCGACCTGGCCGCAGTCTCGAGGCAGCTCTCTTCCGCCGCCAAGGACACTGCGGACAAGTCCGGCTCGGTGGCGGCTGCCTCCGAGGAGATGAGCACCAATTTCCAGTCAGTTTCCGCCGCCATGGAACAATCCACCAGCAATGTCAATATGATCGCTTCCTCCACCGAAGAGATGACGGCCACGGTAAACGAAATCGCCGAAAGCGCCGAAAAAGCACGGGTTATTACAGATAAGGCGGTTAAGCAATCCCAGGCCACGACCGCCAAGATGACCGAATTGGGCGAATCGGCACAGAAGATCGGTCGAGTCACGGAAACCATCACCGAAATTTCCGAGCAGACCAATCTCCTCGCATTGAACGCCACCATCGAGGCGGCGCGCGCGGGTGACGCCGGAAAAGGCTTTGCGGTTGTTGCCAATGAAATCAAGGAACTGGCACGCCAGACCGCCGAAGCCACGGTGGATATTAAAAACCAGATTGGAGAGATGCAGTCGACCACAAGCCTCACCATCGAGGATATCGGCAAAATTTCCGAGGTGATTCTTGAGATCAATACCGTGATCAATGCGATTGCAACCGCAGTCGAAGAGCAATCGGCCGCGACAAACGAGATATCCGGCAACATCGCCCAGGCTTCAATGGGCATTGCCGAGGTCAACGAAAATGTGGCCCAAAGCTCTATCGTCGTTGCCGATATTACCCGGGATGTCAGCGAAATAAGCCATCAGTCGACCCAGGTCGGGGAAGGATCCACCCAGGTACAGGCAAGTGCGCAGACACTTTCCGATCTTGCCGATCAATTGGAGGCCATGGTGAAAAAATTCAAGGTATGATCAATAACACGGATCTTGCTTTTCATCATCCTGATCCCCAAACCGCTCCCAGAGAAGAGAGGTTTGGGGATTTTCTTTTTTGACGTGGAGTTGCATGATTCGGCCTCGATTGGTATCGGCGCCATGCATGGTCGATATTTCGGAGCATCATGCATGTCGTCTTCTGAGAAAGTCAGGAAATCGCCGTTTTCAGTTATGCAATCCCCTGTTGTCACGGCACGAAATATTTCTGAATAGCCCAGGAACCACCCCCCACCCTCTTTCTTCGTTTTCGGATTTCCTGGTCTTCTGCCGTGCTCCGCCTGTACCCCGCCTTGTTCGTCGAACGGTACGTCCCTTGACACGCGAAACGCTTTCCCTCGCCTTTTTTTATCCTCTTGTTATATTTGTCGTTCTCGCAAAAATCCTTGAGAGCGGCGTTCCCTCCCCCGCCGCCCCAGTTTTCATACGGTGCGTTTTTTGCCGTTTGACTTGTTGCGAACGACCCTCACTTATCACAGGAACCATGCCATGGGCATTGCCACAGATATCATTCTCCTCGTTGTCGCCGCCTTTTTCTGCGGTCTGTTGATGCAACGCCTGCGTCAACCGCTCATCCTTGGCTATATCCTCGCCGGCGTGCTTCTCGGTCCCTATACGGGTGGACTCACCATTACCGAGGTGCACGATATTGAGTTGCTGGCCGAGATTGGGGTCGGTTTGCTGCTCTTTGCCTTGGGTTTGGAATTTTCCCACAAGGACCTCAAACCGGTCAAGTGGATCGCCTTTATCGGCACCCCCCTTCAGATCAGTCTCACCCTTGCTTTGGGACTGGGCATTGGCAAGATGATGGGGTGGGATTTCAAGGCCTCGCTTTGGTTCGGAGCCCTGATCTCTCTCTCTTCCACCATGGTTCTTTTGAAAACCCTGATGAACCAGGGGTGGTTGGGCACCCTGTCGAGCAAGGTGATGATAGGGATGCTGATCATCCAGGACTTGGCCGTGGTCCCCATGATGATTCTGTTGCCATTGCTGAATAACCCGTCCGCAGGCATGGTCCAACTTGGCAGTGCTTTAGTCAAAGCGACTCTTTTTCTTGTGGCCATGTTTGTTTTGGGAACCAAATTGCTGCCGTGGATCATGCGTCATATCGCAAAGCTCGGCTCCCGGGAACTCTTTCTCCTGGCCATTGTCACCATCGCCCTCGGCATCGGTTACCTGACCTATCAGGTGGGCCTTTCGTTTGCCTTTGGCGCCTTTATCGCCGGTATGGTGCTCAACGAATCCGATTACGGCCACCAGGCCCTCAGCGACATCATCCCCCTGCGGGATATATTTGGCCTGCTGTTCTTTGCCTCGGTGGGCATGCTGCTTGACCCGCGTTTTCTCATCGACCACATCGGCACCATCCTTTTTCTGGTTCTGATCATCAGTCTTGGCAAAGGTTGTATTTTCAGCCTCCTGGCCCGGCTGTTCCGATACCGTAACGTGGTTCCTATCGCCGTGGGTCTGGGACTGTTTCAAGTCGGCGAATTCTCATTTGTGCTCGCGCGCGTCGGTCTGAGCAGTGAATCTATTTCCACGGAACTCTACAATCTGATTCTGACCACGGCGGTGCTGACCATGATTCTCACCCCAATCATCTCCGCCCAGACCTCACGACTCTATACGCTGAAAAAAAGGTGGTTTCAAAAGGAACCCCTGGAATCGATCAATATTCCGGAACAAGGACTGAAGCGGCATGTGGTCATTGCCGGCGGGGGCCGGGTGGGCTTGCAGATAGCCACTACCCTCCATCGCCTGGGGTTGTCCTTCGTCCTCATCGAACTGGATCAACGTCGCCTTGAACAAGCCAAAGAAGCCGGTTTTGCCGTGATTTATGGTGATGCGTCCCAGGAGGTCGTGCTTGAAGCCGCTGCAATCACCAAGGCGGGCCTCCTGGTGGTCACCATCCCGGGGATTGTGGTCTCCCAGACCATTGTCGCCCATGCCCGACACGGCAATCCGCAGATCGCGGTTGTGGCCCGTCTTTCCGACCCGGATTTTTTCAAAATCTTCAACGACCTTCAGGTTACCGATCTGGTGTATCCCGAATTGGAAGCCGGCCTGGAAATGACCCGGCAGGTTCTTCTCGCGCTCAAGGTCCCGGTAACGGAAATTCAACGGCAAACCGAGTCGCTGCGGCAGGCATATTTTGTCACCAACATGAGCCGGACCGAATCCTATCAAACGCTCTCGCAGTTCCGGTCGGCGGAACAGCAGTTTGATCTTGAATGGGTCAACCTCAACAAGGAATGCAAGCTGTGCAATTGTTCCATAGGCGACTCGGAAATCCGTAAAACAACGGGCGCTTCGGTGGTCGGCGTTTTGCGGGAAAATAAACTCGAACCCAATCCGGGACCGCAGTTCCGCCTCCATGAAAAGGACATGGTGGCAATTATCGGTTCCGGTGAGGCTCGACAAAACTTTCACAAAATTTTTTTCAATGAAGAACCCCTGGCTGCGGAGTTGGCCTCCGAAGCCAATTGAACGATGAAAGCCCGTTAACATTTAATAAACCAAACCGTTCGTTCCCCCAAAGCGCTGTTTTCCACCAAGTAGAACCCCTTGCTCTCATGGCGCGTTACGGGATCGCTGCCACCTTATTGTGCGTAGGTCAATGGAAATGAGGGAGAAAAGTTTGCATCCCCTAACAGGTTGTGGTACGAAAGACGTTTACGCTTTTCATTCCCATTATCAACAGTCCGTTTCCCCCTGACAAGAGCATCGTTCATACCTAACAAGCAAACCGAGCAGTAACCTTCCCGCCGAGTCGCATCCTGGTTGTGGTTCCCAGGTTATTTCCCGCAGTTTTTGAAGTACGGAAGATATATGAAAGCAACCGATTATCGAGAAATACCCTATAATTTCACTTCAGCCGATGACCGGCTGATCATCAACCATCTTTTCAGCCCCGAATTATGGGACGATCTTGAGGAATTGCGCAGCCAACGTGTAACCGGCCGCTCCGCCCGGCTTGTCATGCGCTGCATCGGCGATCTGTTCATTCTCCATCGCAACCCCTTTCTCTACCAGGAGTTGATCGATTCGCCGCGACGTCGGTTCAGCTTTTTCAACATCATGAAAAAGGATCTCGACATCATCGAGGCCACCGCAAAAAAGGTCAAGGTCAACTCCGAGCGAACCGACAAGGTCGTCAACCTGGTGCATCTCTGCCGTGAAAAAGCCAGGGAACTGCAGGCAGAGATCAGCGGTGCGGCAACCAGCCGCAAAAATATCCGCAAACGACTGGGCGCCATCATCGGGGCGGACAACGTTTGCTTCGATCCCTTTTCCCTGATCAGCCATGCCACTGATGCCACCGACTGGCGGCTCTATCTGCCGGTGGCCGTGGTCCGGCCCGCCACCGAGGCACAGATGGCACCGCTGCTCGAGGCCATCGCCGACCTGGGCCTGAAGGTGATTCCCCGTGGCGGCGGGACCGGCCTGACCGGTGGAGCGGTTCCGGTCAGCGCCGGCTGCGTGATGATCAACACCGAAAAACTCAACCGGATTCACGGAATTGAGTATCGGCCCTTCCAGAACGACAACGGCGAGACCCTCGAGATGGCCGTGCTCAAACTCGAGTCCGGGGTCATCACCCAGGACGCCATGCAGTACGCCGAGAAGCAGGGGTTGGTTTTCGCCACCGACCCCACCAGCTCCTGGGCATCGACCATCGGCGGCAATATCTCGGAAAACGCCGGCGGAAAAACCGCGGTTCTCTGGGGAACAGCCATCGACAACCTGCTGGCCTATACCATTGCCATGCCGGGCAAGGGGTTGATCCACGTGCGCCGCGCCAACCATCCGATGCGCAAGATCTTGCCCGACGATCAGGTCGTGTACGAGATTTTTGACGCCCAGGAACAGCACATCAACCGTATCGAGCTACGCGGCGACCAGATCCGCAAAAAGGGTCTGTGGAAGGATATCACCAACAAGGCCTTGGGCGGGTTGCCCGGTGTGCAGAAGGAAGGCACCGACGGTATCATCACGTCGGCGGAATTCATTCTCTACAATGCCTACGAGAAAAAACTGACCTTCTGTCTCGAATTTTTCGGCGCGGACATGGATGAGGCCAGCCGGGTTATCGTCGAAATCTCCGAACAGTTCGCCAATCAGGGCGAAGAGGCTTTGATGGCCCTGGAACATTTTGACGAGGAATACATTCGCGCCATCAACTATAAATTCAAGGCTGCCCGGAGCGAGCCGCCCAAGGCCGTTTTGCTGATCGACATGGTGGGGCATACAACCCAGCAGATCCTGCGCGGCAAGGAACGTCTGTTGCGCCTGCTCGACCGCTATGTCAATACCGAGATCTTCGTCGCCAGCGACGCCGACGAAGCCACCCGTTTTTGGCGTGACCGTAAACGTCTCGGAGCTATCGCCGCCCGGACCAACGCCTTCAAGCTCAACGAGGATATCGTCCTCCCCCTGCCGGCCCTGGCTGAATTTGCCCGTTTCGTCGACAACACCAATATTGACGAAGACATTTTCAACCAGGAAAACGTGATCCATGAGATTCTTGCCTACCTGGAAACCGCCGAGCCGATCGAGGATCCCGACTGGCTCGAGGCGAAAATCCCCAAGGCGGATGAAATCTGCACCCTGGCGCTTGGCCGGCTCAAGGAACGCGGTATAAACGATCTCCGGGCCGAGACCAGCCTGAAGCGGATGGAAACCGACCTGCTGGAACTGTTCCGCGGCTATAAGCGGATCAGCGCCAATATCCGCCAACGTATCGAAGAGGTACGCAAGCGGCGGATCATCATCGCCACCCACATGCATGCCGGCGACGGCAACGTGCATGTCAACATCCCGGTGTTCTCCAACGACCGGGCCATGATGCAGCGGGCCGCAAAAACAGCCGACGAGGTCATGGCCAAGGCGGTCGCCCTTGGCGGCGTTGTCAGCGGCGAACACGGCATCGGCATCACCAAAATGAAATTTCTTGATGAGCAGCTGGTGGATGAACTTTCCCTCTACCGCCGAGAAATAGACCCGCGGGGCATCATGAACCCCGGCAAGCTCCTGGATCCGCACATTATCGACAAGGTGTTCACCCCTTCATTCAACCTGCTTGAACTCGAGGCCCGCATTCTCCAGCACGGATCCCTGGAAACGCTTGCCTCAAAAATTTCTAAATGCATCCGTTGCGGAAAATGCAAGGCCGACTGTTGCGTGTTTTATCCGGGGAGTAGCCTCTTTTTCCACCCCCGCAACAAGAACCTGGCCATCGGCTCCTTGATCGAGGCGCTGCTCTACGACATGCAGCGCTCCCATTTTCCCCGATTCAACCAGTTGAAAAACCTTGAGGAGATTGCCGACCATTGCACCCTGTGCGGCAAATGTTTCAAGCCCTGTCCGGTTGACATCGATACCGCCCAGGTGTCGATCCTGGAGCGGCAGATTCTCAACGAACGGGGGTTCAAACATTCTCCGCTGCCGACCAGGATGTCCCTTCACTATCTCAAGACCCGCAACCGGCTCTACAACAGCCTGTTCCGCAAGTCTGTCGTCGAATGGGGCGCAAACCTCCAGCGCTTGGGCGCGGAGATGATGCGCCAGGCCCCGCAGGCGCTGGTCGACAAGAAATGGCGTTTCGTGCACATGCTGAAATCCCCCATGATGCCGCCGTCGAAAAAGGCCCTGCGGGCTTTTCTGCCGTCCTGCTCGCTGAACGAGGCCTTGCTCCTCTCCCCACCGGAACCAACCGGGAAAACGGTCTTTTATTTCCCGGGTTGCGGTTCCGAGCGATTGTACGCCGATATTGCCGCCGCCTCGATCTACAGCCTGTTGAAGATCGGGACCCGTGTCGTCCTGCCGCCGTCAAACCTGTGCTGCGGATTTCCGGCCAAAGCCAACGCCAAGGGCAAGATGCACTCGGACGTGACCCTGCGAGACACCATCGTTCTCAGTCAGATTCGGGAGATGCTGGGATACATCCACTTTGACGGACTGGTCATCAGCTGCGGCACCTGCCGCGAGTCCCTGCACGAATTGGGCGCTGAAGAAATTTTTGGCTGTGACCTGGTGGATGTCGGTTATTTCCTCCTTGAGCAGGCCCCTGAACGGTTCCCCCAGGACAGGGAACGCCGTTTTCTCTACCATGCTCCCTGCCACGATTCACTGCAGGGCGAGGGGCCGTTGATGGTCCGGCGGTTGGGTGGACAGGTCGATTCCATTGGCGGGTGCTGCTCCGAAGCCGGGACCCTGGCTCTGTCGCGGCCCGATATTGCCTGTGCCATGTTGCAGCGCAAGCGGGACAATCTCATGCCGCATATACTCGATGGAGGAACAGACCAGACCATTGTCACGAACTGTCCCTCCTGCATCTCTGGCCTTGGCCGGAACCGTGATCTCGGAGCCATGCCCCGGCATCTGGCGGTCCTTCTCGCCGAGATTCTTGGTGGCGAACAGTGGAGTCATGAATTGCATTCTCTTGTTGAACATACCGAGGTTGTGACCTTTTAGTTTTCCGGTCCAACCTCCTCCACGAAACGCCGTTTTTGCTTTTTTGCCCAGTTACGACCTCTCCGTGAACGGGAAATAACGACTGGATTGAATGTTATTTTTTTACTACGCATTGTTACGAAGATATTTTATAGTATCGAACATCTAGGGGGGCTTTTTCCCCGTGCAGGCGGGAAGAATCCCGCCCATTGGCTTTTTTTAACCGTACAAAGAGGTCAGTATGAAAATGATGAAAGCTCTACTGGCAATGGTTGTCTGCATCTTGGCTCTAACAGCAGCGCCGTCGTCTGCCGGTGTATCCATCAGTGTCGGTGAGCCGGGTTTTTTCGGGCGCATCGATATCGGGGGCTTCGGAACTCCGCGGTTCATCTACCCCGAGCCGATTATTGTTCATCGGGTCGACACCTGGTATCCGCCGATATATTTACGGGTACCACCGGAGCATCATAGGCATTGGTACAAATACTGCGGCCGATACAATGCCTGCGGCCGTCCGGTCTATTTTATTGACGATGGCTGGTATCGGGACGTTTACGCGCCCCGATACCGGGAGCGCCATCATTCCTACCGTCCGCCCCATGTTGTTGCTCCTCCGCGCTATTACGATTATAAAAGATACGATCACCGCCCCCCGAAAAGAATCTATCCCAAACGCGAATACTATGATGATGACCGCCATCGCGACGGCCATTGGCATCGTTGACAGACACGAAAAAACTGCCGTGTGACCAACGCGTGATACAGCATTTCGCATTCAACAGCAGACCACCGTCGCAATGGATTGTCGCGGTGGTCTGCTATTTGTTTTCCCTCCCTTGCCTGTCCCACGCATCGACTAAAGACTCCATCACCTGGATGGAGGTCAACATGCCGCCTTCCTTCATTCAAAAAGGGCCATTGAAAAATCAGGGGTATTCCGATGTAATCGGCAACCTGATCAGGGAACATCTCACGGACTACGAACACCATCGGATCGTGACCAATGTGGTCCGTCATTTCGATGATTTCAAATCAGGAAAAAAGGTCTGCGGGATTGATCTCTACAAGACAAAAGAGCGGGAAGCCTTCATGTATTTCTCTCTTCCCTGCGTGCTGACCCTGCCACCTGTGCTCGTTGTCCGCAAGGACAAGTCGGACATGTTCGGAACAGATACCGATGTGAGCCTGGAAACGATTTTGGCCAACGAGGAGTTTCGACTGGGGCTCAGCAGTGATCGCTCCTACGGTCAACGCCTTGACGCCCTTTTGCAACAACACCTGGAGCGCAAAAACCTGACTGTCTTTTCCGGGCAGGAATTGCGGCAAAACTACTTTAAAATGCTGCTGCTTGACCGCCTTGACGGGCTCATCGCCCTTCCCTGTGAGGCAAAATATCATGCTGAACAGATGGGGATTCTCGATCAGATCTCCATTGTCATGCTCCGGGAGAGTCAGCAAGATCCTGAAGCCTGGATGAGTTCGGTTGCCTGTCCTAAAAACGCATGGGGCCGCGAGGTTATCGATAAAATCAACATCGTTCTCATCCAACTACGCCCCAGTGCCCCGTATCGGCAGGCCTATGAGCGCTGGATTGGCGAAAATCGTCTCCGGCAGTACCGATCCACCTATAACGACCTCTTCCTGCCCACCAGGCCATAACGATTCCACAGGAACTCAATCGAGCCGTTCCCGCGGCTTTTTCCAGGTACGGCCCAGGGGCTGCTATTTGCTCTTTCGCTTGGCAATTTTTTTCGAGTACTGTTTTTTGTACATTCGCTGGGCCTCGGCAAGACGTTTCTCACTCCTCTCAATCAACAGTTCCTGCGCCGAGCGTCTGTTTTCGCGGCCGGTCGGCTGCCGCTGAATATATCTCCCATCGGACTGCATTTCCCAGGCTCCCCGTTGATCGGCGAGTTGCAGGTCCAAAATCTCCCGTAATTGCTTTTGCAACCCCGGCGATTCCACCGGGGTAATCACCTCGACCCGGCGGTCGAGATTCCGTTTCATGATATCGGCCGACCCGATGAAATACTGTTCATGGCCGTTGTTGAGAAAATAATACACACGGGCATGCTCCAAAAACCGGCCAACCAGGGAAATAACCCGGATATTCTGGGAAAGTCCCGGAATACCGGGTCGAAGCAGACAACTGTCACGAACGATCAAATCGATCTTCACCCCTGCCTGGGAGGCCTGATAGAGGGCGACAATGATGTCCTGGTCGGTTAGGGCATTGGTTTTTATCTGGATGTGGGTCTGATGGCCGCTGGCCTGATGATCGATCTCCCGTTTAATGTTTTCGAGCAAGGTCTTTTTGAGAATCGTGGGCGAGGGTAATAATTTTTTATAATTACGGGCCGGGGCATACCCCAAGGTCAGAAAATTAAAAAATTCGGTAAGATCGTTGCCGATGTCGTTGTCGCAGGTCAACAACCCAAGATCGCTGTACGCCCTGGCCGTGCCGGCGTGATAGTTGCCGGTCCCGATATGGGCATAACGCTTGAGCCCCTTATAGTCCCGCCGCACGACGAAAATCACCTTGGAATGGGTCTTTAACCCAACCACTCCGTAAGTGACGTGAATGCCGGCCTGTTCAAGGTAGGTTGCCCAGTGAATATTGGCTGATTCATCGAACCGGGCCATCAACTCGACAACCACCGCGACCTGTTTCCCGTTCCGGGCGGCGTCGAGCAGATACTGGATGATTTGCGAGTTGGCCGAGGTCCGGTACAGGGTCATCTTGATCACCAGCACTTTGGGGTCGACACTGGCCTCCCGCAGAAACCGTTCGACCGATGAACTGAACGACTCATAGGGATGCTGGAGGAGAAAGGGCCCCTCCTCACGGATCAGGTGAAAAATATTGGGAAAATCACCGGCAAGCTTATAGTGGTCCAAGGGTTGATGCGGGGGGAAATGCAATTCCGGCTTGTCGATGGCCACGATTTCCATCAGGTCCCTTTTGCCCATGATCCCGTCAACGGTGAACACATCCTTGCGGGAATCGATTCCCAACTGGGCCGCCAACATGCCGCGATGCTGGCGGGTCATGCAGCTGTCCACTTCAAGACGGACGATTTCAGCAAATTTACGATCCTGAAGCGCGGTTTCAATCATCGACAGCAGGTCCACCGCCTGTTCAGACCATCCTTCGGTTATGGCGTTGCGGGTGACCCGAAAAAGTTCACAGCTTTCAATGAGCATGTCCGGAAAAATAATCTCCAGATTATTGGCGATGACATCCTCGAAAAGCACATACCGGTATTTGCCGGTTTCAACCGGAATAAACCTGGGAATATTGGTTCCGGAAGTCGGGACCTTGATCCGGTTCAGAAAAATGTGATCACCATCCTTGTGGCGGGTGGCAACCAGGAGGTTCAACGACAGGTTGGAGATAAAGGGAAAAGGATGGGCCGGGTCCATGCCCTGAGGGGTCAACAGCGGATAAATGTTGTCGCGGAAATAGGCCGCCATTTTCCGGCGCTCGTTCTCGTCCAGTTGGCTGTATTTGACGATGTAAATCTGTTTGCCGGCAAGCAGCGAAAGCAGTTCCCGCTCCAATTCCTGCTGCTCGGCCAACAAGTCACGAATCATCTCGTAACTTTCGTCTATCTGTTGTTGCGGGGTTCTGCCGTCGCCGGACAGCAATTTCAAGCCGGCTCCAACCTGCTGTTTAAGGCCTCCGATGCGTTTCATGAAGAATTCATCAAGGTTGGAACCGATGACCGAAAGAAAAAACACACGTTCAAGAAGAGGATTGCGTTCATCCTTACTTTCATTGAAGACCCGGCGGTTGAATTCAAGCCAGGTCAACTCGCGGTTGAGGTACCATTCCGGCGCAGTGAGATCAAAAACCTTGTCGGACTTTGATGCAGCCGTTTTCTTTTCATCGGAATTTTTTGCGGTGGCATCCGCCTTCAACATTATGCCGCCCATAATCGTTCCTCCCGGAATACACCATTATATTTGTCGTTATCGTAAAAAGCCGCGAGAACAACGTTTCGATCTTGGTAATGTGCTGTTTTTACAATGCGGGGCTTCTCGGACTTTGCCTTGTTAGCAACCCATCAATTTTGACTTT
>JBFWIP010000052.1:12930-15743 GCA_050255935.1 Desulfobulbus sp.
AAAATCAGGTTGGGCAGGACTCGAAGGACAATTTTGCCAATTTGAGGATATTGATGGAAAACAGGAACCGGGAACAGGACCAAGGCGCGCCTACTCCTTTATGCCGGACAGCAGAAATACGCTGAAACTGACAGGATTATGCAGGGCGTCCGGTTTAAGGATTTGAGCGGCGGTCCGGGCGCTGATTTGGGAGAACCCGGCTTGATGAAAAACCTGTTGCAGCCATTCACGGTCAAACCCGAAATGAAACACCCCGGTGTTGTCTGCGTGGAATCGCCCCTCCTCCAAGTCCAAGTCGGCTATGCACAATCGGCCGCCGGGGGCGAGCACCCTGAAAAATTGGGCCAACAGCGGTTCAATCCTTTGGATATGGTGAAAAGCCATGCTGCTGACAATGAGGTCATATTTTCCGGGCAAATCGTCGCCCTGTTCGATGTTGCATTGAAGGGTCCGGGCGTTGGCGAGTTTCAGGTTGGCGATTTTGCTGTCGAGCACGTTGAGCATACCGCCTGAACTGTCAACGCCGGTTATGGAATGGACCAGAGGTTGGAGTTGCAAGGTCAACAGTCCGGTTCCACAGCCAAAATCCAAGGCATCCATGGAGGCCGGAGCCGGAATCAGCCGTAAAATAGCGTCGGCAATATCTTGCGCCAAGCGAACCCGCTGCGGTCGGGCATCCCAATTTTCCGCAGCCTGATCAAAGTTCAGGTGTTCATTGTTCATTAACGGGACTCCTCGTCAGGGCAACAGCCAAGAGATTTTTTTGAAAACGGCAACGACGGAGAAAATAGAGAGAAATGCGGTTGATCCGATTGCGGAAAATCATTTCCGCATCAATACAACGTATAAACCAGTCAAGTGTTGAACTCAACCCAATTGCTTTTGTTCGCCGGGAGATTGAAATCGTGATGAGCCACGGCTGCACAATGCACCCGCATTATTTGAAGATCTGCACCTTTTTCTTCAGTTCAGCCGCCGGCTTTCCCCTCCGCTGGACTCGTTGAGTGTAACAAAATCAAAACAATCGGCCCAATGTTTTTGTAAAATTTTGACATTCATAAAACAACACCTATACAATATCGCATTAAACAGTATCGTCCTCGCTGATAAATGCGGGTCCGATACCATTTTGCGGTGTTCGAACAATACGCCAGATCTCCCCATGCCTGAATCGCGCTCTCATGTCAAAGCCCGGGCCGACATACGAAAAAACAGACTGCATCTCACCATTGCCGGTAAAGCCGACAAACGTTTGCTGGAACAGCTCTATACAGAGATACGATTCTGCGTGGCTGATCTCAAGCCTGGTTTTGAAGTGATACACGACATCTCACGATGTCAACTGATCTATATTGGCGGCCTTCCCACCTTTCAGAAAATCATTCATTTTCTCCTGGCCAACAAGGCCGGGGAAATTGTCCGTATTGTTGAAAGCGACAAGATCAGTTGCAAGCAGATTCTTAGTTTTTCTGAAAATCTCCACTGTTACCAACCTCTGTATGTCAACACCCCCCAAGAGGCAGAACAACGGCTTGAGACAATCAGCCCCCGAAACGGCATACGACTGAAACTCAACCATCTGCTTTTGGAATATGATTCCACCGCCGGCAAGGGCACGGCATCCATCGTCGATATCTCCACCAGCGGCTGCGCGGTCGACAAGGCCACCCTGCCGCTCCCGCCTGACATGGAATTCGAGGGATCAATCGTCCTCGTCCCGCATCCTCCCCTGATCAGCGCCATACAGTTGAGGGCCAGGGTCGTTCGCGCCAGCGCCACCGGTTTTGCGGCCACCTTCCTGGGCCGCACCGAAGAATTTTGCGAACAGTTCTATCAACGGCTGGTTTACGAAGCCAGCCGCGCGGATATCAAAAACTCATAGGGAATTTGTACTGATAATGGAGGCCAGGAGAGAAAAAAAATCCTGGAAACCGCTCGATGAAAAAAGACGATCGCAGCCAGATGAACGCAAAGCATTTGCACTAACTGGTCAAAGCGCGGTAAATCTCCGACATGCGTGCCGGTAGCTGCTTGATTTTATCAATAAAAATGGAGTTGACTTCACCGTACATGTGATTCATGTATTCGTGGGCCTGGCGGTCGATGGTGATGCAGAAGGGATGGATGCCCGCGGCCTTGGCCTCCAACAGGGCATGGCGGGTGTCCTCGATGGCGTAGTCGCCCTTGTAATCGTCATAATCCTCGGGCTTGCCGTCGGAGAGCACAATCAGGAGGCGGACCTTGGCCTCGACCCGGGAAAAGAGCGAGGTCATATGGCGGATGGCCGGTGCCATGCGGGTGTACTCGCGGGGGCCGATGGCACTGATCCGCCGGCGCACGGTCTGCGAATACCGTTCATCCATGCGTTTGACCGGAAAAACCTCGCATCGCAAACGGCGCATGCCGGAAAACCCATAGATTCCGTACCGGTCGTTCAGCACCTCCAGGGCCTCGCAGATCAGGACCAGGGCCTCCTTGATCGACTGGCCCACCCACCCGGCAGTGGAGTTGGACATATCCACCAGGAAATGGACCGCAATATCGCGTTGCTCCCGGGCCAGGCGAATGAAGAGCCGGTCCGACGACGGTCGCCCGGCCCGGATGTCGGCCAGGGATTCGACCACGGCGTCAAAGTCGATATCATTGCCCTCGCGCTGGCGGCGGATGAACCGTTCGCTGGTCTGCAGCCTCTCGAACTGGTGGCGCAAACGGCGGATCTGCCCCCGATACTGTTTGAGGGTCTGTTCCATAAAGGCATTATGGACCGGCTGGATCTCCTTTTCCGTGACCACGCACCAGTTTTTCCTGAACCC
>JBFWIP010000053.1:0-15707 GCA_050255935.1 Desulfobulbus sp.
GTGAACCATGGAGAACAAGATAGAACAACTCACCGACTACATCCAAAAAGATTGCTTGTGGCAGTTCTTTTCCCGGGCCTGGGACCGGGAGGAGAACATCGCAGGGGTGCTCGACGGCACCGAGGCCCTGCTCGCCGGTTCCACCCCGGAAGCCACCAGTGACATGGACCGGTGCCACATGGCGGACGCCAAGGTGCTTTCAAGCGCCTTTGCCTCCAGATTCGGGTGGATCCGCGACATGAGCAGGGAAGAACTGCACGCCCTTTTTGAGGGCGTCAAGGAGCGGATGCGGGAGATCGTCATTACCTCCTCCCATAACGAGGAATTGTACGTGAAAAATTATTAAAAGAGCCAACGTCCAACGAGGAAAACCATGTCCTGCACAATAACCAAGAAAAAACGCGCCGGTGTTATCAATCCGGTCTCCAACTGTCAGCCCTGCGGTGCGCAATACGCGGCCCTGGGCATCAAGGATTGCATTTCCCTGGTCCATGGCGGCCAGGGCTGCTCCATGTTCGTCCGTTTGGTCTTTGCCCAGCATTTCAAGGAGAATTTCGAAATCGCCTCCTCGTCCCTGCATGAAGACGCCGCCGTGTTCGGGGGCGGCAAACGGATTGTGGAGGGGATCGAGATCATGGCCAGGCGCTATCCCGATCTGCGCGTCATTCCGGTGATCACCACCTGCTCCACGGAAATCATCGGCGACGACATCGAGGGCAGTATCCGCAACGCCAATGCACGGCTGAAAGAAATCTTTCCCGACCGCGAAATCAACCTGATTCCGGTGCATACGCCCAGTTTCAAGAGCACGCACGTTGCCGGGTACAACGAGTGCATTACCGCCCTGGTCAAGGCCGTTGCCAAGCAGACCGCGCCCAACGGCAAACTCAACATTTTTTCCGGCTGGGCCAATCCCGGCGACGTGCATGTGTTCAAGGACTACTGCCGGGAAATGATGGTCGATGCCGCCATCATCCCCGACATGGAACCCCTGGATTCTCCCACCCTGCCCAGCAAGGAAGTCCTGACCGGCGGCGGGACCACGGTCGAGGACCTTGCCGGCACAGGCGACGCCGTGGGCAGTCTCTGCTGCAACCGCTATGAGGGCGCCGCTGCCGGCCGGTACCTGGAGGACAAGTTCGACGTGCCCATGCGCCAGGTCAACACCCCGATCGGGATCAGAAACACCGACGCCATGGTGCAGGCGATCAGCGAAATGACCGGAAAACCCATACCCGAGTCGCTGGTGAAGGAACGGGGGTTGGCCATCGATGCCCTCACCGATCTCACCCACATGTTTTTCGCCGATAAAAAGGTGGCCATCTTCGGCAATCCGGATCTGGTGATCGGGCTGGCGCAGTTCTGCAGGGAGATCGAACTGGATCCCGCCTTGCTGCTCTTGGGCGATGACGCCTACAACTTCAGCCGTGACCCACGGATCAAGGAACTGGAGGAAGGGCTGGACCACGAAATGGAGGTGGTGGCCAATGCCGATTTGTGGGAACTGGAGGACCGGATCAAGAACCGGGGCATGCACTACGACCTGATCCTGGGGCACTCCAAGGGACGCTATGTGGCCATTGACAACAACATCCCCATGGTGCGGGTGGGCTTTCCGACCTTTGACCGCGCCGGCATGTACCGGCAACCGGTTATCGGCTACCGGGGCGCTGCCCTGCTCGGGGAATTGATCGCCAATACCCTGTTCACCCACATGGAATACACCCATGATCGCGAATGGATACTGAATACGTGGTAGGAGCTTCCCTGCCACTGGCTGATTGAGGCAAACCCGCCCACAAAAGCAACAACCGTTGACGGCGTCCCGGAGTTCATTTCCAATTCCCCCTCACACTTCGGGGCGCCGATCCACCGGAGGACCTATGACCTGCAATCCCAGAACCACGGCAGCCGATCTGCTCGCCGACCGGATCGTGTTCCACGGTCCGTTGAGCGAACTGTACCGGCTCGCCAACGAAGGGGCGATCCCCACGCACCTGCAGGGGAGCCATACCAGGCCCTGTAAGTTCTGGACCGCCACCAAGATTCTTTCCGGTATCCGCAACAGCGTGGTTCTCACCCATGGACCCAGCGGTTGCGCCTACGGGGTCAAGCAGGCCTACAAGTTGACCAACTGCCGCAACAGCGGCGCAGTCTACGAACCGGTTTTGAGCACCAGCCTGGACCAGAACCAGATTATCTACGGCGGGGAAGACGAACTCAAGGCCGCGATCAGGGAGGTGGCGGCAAAATACGCCCCCGAGGTGATCTTCGTGGCCACCAGCTGCGCCAGCGGCATTATCGGCGACAATGTGGACGGGGTCATCCGGGACATGCGCGGCCGGATTGATGCCGAACTCATGCCGATCCATTGCGAGGGGTTTGCCGGTGAGTACCGTAGCGGTTTTGATCTCGTCTTTCGCGACCTGGTCAAGCTGATGCACCCGCCGACCGAGACGGAAAAGAGGCGTCTGGCCCGGTCGGTCAACATTGTCGGCGCCAAGATGGGGCCGGAGCGGACCGAGATCGATACCGATGTCAAGGAACTGGTCCGCCTGGTGGAGGCAATGGGCGCCTCGGTCAATGCGGTGATTGCCGGCAACTGCTCCCTGGAGCAACTCCGGCGGGCACCGTCGGTGGCGGTCAACTGCGCCCTCTGCCTCGACATCGGCTATGCCGTGGGCACGGCCATGCGCGATGCCTTCGGCACGCCGCTCAACTCCACCATCCTGCCCTACGGCATCGCCGCCACGGAAAGTTGGCTTCGGGGGGCCGCGGTCCACCTGGGCTTGGAAGCCGAGGCCGAGATCCTCATGCAGCAGGAGTATGCGGCCATTGGCGCGGCCTACGAGGAGGTCCGGCCCCACCTTGTCGGCAAGACCGCGATTATCGAGGGCCACGATGCGATCAAGTCACTGGCGATTGCCCATATGCTGGACAAGGATTTCGGCATGCGGGCCATTATCTACAACTTTCACCCCTGGAGCACCGAGGCCCGCGAGACCAGCATCGACTACATGCTGGAGGCTGGGTTGGACCCTGAAATCCTGATCACCAAGGGAACCCTGGCCTTGGGCAGATACGAATCCATGCAACAGACAGAGGATGAACTGCTCCGTTTTCTCGGCGGCCTCAATCCCCTGGAGACGGTGTATTTCGGCTCTTCGCTCAGTTTTCCCAAGATTCCCCTGGTGGACCTGAACGCCATCCTCAACCGTCCCCGTTTCGGCTACCGGGGGGCGCTCAAGGTGGCCCAGTGCATCAAGACCGCCCTGGATTACGCCTTCAGGCCAAGAAGCAGTTTGGCGCGGCGCATCGTCTTTCCCAAAGATGGCGGGCTGGCCTCCGCGGCCTCGATGACGCCCAAGCTGGCGCAGAACCTGCCCGACTGCACCCTCTATGCCGGAGCCAGGAGGAGAGGCCGATGTATGATGAGTTGAAGTTCGAACAGTGCACCCACAGCAAGGATCCACTGGTGGGCTGCGCCCTGGAGGGGGTGGCCACGGTGCTTGCCGGGATCGAGGATGTGAGCATCCTCATCCATTCGCCCCAGGGCTGTTCGTCCACCGTGGCCCTGGGCTACGATAATCAGGAAATCGATTTCACCCGGCGCAAGTCGGCCTGCACCCGGCTGTTTGAAACCGACATCATCATGGGGGCCACGGACAAACTCAAGAAATTGATTATCGAGGCGGACGCGGCCTTTGCCTCCAAGGTGATGTTCGTGGTCGGCACCTGCGCGGCGGACATCATCGGCGAGGATATCGAGGCCGTCTGCCGGGTGATGCAGCCCAAGGTCGGCGCCCGCCTGATCCCGGTCTTTGCCGGCGGTTTTCGCGGCAACGCCTATGACGGCATGGATCTCGGCCTGGAAGCTCTGCTGACGGTGATGAAGGAGCCGGAACAACGCGATGCGAAAAGCGTCAACCTGATCGCGCCCCAGGCCTCGCTCAACCCGACCTGGCGGGCCGATCTCCTTTGGGTGCGGCGGGTGCTCAAGCGCATGGGCATCGAGGTCCGGGCGGTTCTCACCCGGGATACCTCCATGCACGAACTGCGGCACGCCTCGTCTGCGGCCGCCAACCTGCTGCTTAGTCACGATGTCGGCTACAGCATGGCCAAACACATGGAGGAGCGGTTTGCCATCCCGCTTCTCCTTGCGGACATCCCCCTGCCCATCGGCCTGGAAAATTCGGCCCGTTGGCTCACCGCCCTGGGCAACCATTTCGGAGCAGAGGCGGCGGCGCGGGGGATCATTGCCGAGGGCGAGAACATGGTCGCGGACGTGCTCAGGCGGCGTGGCCTGATGATCATCCCCCGGTACCGCAACTGCCGGGTCACCCTGAGCGCGGACGCCACTATCGGCATCGGCCTGGTGCGGATGCTTTTTACGGAGTTGGAAATGATCCCGGAATGCATCCTGCTGCGATCGGGGCGACCGGAGGCCCGGGCCCTGCTCGCGGCGGAGCTTGCCGAACTCAACCTGCCGGCCAAGGTGGCCTTCAATGTCGACGGGCACCAGATGCAGTCGGCCCTGGCGCAGCAGGAAACGCATGCCGTGCTCGGTTCGGCCTGGGAACAGTATGTGGCCGAGGAGTTGGGCATGCAGGTGGGGTTCGACGTGCTCACTCCCACCAACCGCGATACCTACGTGGACCGGCCCTATATCGGCTACGAGGGCATGCTGAACATGCTGGAAGTCATGGCCAACGATTTCGAGCGCGCCCTGCGGTCCAAACATATCGCCTGGGAAAATTATGACCTCTAACCTTTGAGCCGTCCTGGACGGATTCGGGGCACTTCCTGCCCTCTTGTCCCGGTCCGTTCAGGATGGTATCTCGGTGCACAAACGATGGGCGGAGCGATGAAATGAATGCGTTTACCGAAGCGGCGGCGGTACGGTTGATCCGGGGCACACAGGGGCGCCGGCTGCCGGAATACAGGGAAATCGAGATGTACACCAATGCCTCGGCCATACAACTTTGCGAACCGGAACACACGGGCGAGGACAATGGTTGGAACATCCCCCAGGCCATGGATGCGCTCGAGGCGTTTTCCTTCCTGGACGGCTATTGGGAGAGCGTGAATCCGCAGTTCGCCGGCCTGCCCCTGGGGCAACGCCTGTCCCGTCTCGATCCGACAACCCATACCCAACGGCTCATGGGCCAGGTCTACCGGATTCTCAGAATCCTCCGCCAGGGGGTCTCGGCGCCCGATGCCCGGATTCGAACGGGAAAGCGTATTTTCCGGATCAATTATGTGGCACCGCCCTATGCCTTTGCCCTCCACATCAGCTTTGCCGGGCTCGAGTTGCTGACCGCAACCACCGTGGTGTATCTCAATTCCTTCCGCCAATGGCTGCCCGCGGCCTACCTGGAGGCGATGCTTGCCGAGTATTACGAAGATGCGGCCAATGAGATCAAATATTTAAGTGACGAAATCGGTTCCGTTCAGCAGTTTCGCAAAACGATGGTGTTCAATCGTCACCACCGGTTGCGCTGCGGGTCGGCACGGTACACGCTCACGGCCGATGCCTTGGAGATCGACGTCGGCCCGCGGTATGCCAACAGCTTTCTCTATCCGATCGACTTTTTCCTCCTTGTTGACGGCGTCTTCCATATCGTTCCGGCGGAAGCCTTGGAAGAGGGGAGGCTGCCCCGAAAGCAGCTCGTCGATTGGCAGGTCCGCATGCCGGCTCCCGATGCCGGACCTCCGGAATACACCTTGCGGTCGGAATCCATTCTTCCGGCCGTAGGCCCCATGTATTGACGATAAACCGAGGCAGAGCGATGACCGTCCTGCCGGACGATTGGCGGCGGTCCTCGCCTTCCCGAACCTTGTTCACATCAGGTCCGATCTGGACGATATCCTCTTGCGCATGAAGGAGAACACCCAATGAGCAAAAAAATCCTGCGGGCGGCGTTTGCCACCAATGACCAACAAACGGTGGACGCCGAACTCATCAACTCGAAACACCTGATGATGTACGAGGTCACGAAAAACGGGTGTACCCACACGGCAACACTCGATTTCGCTGGGGAAGGGGGCGGGGGGGCAAACAATCCGCGCATCCTGGCGCTCACGGATTGTGCCCTGGTCTTCGTGGCTAAGCCGGTCATCGGCGAAGAGGCGCTGGCCTTGATCCGCTCCCATGTGTTTGTCACCAAGCTCGATGGGCGCCAGCATATTGCCGATCTCTTGGAAAAGCTGCAGGCCACCCTGCGCGACAATCCGCCGCCCTGGATGCGCAAGGCGTGGAAAACGGATAAAGGAGGCGAGGCCATGTCGCTTGAGCGGTGAGGGCCTTCCGGGAACCAACCAGCAACGGCGCCTTGACCGGAGCGATCCGGTCAAGGCGCCGTTTTCGTGTTCAACTGTCCGATCAGGATTCAGCAGGGATTTCGTCGGCGCGGCGATCGTTGATGAGATCGGCCGCGGTGCACAGCAGGTTCCAGGCACCCCGATAGCCCAGGGTCGTTTCCTGGGCGCCCCGAAAACGGTCGGTCACCGGTATGCCGGCGCGGAGATGCGGAATCGAAAGCCGTCGAGCGACAGGAGCCGCGCTGGACGGAGCAATCAGCAGATCCGCGCCGCGCATCCCCTTTTCGAGATCCTCCAAGTCGCCGACGTGAACGAGACTCTCCGGTATTTGGCGCAGAATGGGCGCGTTTGTCGAGGCAATGGCACAAGGCATGGCCGCACCCAGTTCGGAAAGCCAACAGTAGAGGGAAAAGAGATGGTCGGGGTCGGAGGCGACCACCACCTTTCGCCTGCCGAGGATGGGGGCGGCGTTCAGCATGGCGTCAACCAGGCGGCTGCGCTGCCGCCTGAACCTTGCGGGCGTTTTGTTGCCTGAAATCCGGGCCAGATGCCCTATCAGGGCATCACTTGGACCAAGTCCGATACAGCGGTCGAAGACCTGGAAGGGAATGCCCGCTTGCTGCTTCAGGATCCGGGCCGCACCGCGCATATGCCCGCCGAACGCCAAGGCATGGGTTGACGTTCCCATGCGGCGCAGGAGGGCCGGTCCGGACGTTGCGGCTTCGTCCCCATGGGGATACGCGTTTGCGGGAGAATCCTCCTCCGTCCCGGGCGGGAGGGAGAGGTCCGGGACCACGAGCGGTTTCAGGTCGAATGCCTCCAGGATATCCTTGATTTCTTCCACATCGCCCGGACTCATCTGCCATCCGGCCAGCACGGTGATCTGCCGCGGATCGCGCATCCCTGCAGGTGCAGGGGCCGCATACTGCGCGACCATCGCTTCGACGGCATCGCTCCAGCCATCCTGCGATGCCCCCCTGAAATCGGGGCAGGGAATGGCGAGCGTCTCCACCATGGCGCCGCAATTGGGCTGAAGGGTCTGGACGTTGCGACGAAAACCCCGCAGGAAGCCGGCAATATCATCGCCGCGTGCTTCGGCTAGGCCGGTGACCAGCAGACCGACGAGCCCGGGACGATCGGGCCTGTGGGAAAGTTCGAGCAGGGTGCGTTCCAGACCTTCCGTATTCCCGGCAATGAGCGCCAATTCGTCCATGTCCACCGTCTCAATGGGCAGGGTTCGCTGAAAATGGCGATTGAGCAGCACCAATCCTACCGTGGCGCACCCGCGGGCTCCGAGCATCAGGGGAACCGCATCGCCGGTCCCGAGCAATGCCAGTGCCGCTCCCATGGGACGGCCCATTTTCAGCGGATTGGCCTGATAGGGTTTTCTGGGGTATGTCTTCTGCATGGGGGTTCTTTTCTCCTCAGGCGGCTTGCGCGTTGATCAGCCATTCGTCTTCCCAGGGTGCAGGAAGGCGTGCCTGGGCAAAGACCGGATTGTGGCAGGCGGCGTCGATTTCCTCGGCCAATCGCACGACTCCCTCATAGCCCGCCAGGGGGGATGTGCGGTGATGGCTGATATCCACCCAGGCAATCCCGGCGCGTGCCGCCGCAAAGGACGACCCCATGCCGGAGAGCAAGACGTCGACCTCTTCCCGCAGCAGCAATGTTTCCAGGCGGTGCGATCCCAGATTTTCATAGAGGTGTATGTTTCTTGCCGCCGCAATTTCCCTGGCGCGCCTGCGATCATCGGCCGAGGTTTTTTGCAGGGTGGAGCCGACCACCGTGAGTCCGATCTCTTCGAGCGCGTTGATCAGCGACCAGCTCTTTGTTCCGCCGGCCACGAGCAGGGCCCGTTTTCCCTGCAACCGTTTTTTGAAGGGCGCCAGGAACCGCCATGTGGCTGTTTCTGCCTCGGCAATCAGGGCTTGGGCCTGTTTGATAAACGCTGACTTGCCGGTTTGCCGGGCAAGAAGCGTGGCCAGATTGCGGAGGGTGCTAGAAGTCTGGGCAAGCCCATACAGACTGCCTGCAATGCCGGGAATGCCGAAACGCGCCTGCAGGCGATCGCCTAAATCGACCATGGCCCGGGAGCAGAGCGTGAGGGACGCCTTGGCCCGATGGGAGGAGGCGATATCCCGGTAACGGCCGTCGCCGGGAATGGAGGCGAGGATGCGGATGCCCAACCGGCCGAGCAGGGAGCGGATGATGTCAACGGAGCCGGCGACATTGTACTCGCCGATGAGGACGATGTCGTAATCGGTGACAAAATCCGGTTCCCTGGTGCCGATCACCTGGTCCAGGAGGACCTGGCCGGCGAATGTGTTGCCGGAATCCTTGCCGCCGGCGAATCCGGGGGCATCCACCGCTATGACCGGACGGCCGCATCGAGCGCTCATGGTTCGGCATACGGCCTTGATGTCGTCGCCGATCATCGCCGGCAGGCAGGTCTGGTAGACGAAAACCGCGGCAGGATCGTGCCGGGAAACGATACCGTCAATGGCCTGGGCCAGTTTCCGCTCGCCGCCGTAAATGATGTCCATTTCACCGAGATCGGTGATAAAGGTCGATCGATGCAGGCGTGAACCGGAGGAAGCGGTGGGGCGTACAGACCAGGAATGGCCCTGGCAGGTGATCGGGCCGTGCACCAGATGCGCGGCATCGGTAATCGGCTGCAGCGCAAGCTTGGCCCCGCGAAAGGCACAACCCTGATTGACGGCAGTTCCTTGGGAAGGAGAAAAACACCTTTGCGCGAACGCACCGACCGCCTCCGTCCGGAATGTGCAGGGAACGCTCTCAACCTTTTCCATAAATTCTCCTTATATGATGTTTGACCGGTTGGCGGTCAGGTCAGCTGTTGTGCAGTGGCCGCCGCTGACCGTTGGGCCTCAATTCGGCAAGCATTTTTTCGACCTGTTCCCCTGAAAGCGGGTAGTTGTCAAGTTGCCTGTAAAAACAGCGAAGTTCAGTATGCAGGTCCAGATCTTCGAAAATCCGGGTGGACAATTTTTTCGCTATGAATTGCGTATGGAAGATAGCAGGCGAATAACTCTGACCATGACCGTGGAATCAATTGTTCATGCGGTTTGATCTTCGTCCCTCCGGATCAAGGCCATGCAGTAATTTTTCGATTTCATCGTCCGTAAGGCGGCAATTGTAAAATTTTTCGTAGTATTCTGTGACTTCGCGTTGCATATTCAAGTCCCTGAACATCTTCGGATATAATTTCCACGCCAGGTATTCCAAAAGAAGAATTCCTTCGCTGCCGCCGTCCCAATAAAAAACGCCGTCCGGGATGACATAAACCCGTTTGTTCCGTACGGCGGACACATATTTCCATTTGTGGTTTTTCAGCACCAGATCGGGTGAATACTGCCGACCGACAAAAATAACCTCAGGGTTCCAGCGGATGATATCTTCCATTGAAATCTGGGAGATGTTTTTGGCACGGGTATTTCTGACCACCATCTCCGCTCCCGCCATCATGCCGTACCAGGTTATGTTCTGGTCGCGACCATGGGTCGTGAGCGCATCCGGACCACGGACGTAATAAACTCTGGGTTTCCGCGCTTCCGGAACGGTCGAGGTTCGTTCCAGTACATACTTCACTTTTTGATCGTAATAGGCGCACCAGGCGCGTGCCCGTTTTTCGGCCTCGCCGCCGAAAACCCGGCCATACAGGAGCACTTCGGATTTCATCCGCCCGGTAAACTCACGGATGGATGCAAAATCACGCGCCGCCGGTTGCGGGACGACCGCCGCGATGCCGATGCCCTTCAGCCTGTCCAGAAGAATCGGATGATCCCAAAAAAACAGCACGTCGATTTTTTGCTTGAGGAGCGCCTCCATGTTGGGATCATGGCTGTTGCGAATTGTCGGGATCGTCCGTACCCGGGGATTCGTCCGTTCCATCCAGGGAGGATAGGTCGCGGCCCGCACCACGACCTTGTCGCCCACCCCCACAAGAAATGCCTTTTCATAGGAAGCTCCCGTCAAACACCCTATTCGTTCAACCCGGTCCGGTATCGCAATCTTTCTCCCGGCGAGATCGGTTATTATTCGTTTGGCGCCATGATCGTTATCCGGTGCTCCATGTTCGTCGGCACGGCAACCCGTCAAAACGAAAATGAGCAGAAAAACGACCGTCCGCATACCCCCTGGTATTGGAAAAGGCATCATGCTCTCCGGGATCGGGCCCCGGATTACAGCGCCATTGTCAACGACAGACTGAAAAGTCGGGGACTTCCCAGATAGAGCATGCTGCCGCCTTTGGTCGTCCAGTAATCCTCATCGGTAACATTGTTCACGTTGAATCTGAAGGTGGCATCCCGGCCGAAAAGTTTCCGTTGATAGCGCATGCCCACATCACCGGTAATCACAGAGGGAATGGAGAGTGTATTGATGTCGTTGACCCATTCTTTTCCCGTATAGGAAATCCCGGCGGTCAAGGTGAGTCCCGGAATCGGGGGGACGGCATATTCGCCGTACAGCCTGGCGAGTTTTTCCGGAACGGCCTGGGGCGTTTTTCCCTCCATGGAGGCGTCCGCTGTTTTCTCCATGCTCGCATCCAGAATGGTAAAGCCCCCCAGCAGGGTCAAGTCTTCGGTCAGTTTTCCGCTAAAGGAAAACTCCAACCCTTTATGCACCTCACGGCCATCTTCACTGTAAATATTGGTTACGGGATCGGTATAGGCGTTGTCCTGCTCGATACGGAAAACAGCGGCGTTCAAGTTTACCCCTTTCACGGTCGCCTTGGCGCCGAATTCCACCTGGGTGCTGACGAAGGGGCTGAGAGCCTCGTCGGCGTTGGCTGCGGTACTCGGCGCAATATCGCCCTCCTCAAGCGCCTCCATATACGACGCATAAAGCGTGAGTTGCGGGACGGGTTTGAACATCAACGCCAGGCCGGGAGTAAATTCTCCATCGTCGTAGTCCGATGTCAGTTCGCCCGTTGTGGTGGAATAGTTGTTCTCTTTAATACTCGCGTAAGCTCCCCCCAGAAGCAGAGACCAGGAATCGTTGAAGGTAAGGGTATCCGCCAACATTGCGGACTGGCGGGTCGTTCTTCTCGCCGTGTACGCTTCTTCCGACATGGAAACACCGGGATCCGGCGAATATCCCGGGGCCGACATGTTGAATATCGCGGTGTCGGAGAAATAATATTTACTCGAACCGGCTGAAGAAAATTTTATATGGTCGATCAGATACCCCGCCGTTGCCTTATGTTGTATAAAGCCGGTCGCCGCCGAGATATCGACAAAGAGATTGCCCTGCAGCACAGCCGTTTCATAGGGCGCTCTGTAGTACATCATCTGCTGGGTATAGTTGCCGGAGTTATCGATCCAGCTGTTTCGTATACCTGCGTACTCGCTTTCCTGGAGGCCGTAACGAAGAGCCGACCTGACGGAAAGAGTATCGTTGATTTCCGAGGTCAGCTTCGTGCCGACCGTTGTATATGTTTTCTCCATGAAGGCGTAGGGTGCCGAATAATTTTCGGACGCATCGGGAGCGTCCGGAACCCCGGTAACCGAACCGACAAGAAAATACGCCTGCATGTATTCGTTTTCCTTGTGAAATCTTGACGCGTCAAACGACCAGACGGTTTTGGGCGTAAGGTGCCAATCGAAAGCCCCGCTGAACAGATACCGCTCGTTGGACTCATCCTCGATGCCCGTATCACCGTTATTTACCCCCAGAAGATTGATCCGGTAGCCGAACTTTCCCTGCTCATCGATCGGCCCACCCGCATCGACATGGGTATAGAGCTGCTCCCCGCCGTAATCGCCGATCGTTACATTGCACATGGTTTCAGCCGTGGGCCGTTTGAGGATGTAATTAATCATTCCCGCGGGGCTGGCGATGCCATAAAGAAAACTGTTTGCGCCGCTCAGCACTTCTATCCGTTCCTTGTCTTCGAGAATGCCGTACGATAATTCCGAACGCATGCCGTCGATCGCCTGATTGGAACTGTTGATGAACCCACGAATCGAGAAATAGTCGCCGCCACGGTTGGAGCCCATTTCCGGGTTCACCGCCGGATTATATTTGAGCGCCTCAGTGGCGTTGCCCGCCTGTATGTTCTCGATAAAGTCCGCCGTAATCACGCTGATCGAAAACGGCGTGTCCTGAAGCGACTGCTTCCCCAAAGGGCCGACCATTGCCGTTGTGGCCAGATAGCCGCTTTCCTCACTCCCGTCTTTTGCCGGGGGCGCCGCCTCTTTTTCTCCCACAACCTGAATTTCGGACAGTTCGGTTACCTTCGACTCATCGGGAGACGCTGTTGCGGCAACATCGTCAACAGCATGGGCATTTTTGCACAATCCTGCTGTGACTACCAGGAAAGCAAGGAGAGTTGCTGGGCGTAACGTGAATGGTTTTGACATGGCGACTCGTTAGGTTGGCGTACCGTTGAAGTGTGGCACGCCCAGATATTGTCATTGCGTATGCATTTTTAAAATGCACGGCGAGATGTCCGAATGTCTGGGATTCAGCAAATCATGTACCAAGGGCAAGAGAATGGTTGTTATCTTATATTTCCTTTTAATTTAAAGTGTTACGCCTTCTGAAGGCATGCCGTTGTTGGGAAGGGGGCTGTTCCCTTTGCAACGATTAGTACCCTGAGGGACAAACGCAGGGCGCGAGGGTACTTATCGGTACGAAGCACATTATTGGGACGAATCGTCGAACTCAAAAATCGAGAAGTCACGTATTGTAAAACAGCATGTTATCAAGCTCGGATTGCCGTTCCCGAGGCTTTTTTGGAAAACGATAATTGTGAGAGCCTGCGGTGATGGCAAGAAGATGTCTGAAAGGAGAGAAACAGCGGGAGAGAAAGAGTCTGTTCAGGAAGAACGAACGTAAGGGGGTAAGAAAGATCGATTGAAAGGAGCCCTGAAGAACGGCGCCCTTCCGGCATAGTTTTCCTCGTGGCATTTTTGCGTTGCCACTGATCAATTGTTGTACAGTGGGCGGCGAACACCGTCCGGCCCCAACCCGGCAAGCATTTTTTCGGCCTGTTCCTCTGAAAGCGCGTAGTTATAGAATTGCCGGTAAAAAAAGCGTACTTCCGCCTTCAAGTCCAAGTCCTCGAAAAGCCGGGGATAGAGTTTTTTCGCCAGGTATTGCATGAGCAGCACCCCCTCCAGGCCTCCATCCCAGTAGAAAACGCCGCTGGGCGACGGATAGACCCGTCCGGTCCGTACCGCCTTGATGTTTTTCCAGCGGGGATCGTTCAAGACCAGGTTGGGGGAATATGACCGGCCGACCAGGACAACTTCCGGATCCCATAAGAGCAGGCTTTCCATGGAAGTAGGGCCTTTTGTGAAATACGGTTCGTTTTCGACGACCATTTGTGCTCCGGCCATCTTTCCATACCAATAGACGTATGCGCCTTTTCCATGGGTCTCCAGGGTTGTTGGCCCGCGCATGTAAAACATCCGGGTTCGACTGGCTTCGGGGAGGCGACGGGTTCTGTCGGTGACGAACCGGACGCGCTCGTCAAAATATCTGCACCACGCTTTGGCCCGCTCCAGGGGCCGCCCGCCCAGAACCTCTCCATACACCAGTATCTGACGCTTGATGGTGCGGGTGAAATCCTCCATTGTTTTCGCCCGAAAACCCAATCCCCCAGCCTGGGAGACCACGCCCGGAATACCGATGGAGGCAAGTTTTTGTGTCGTTTTTTGAATATCGTAGGCAAAAAAGGCGACATCGACCTTGCGCAACAACAGCTCTTCCATGTTCGGCTCGCCGGCGATTTGGTGAATGGCCGCCGCGTCCGGGTTGGTGATGTTCATCCAGGGTGCGTCGGTGCGATAGATCATGACGGCCCTGTCGCTGGCCCCGAGCATGAACAATTTCTGGTAGCACAAGACGTCCATGCAGGCGACATGCTTGACCTCCCCGGGCAGAGCAAGAACGCGTCCGGCCATGTCCGTAACCTTCCTGGAAGCGGGACCGACAGCGGTCGCCGCTGAGGCCGTTGCCGCCAGCACCGCAAGAAAAAGGGCCATGCCGGCGAAGGCGGTCTTCATTGGATTGGGGCGATGGCAAAGGCAGGCGGTGCACATCGTTTACAGGCTTATCTTGACGTTCAGGGCGACAGTGCGCGGTTCTCCGAGAAAGAGGCCGTCGCCACTGCGGTAGTAGGCCCAATAGGCCGTATCAAAGACGTTGATCACATTTAGGTTGACGGACACGTCATGACCGTCGACCGTGGTGAGATAACGCAGGCCTGTGTCAAAAGTGAGCGATTCATCGAGGTAGGCGGTGTTGTTTGCGTTGACCGGCCGCTTGCCGTTATAAAACGCCCCGGCCGAAACAGTGTACTGCGGAGCAAACGGCAGGATGTAGTCGAGATAGATTCGGGCCTGTTTCTCCGGCACGTTCACCGGCGTTTTTCCCTCCAGCGAGGCGTCGTTTGATCGTTCAATTTCGGCATCCAGCCAGGTGAAGCCGCCAACCATGCTTAAATTGGGGGTGATCTTGCCGGTGAGGGTGAACTCCACCCCTTTGTGGACCTGCCGTCCGTCCTGTTTGTACACCAGGTCGTCCGGGTCGGTATACTCGTTGATTTTATCGATGTAGAACAAGGCGGCGGTGAGATCGACCTGGCCGAAAGTGGCCTTGGAACCGATCTCGTACTGTTTGCTGACGCTGGGAGACAGCATGTCGCCGCCGTTGACGACCGTCTCCCCGTTATAGGTGGTCGGCGCGGTTCCCCCTGTTGCCAGCCCTTCCATATAGGAGAGGTAGGTGGTCATATTGTCGATGGGCTTGTACATCAGGGCATAGGTCGGCGTCAGGTGATCTTGCTTGTAATTGCTGTTCGACAGGGCGGAGCCGCTTCCCCATCGATCCAGGGAGAGAGAAGCGCGGTTGAAGCCGATCAGCACCGACCATTGGTCGTCGAATTGAATCCGGTCGCCCAGGACCCAATTGAGATATTCCTGCTCGTACCACACATTGGTGCCCCCCAAGGCCAGGGCCGGATCGTCATAGTCCACCGGATCGGCGATGGTTGAGGTGCCGAGGACGGACTTGACATCGTCTCCCCGGGTATAGGTGAAATTGGTTCCGGTGACGCCGAAAGTCACGGTGTGACCGAGGCCGAACGTATCAAAGGCGGCGTCAACAAGCGCATTGCCCGAACGTGTGATTTCATGTTGGCGGGGACTGCCGATGGCCGTTTCCGTATAATTTTCAAGCGAGTCGTCCAGCATGACGCTGACGTATTGGTATTCGCGCCACATGTCGCCGTAGCGAAAACCGGTGCGCAGCTTGAAAACATCGGTCAGTTGCGATTCCAGAGCGATACCGGCGAGCGTCTTGCGGGAATAATTGTAGGTCCAGGATTGTCCGTATTGGGTCTTGGCGTCGAAAGAGGA
>JBFWIP010000054.1:0-15635 GCA_050255935.1 Desulfobulbus sp.
GAACGAAATCTTCCTCCGCTGGATCCGGCTTCAATCCGCGCCGGCCTGGTCAATTACGACTATCGGGGAATTCGCTTCGGGAAATGTTTTCTGGTGGGTGATGCCGCCGGTCTCGCCTCCGGCCTCACCGGCGAAGGCATCCATCCGGCGCTGATCTCCGGTCAGGTGGTGGCACGGATGATCCTTGATCCGCACTATTCAGGCAAGGAATTGCAGGCCCTTGTCCGCAGGCATCAACGGCATACCCTGATGGTCCGGCTGGCCGGTCGATATCCACGCCTTGGCAGTCTGCTGGTGGATGCATTGCTGCTCCTGCTTCGATGGAAGATCATCGATTTTCGCCGGCTGGAAATGGCGGGTTGAAGCCGACAGGCCTCATTCCCCTGTGTGGAATCTCGTTTCCCGCTGGTTGCGGGGAGTAACCAAGTTCTTCTTTTTTAACCAATGAAGGGTATGACCAAATCAAACAAACGTCTTGTCGCCAACCTGCTCTTTGTCGCTGTTGGCGCCGGCATTCTCTATTTTCTCTTCGCGGCGCCTCCGGAAACAACCAAGCCATTGCCCCATGACGGCAATCATCAACGTTTTATGGCAATGAAGAAGCAAGAGGCGGAAAAATTTTGCGAAAGCTGTCACGCTGCTGATAAAGAGGCACCCTTGCCGGAAAACCATCCCCCTAAATTTCGCTGTCTGTTCTGCCATAAACGCATGTAAGAGGAGGTTGCAGTGGTTACTGTTGCTCAAGATGTCTATTACGTTTCCGGTTCCACCGCCATTCTTGCCGAGGACATGGGCAAGGCCCTGTTGGCCCAGTTTCAGGGCATTCGTTTTCGCGAAGAAAAAATCCCCTTCATTCACACCCCGGATGATGCCCGCCAGGCCCTCGAACGGATTCTTTGCCAGTCTGAAGGCAATCCTCCCCTGATTTTTTGCACCATCATGGATGAGGAAACCCGCGATGTGTTCGATTGCCCGCAGGTCAAATTTTTCGACATCTTCCTCAATACCTTGGAACTGCTTGAAAAGGCGCTTGAAACCCGGGCACTGCGCGAACCTGGCTATTCCCGCCATTTCACCATCTCGAGGATGGATAAGCGGGTCGATGCGATCCATTTTTCCCTGGAACACGACGACGGGACCCGGCCGGCCGAGTACGATGAGGCGGAAATCATCCTGATAGGTGTCTCCCGTTCCGGTAAAACTCCGGTCAGTATCTACCTGGCCACCCACATGGAGTTAAAAGCGGCCAACTTCCCGCTCACCGACGACCATCTGCACCAGCACGAATTGCCCCAGGAAATTGTCCGCAACCACAAGCGGGCGATCGGGCTGACCTGCTCTCCCCTGTATCTGCATACCATTCGCGAAAAACGGTACGCCGGATCCAACTATGCAAGTTTGGCGAATTGCACCCGGGAGTTACAACAGGCCAACCAACTCTACATGCGTCACAACCTCAAGGTCATCAATGTGGAAGGGCGCTCCATCGAGGAAATTGCGGTTCAGGCTCTTCAGGCAATCGGCGTGAACAAGAAAAACAATTCTCGTCGTCGATCCCGTTCCATGGCTCCCAGGAGACGCAGGTAACCTGCATTTCCCCTTCGTTACCAAAGGCGTTGCATCCGACAGCACCTGAGGGATGAAAAGTTCGGACTACAGAACGAATTGCATCAACGTCCGGGACAATCTCGTGAACAATTTCGGGAATTCAAGGTCCTGTTGATGGCGGCCAGGCCGAGAATGGTTTTTTGCAGAGAGCGGAATTATAGTAGCGCAAATCACCGGTAACCTCGGGGCCGATCCATTCCGGAAGCGGAAATGTGTCCTGCGCATGAGCCAGCTCAATTTCAGCCACGACCAACCCTTTGTTTTCTTTCAAGAATTCGTCGACTTCCCATACAAATCCCTGGAATGGGATGGTATAACGAATCTTTTCGATCTGCGGTCGGGAACAGAGTTCATCGAGCATGGCATGGGCGTCTTCTGTTGGTATGGGATACTCGTATTCACTGCGGCCAATGCCGATGGTTGCCCCTTTGATCGTGAGATAACCACGGTTTCCGGCGACACGAACCCGTACCGTGCAATCCCGGCTGGCGTGGAGATACCCCTGCCTATAATGCACGCCCTCTGCCAAGCCCCGCCATTGATCGTTGGCGAGCAGGAACTTGCGTTCGATTTCCCTGGCCATCGTTCTCCCTCACTCGAATTTTTTTGAAAATGCTCCAAGCCGGCCATATAATCAAACAGGCCGTTCCCCTAAAAAGCCCCGGGAACGACAAACCCGCCGTTTTCGTCAACGCGGCGAAAGCGCAGTCCCGGATATCGGAACTTAAGGGGCGGGCGGGGAAAAAAAGTACGGGGCCTGTCAATTTTTTCTTCAACTCGCGTTGCAGCAACAAGTGAACAACAGTCTAATTGGGCGATAAAAAAAATGCCATGATCGAGACTGGTTTGCGCGTTTTCCCCCTATGGTTCTTTGCTTGACACGCCCCCTGCCTCTTGGTATCACAGAGCAGAATTTTTCCTAAGTGTCCAAAGTGTGGAGACTATGCCCAGGATTCTACAGAGATTATTTATTCTCACAGCCGGTATTTTACTGTGCGCGCAACCGCTTCGGGCGGATGACAACGTGCTCAGCACCATTCGTGAGGCAACCCGTCAGTACGAGGCCGGCGACTATACCGGTGCTGCTTCCAATCTCGATTATGCCGCCCAACTGGTCCGTCAGCAAAAAAGCGAACGGATGAAGGCCCTTTTGCCTGAACCGCTCAACGGATGGGAAGGCAAGGAGGCCAACGCCCAGGCGCTTGGCGCCGCCATATTGGGAGGCGGCATCAGTGTCAGCCGTGATTACAAGCGGGGGGACGCCAGCATCAGCGTGGAGATCGTCTCGGATTCGCCGGTATTGCAATCGGTATTGATGATGATCAACAATCCCATGTTTGCCGGAGCCGGCGGCGGTAAACTCGAGTCTCTCAAGGGACAGCGGGCGATTCTCAAGCTGGACAGCGGCAAGATGAACGGGGAGATGTATGTGGTGGTGGATTCCCGGTTCGTGATCACCATCAAGGGCCGCCGGGTCACCAGGAAAGACCTGATCGCCTATGGCGAGGCCATTGATTACACATTGCTGGAAAAATACTGAGTGATCATTTGACATAGATTAAAAACCACAAGCTTCCCGGGGAATGCTGGCGAGGTTTTTTCCGTGTGAACGTGGTTCTCCCCTGTTACAATTGGTAAAGAATTGGCCTTCTTCCTGTAACAGGGGTTTTTTTTATGGTTAGAGAAGGGAGGTGCCCATGGCTGCGGACGAAAAGAACAGGTCGGCGATCCGGAATGAGATCAGCGACGAGGCGATTTTCAAGGTCGCCAAGGAAATTGTGGTCAAATTCATTGAGGTCGGCCGGCTGACGCCTTCTTCATTCGATGAAACCTTTGAACGGGTCTACCGGACCATTGAACGAACGGTGCGCCACAAATGAAGACCGCGGAACTTGATCCAGCCCTCAACCAGTGTCCCGCCGATCCCCGGCATATTCATCTGATCGGCATTTGCGGTACCGGCATGGCCGCCATGGCCGCCATGCTGCAGCAACAGGGGTTTGCCGTCACCGGTTCCGATGAAAATGTCTACCCGCCGATGTCGGTGTTCCTGGAACAGCTCGGCATCGAGGTCATGGCCGGATATCGGGCGCAAAACCTCGCGACCGAGCCGGATCTGGTAATCGTCGGCAACGTGGTCCGGCGCACCAACCCCGAAGCCGTTGAACTGGCCCGGCTGGGTATTGCCTACCTTTCCATGCCCCAGGCCCTGGCCCATTTCTTCTTGACCGGGAAAAAATCCCTGGTTGTGGCCGGAACCCACGGCAAGACCACCACCTCCTCGTTGCTGGCCACCACGCTCCACCGCATGGGCGCCACGCCGGGGTTCATGATCGGCGGCCTGGTGGAGGCCTTTGGCCGCAACTCCAATATCAGCGATGGGGAATACTTCGTGGTTGAGGGGGACGAATACGACACCGCCTTTTTCAACAAGGTCTCCAAATTCCAGCACTACCGGCCCTTTGCGGCCATTCTCACCTCGGTCGAATTCGATCATGCCGACATCTTTGCCGATTTGGAAGCGATCAAGGCCTCCTTTGCCGAATTCATCGGCCGTATTCCTACCGGCGGAGCCCTGGTGGCCCACATCGAGGACCCGGTTGTGGCCGAGTTGGCCGCTGCCCACGCCATCTGTCCGGTGATTGGCTATGGCACATCCCCTGCCTGTGAATGGTGGCTTGACGAGCTTTCCGTCAACGGCCTGGCCAGCGAGTTCACCGTTTTTCATCGGGAACAGCGTCTGGGACGGTGCCGGTTGCCCATGCCCGGGCTGCACAACTGCCTCAATGCCCTGGCGGTGATCGCCCTGCTGCACCGTTTTGGTTTTGCCTTTGCCGATATCACCGACGGTCTGGCTACCTTTGAAGGGGTCAAGCGGCGGCAGCAGATTCGCGGCGTGGTACGCGGCGTCACCGTGATCGACGACTTCGCCCACCACCCGACCGCGGTTCGTGAAACCCTGAACGCCCTGCGCCTCGCCTGGCCGGCGAATCGTCTGATCGTGGTTTTTGAACCCCGGACAAACTCCAGCCGCCGGGCCGTTTTTCAGCGGGATTACACCCGGGTTTTTGGCGCGGCCGACCGGATTTTGATCCGTGAGCACATCCCCTTGGATACCGTCTCTCCGGAGGAGCAGTTTTCCTCCCCCCAACTTGCCGCGGATCTCTGCGCCCTCGGGAAAGAGGCCCGCTCCTTTGCCGATACCGATGCCATTCTCGAGGCACTGGCCGAAACCTGCCAATCAGGCGACGTGGTGGTCATTCTTTCCAACGGGGGATTCGACGGCATCCATGAACGGTTGCTCGCTCTTTTGGGACAGTCCGTCTGAGGCCTGTTCCGTCCTTCTTCACTGATCCTGCCGCCGTTGTTGCCAAGGAAGGCGGCTTTGGGTTACGTTAGTTGTCCACCGACAAAAAAATCCCCGGAGCATTGACTGTTCCGGGGATTTTTTAACTCAGGCCGCCGCGAGTTTGGTTCGGCGATACTCGACCAGATCCTCCACCGAAAGCACCGGCATCCCATGGGCCCGGGCAAAATCGACCACCTCGGGCAGGCGGGCCATGGTGCCGTCGACATTGGTCAGTTCGCAGAGCACGCCGGCCGGTTGCAAGCCGGCAAGCTGCATGAGATCAACCGTGCCCTCGGTATGGCCGCGGCGGGTGAGAACCCCGCCGGGTTGGGCACGGAGGGGAAAGACATGACCCGGATGGGCCAGGTCACTTGGCTTGGCATTGTCGGCAATTGCGGTGCGGATCGTGGTGACCCGGTCTTCGGCCGATACGCCGGTGGTGACCCCTTCACGTGCCTCAATGGTTATGGTGAAGGCGGTGCCGTTTTTACTGGTGTTGTGTTCAACCATCATCGGCAGGTCCAACTGGCGGATCCGTTCATCGGTGAGACAGAGGCAGACAATGCCGCTGCACTCGCGGATCATCAGGGCCACCTGTGCGGGGGTCAGATGTTGGGCGGAAAAGATGAGATCGCCTTCGTTCTCACGATCCTCATCATCGACCAGCAGAATGCCGTTGCCCTGAACAAGGGCGTCCAAGGCTTGTTCGACTCGTTGGGTGGGGGTGCCAAAATGGGATAACAGGGAAACATCAAAGGTCTGATTCATGGTTGCCTCCTGAAAATCAGTGACCAGGAATCAGGGCGTGTGGGAACAACCGGCCCCATGCCGGTTTTGGTGGTGCTCAGCGGGATACGCGCAACAATGCCGTCAACCGCGGTCCCAATGCTCCCGCAGGGGAACGCAGTTCGACCCTTGCGACGGATCTCCACCGTCAACCGAATTCTCTCCCATCCGGACTGTAACCGTCGGCTCCGGCCTTTCACCGGATCTGCTTGACCCTGCCTTCAGAACGAAGCCAGGCGCTCGCGGGCTCATCCACGACACAAATGCCGCATCGTGAATATACCGCCGGTAGGGAATTTCACCCTGCCCTGAGAACAGTCGCCACCATAGCGCAAAGCCGGGCGTCCCACAAGGGCAAAGCTGGACGTGGAGAGGGAATGCACGTGATTTCATTGCAATAGCCGCCTGGTGGAAAACGTTGCTGCATTTACGGGAAGAAGTGTTTGACAGGGGAAGGTTTTGTCAGTAATCATGTGGGGATACTTGATCTTTCCTCCTGGAGAAAAGGAGTGATCGCAAGGGGGGAGAAATACACCAACATGACATTTTTTCGCCCATACCTTTCTTCCGCCCCTGCCTTCCCCCCAATCCATCCAAGGTAGAGAACATCTTCATATTCCCTCGATATTTGTGGAGCCGACCATCATGAAACGCTGCCTTTGTTCTCTTTTTCTCGTCCTCGTCCTGCTTACGCCGGTCTGGGCGGCGAGGAAACCGCTCAATTCCATTGCCCAGGACCCCTACATCTCGGCTCTGGTGATCGATGCCGACACCGGCAACACCCTGTTTGAGGCCAATGCCGATACCCAGGTGTACCCGGCCAGTGTACTCAAATTAATGGATTTGTATGTCATTTTGGATCGAATCGAACAGGGTGCCCTGAAACTCGACGAAATGGTCCCGGTAACCGTTGAAGCCGCCAAAACCGGTGGTTCCCAGGTCTATCTCGATCCCAAGGAACAATTTAGCGTGGAGGACCTCCTGTATGCGCTGATGGTGCAGTCCGCCAATGACGCCGCTGTCGCCTTGGCCACCCATATCGCCGGCTCCAAGGAGGGGTTTGTCGCCCTGATGAATCAAAAGGCCAAGGCATTGGGAATGAACCATTCCGAGTTCCATTCGGTCCATGGACTGCCCCCCTCCAAGGGACAGGAACCGGATATCACCACCGCACGCGATTTGGCCATCCTCTGTCAGGCATTGGCTAAAAAACCGGAGGCCTTGAAATATACCGGCACCCAGACCAAGGGGTTCCGGGGCGATTCCTTTATCATGCGCAACCACAACAAACTGCTGACCCAATATTCGGGGTGCGACGGTTTCAAGACCGGGTATTACACGGCCGCCGGATTCTCCATTGCCGCAACCGCGAAAAAAGGCGGCGTGCGTATTATCGCCCTGGTTATGGGGAGCAAAGATCGCAAGGTCAGGGATGCAAAGGCCATGGAACTGCTCTCCAAGGGCTTTGCCATGGTTCCCCCCAGACCGGAAGCAGCAGTGGTGCAACCCGCCCTAACAACACCGGTCACCGCAACCGCCGTTCAGGAACAGGACTCCCCCGGCGCAACTGCGGAAGTCCAAAGTACCGCTGCCGGGGAGGGGAGCACGGAATCATCCAATCAACAGGCAGCGAACGGCAAAAGCTATTGGGGAATTTTTTTTATCGGTATCGGCACGGGTTGCCTGCTTTTTCTCGGATTCCTTGTGATAGCCGGTCTCCTGATGAAGCGGCGTTCGGGTACGCTTCGAACGCGATATAAGGGGCGCGATTAAAAGTATCCGGCCCCTTGTTGATTTCGCCCGCCTCATCGAGGCGGGCTTTTTTTTTACGATTGATTCTCCCGGGGCCGGCAATCCTGGCACCTTGGATCATTTCTTTCCTTGTGCCGGATTTCCGATGGGTTGAAAGGGATTGAAGTGGTTGACCACCATCACCTTCCAGGACGTGGCGCAGGTGCTGGGCAGGGGATTGGCATACCAGCCGAAGGGGATGAAAAAACGGCGGCTGGCATAGAGGGTTGGGTTGGTGGGCAGAGAAAGAAGGGTGTTGAATCGGGAGGGTTGGCCGGGAAAGGCGGTTTGGGCATAGGTGGCGAGTTGCAGCGTGTCCATGGCGGTGAGCATGGAATGTTCATCATTTTGCAGGATCTTTTCCCATTGGCGGGCCTGCTGGTCCTGCCGGAGGTTCCCGGTTTTTTTTTGATAATGCCCGAGCATGTCCCGCACCATGGTGATGGCGCCATAGCTCCATTCCGCGGAGAGAATCGACCGGCGATAGTTGCCTTTAGGATCGATGCCGTTGCCGTCCTGGTCGGAAAATCCCACGCCCCAGAGGGTTGCCCCCTGTCCGTAGCCTCCCCATTTTTTGACGGTTTGCCAGAGGCCAAAGGCTGCGCCGAAGCCGTGCCACTCATCGATGGTAGTCGCGCCGATGGCGGCCACCCCCCAGGTGTTGACATCAACCGCCTTGATGCCGGTACTGGGCTGCCAGGGCTTTGTTGATCCCGGTTTGTCGGCCCATCCCCCCTGAACGAATTCCCCCCCGGACCAGGCTTGATGGCGCAGGAAGGAACGCAATCCCTTGGTGGCTTTCCCGTTGAGCGTTCCGCCCTGTTCGATCACGGTACAGATGCGCAGGGCCTGGTTGATCCGGTCCCGATCAGCTGGATGCAGATCGGGCTGCCGTGACAAGGTGCCCCGCAGAACGCGGGCGAGAATGCGGATGCCTGCGTACAGGCTGATGTTATTCTCCACCGAGACGAAAAAAGGATCGACCGGCGTTGTCCCCTGATTGGCCACCGTGCCGGCCGGTGCGTAATACACCCCACCCACGGAGGACTGCATCGCGGCAAAGGCAGGCAGGATTCGGATGGCGTTCTCCAGGCCCGGATCCTGGAACGGTACATAGTGACCGGGCTGATCGATCCGGTAATGAATCCCCGCAGCCTGCAACGGGCCGATGAAAAAGGCCCAGGCGTTTTCACCGCTGATCGGCTTCCAATCGGTCCAGCTGATGCGTCCGAGCCGAAATTCTCGGTCAAGGGCAGGCAAGCCGTTTCCGGTCAGGTAACGGCCATACCCGGTTCCCGCAAAGGGATCATCGGCCAGCCATTGCCGTGGCAGCATGCGGAAACTGTACGCCTGACGGGGTTCGGTGAGCGTGTGCCCATTGTAGACGAAAACCGTTCCAGCGGTTACTCCGCGGATCTGGGCGGCACCGGGATGGCGACTGTCGCCGAAGTGGCCCTGTTGTAACAGCATGTTCTGGTTGCCGGCCAGCCCATAGGCCTCTTGTTTTCCCGGCAGTTGGAAATGATTGCGTGTTTGCCCCAGCACGAGGGCTATCTGCCAGGTGGCCGCGTCGTAGATATTGATGCCGTTATGGGTGTTGACCCGTTCCGTCTGCAAATCGCCGCCCACCGAGGCACGCGGACTCAAGATGAAATTGTGCGGATCGTATTCGTCCACAACGGTGCAGTCGGCGGTGGCGCAAACATGCTCCCCCCAATAGGCCGCGGTCTCATAAAAACTCAAGGGCAACTGCCGGCCTTGCAGCGCACCGGCGGTGGCCGTGTAAAGAATACCCCCCTGATCGCGGTCGCTGACCAAAAAACGAAAGGCCGATTCGAGCCGGCCGACGTCCAGCCGTTCTTCCCCGGACGCTATGGGCGCGTTTCCCATAAGCCAGACCAGCACCGCTCCCAGGAGAACAGGGCTGCAGTGAACAAGGCGGCGAAGTTTGCTCATTGGCAGGGCTTCGGGGTGAAATTGAGCGTTATCCATGCGTTTGCTTTGTTCACGAACCCATTATTTTTGGCAGATCTCTTTCCCGAGTTGCCGCGCCCGTTCCAGGAAACCGCCCCGTTCAATGATGGCCCCCTTGGCATCCACGCCCTTGATCAGCAGCTCGCCGCTGTAGTTGAACTCCATGGCATCGAAGGCGTAGCGGACCGTCAACCTGGCGCCGTCAAAAACCTTGCCGCCCTCGGTGGCGGCCACACTGACCATGTATCCCCGCCGGAAGTCGCGTTCAGGCTTGATTTCACCGAGGAGGTATTTGCGGCTCCAAAGCACCTGGCAACGATCAATAAAGGCCTTGGTCTGGGCCGTCACGCCATAAAAATAGATCGGACTGCCGATAACGATGCGGTCGGCCCGATCGATCTTTTCATAAAGAGGCACCATGTCGTCGTTGAAGATGCATTGGCCTTCAGCTTCACAATGACCGCAACCAATACAGGGGTGAATCTTGAGACGGTCAAGGTTGATGCGTTCCGCCTTAAAACCCAAACGGTGCACACCTTGCTCGATGTGTTCCAGGAGAAGATCGGTGTTGCCGCCCTTGCGTGGACTGCCGTTGAAAAGAAGAATGTTCATGCTGGCCTCGTGGCGAAGAAAAATTTGATGTGATTTCAGGGTACGATGATGTCCCCAATAGCTGTGAAAACAAGGTCCGTGCCTTGCCACCCCGCTGTGAAGCGTTGTTCCGTTTGAAAAAGAGCGTTCATTCCCCGGCCCCCTTTGTGCCGGTGCTCCCTTCTTCCTTGCCGGTTTCGGCAGCGTGTTCCGGTTGAGGCGGTATCACCGCGTTTCCGGAAACAAAATGGGGTGCAGCGGGGGCTTGATCGAGTATTTCATTGAGCCCGGCGAATACCGCCGCCACATCCTGGGCCAAATCGACCCCGGTACAGCGGCGCATGGTCTCTCCGGTTCGATGGGCGTTGATGACGGTGTGAATTTCCTCCAGGGGTGTCACCACCCGTCTGGTCAGGCTGCGGATGAAGACCACCCCGGCAAGAAAGGCCGAGATCGCCATGAAGGCGACCCCCCAGGCGCCGTTTCGCCCCAGGTTTTGGGCATGCTGGTCGGCTATGGTCATGGCGTCGCGGTTGATTTTTCCCAGATGGCGAATGGCGGCCACGCTCTGCCGGCGGACAGGGCGGTCACCGGCAAACAGGGGTTGCAGGTGCTGCTCGATCTGCTCCAGGGCTACCGGTTCCTGATCTTCGGTGATGTTGTCCCTGGCGCGGTTATAGGCCTTGCGAAAGGCCTGTTCCTCGGAGGGGGAGAACCGGTTGCCGTCTTCCACCTCGGCGAGAAGGGCGAGCATGTCCTCGCAGGCTTGCAGGGTCCGCTCGTTGCGGTCCAGGATCACGGCAATGGCCGGGGCCATGCGTGAAAAGACGGCAATAGTGCCCACCGCCATCAG
This sequence comes from Desulfobulbus sp., assembly GCA_050255935.1. Lineage (GTDB taxonomy): Bacteria > Desulfobacterota > Desulfobulbia > Desulfobulbales > Desulfobulbaceae > Desulfobulbus. Next base: position 10,953 of record JBFWIP010000054.1, read on the forward strand.
CAGGTTGAGGCCCACCAGGACCCAGGAACCGACTCGTACCGCATGTGCCAGCCGCATCTCAGACCCCCTTGGTCAGTTTGGGGATGGCGGATTCGCTGGAGACGATGATCAGGCGGTCATTGGCCTCCAACGGTACCTTGGGATCGGGCTGGAGCACCCTGCTCGGCGTGCCCCGGCGGATGGCCACCACCATGACCCCGAATCGCCTGGGCAGGGCCAGTTCGATCAGAGACTTGCCGACCATGGACGGGTGAATCGACAGTTCGGTAAGATGCAGATCCTCGCCCAGGGGCATGTCGGAAATAACATGGCGGTTGATCAGCCGGTTGGCAAAGCGGCGGCCGAATTCCTCCTCCGGATTGACCACCAGATGGGCACCGACCAGTTGGAGAATGCGCCGATGCATGGCGTTGTTCGCCCGGCCGATAATCCAGGGCGCTCCCATCTGCCGCAGCAGCGCGGTGCAGATAATGGAGGCCTCCTTGGAATCGTCGCCAATGGCGCAGATGCAGCAATCTCGGCGCGCCGGTTCCAGCCGGGCCAGTTCGCCTTCATCGGTGGCATCGACCAGAACCACCTCGGTGACAAAGGCCGCGGCTTCTTCCACCAGATTTTTTCTTCGATCGACGGCCAGAACCTCGGCACCCTTTTCCGATAGGGTTCGTGCAAGCGACATGCCGAACTGGCCGAGTCCGATGATGAGGATTTGTTGAGTCATAGACAGTCTCAGGTAAGAGTGATCCGGGCATCGGGGCAACGGCCCTTGGTGCCCGGATGCTCGGCGCTTAAGAGGGTAAACAGGGTCATTGGTCCGATACGGCCGATAAACATGGTCAGCATGATGATGATCTTGCCGATCACATCGAGTTGCGGAGTGGCCCCCAGGGAGAGTCCCACCGTGCCCAGGGCCGACGTGGCCTCGAAAATGAGGTGGCGGGCGGGCAGAGACTGGGTCAGGGCCAGGGCCAGGACCACCGCCGTCCAGACGATGACCCCGGCAATCACCACCGTGATCGTCCGGTTGATAACGGCCTGGGGAATTCTCCTGTTTTGGGCGATCACCGATTTTCGCCCGGTAATGCTGGCCCAGAAGGTCATGGCCAGGACCCCGATGGTGGTGGTCTTGATGCCGCCGGCGGTTCCTCCGGGGCTGCCGCCGATAAACATCAGAAAAAGCATGACCAGCAGGGTAGGGCTGCGGACAATACTCAGGTCGACCGAGTTGAACCCGGCGGTACGCAGGGTGACGGACTGAAACCAGGCGTTGAGTAGTTTCTCGGGAAAGCTCAGCCCGTCGAGGACCTGATCCCATTCAAAGACAAGAAAGGAACAGGCCCCGACAATCAATAAAACAGTGGTCGTGACCAGGGCGATCCGTGGGGCCAGTTCGATCCTCCGGCCGCCGACCCAACGGGAAATCAGCATGCAGGTGGAAGGGGCGAGACCACCCAAAATGATCAAGACCGCCACCGCGTGCAGGATGAGGGGCTGATGCTGATACGGCAGCAGGTTGGCGCTGTCCAGGGAAAAACCGGCGTTGCAAAAGGCGGAAACCGAGGTGAAGCACCCTTTCCACAGGGCGGTGTCCCAGCCGGTACCGGCATGGTGAAATCCCAGGGCGAGCAGGAGGGCGCCAAGGCCCTCGACCATGAGGGTAAACCGGACAATGGCCACCAGGGAAAGCAGCAATTCCTGGTGGCTGGTTTCGGTGAGGGTGGTCAGAAGGCGTTCCTGGCGCAGGCTGAGCCGTTTGCCCATGGCATGGAGGGCAACGGTGGCAATGGTCATGATGCCCAGGCCTCCCAACTGAATCAGCAGCAGAATGCACCCCTGGCCGAAGGGCGTGAAATCCGTCTGGGTGTCGACCACGGTCAGCCCGGTGACGCAGACGGCGCTCACCGAGGTAAAGGCGGCATTGATGAGGGGCAGGGGGGCACCGGCGGCAGCCCAGGGCAGTTGCAGCAGCAGGGTTCCCAACAGGCAGAGCGCGAAAAAGGTGCTGATCAGCACCCGGGCCGGATGATTGAGAAAGGGTTCCCACCATTGTTCATGATGGTCGATCAGGCCCCTGTGGTCCCGGGGCAGGAACCACAGGGTCAGCACGCCGATGGTCAGGGCGGCAAGGGCGGTGAGTTGTACCATGAGGGCGAATCCGATCAACAGCACGGAAAGCAGGGGCAGGAACAACCACCAAATTCGTTGCCCCCTTTTTGGGGAGAGACGAAACCAGCGGGCCACAGGGATCTGGCTGAGAAGCGCCGCCATGGCGACCGCCTGTTCTCCCAGGGGGAGATGGTGCGGGTTGAGCAGCAGGGAGACCGAGGCCAGGCCGGTCAAGGCGAGGAGACTGTTCCTGGCATTGTCGAACCAATAGGATTCCAGCCGGTGCCGACCGGGTCCGTTTTTTTCGCAGGGCAGATCCACCAGGAAGTAACCTGCCTGGATCAGGGCAACTCCGCCCAGCAGGGCAAAGAGCGGATCAGAGGCGAAAAAATCCCATCCCGCGAAACCGCTCCCGACTAGGGCCAGGAAGCCAAGCAGTTTTGCGCTCTTCGGCGCAGTCTCACACAACAGCGTCAGGCCCAAGACCGCAAGCGCCGTGATCAGCGCTGCCGTCAGGCTCCAAAAGGGGAGGACGCTTGTGGTTGCCGCCCGGCAGGTCAGCAACAATGGCGCCGGAACGAGAACAGACCAGACTCCCTTCAGGGGAACTCTCGTCCCCGGAGTTTGGCGGCGGCCCGGTTTCATCGCACCCCCGGCAATCGGGTAAGCGGGAAATAGGAAGAAAGGCGAGTATCCGGCATGCAGACGATTATTTCCCCTTTTCAACCTCTTGGACGTAACGGGCCAGGTAAAACGATTGTCCCACCACGAAGAGGAGCGTGAGGCCGAGCATGCCGAACAGTTTGAAGTTGACCCAGGTGTTGCTGTCGTAAAAGCTCATGACATAGAGGTTGGCTGCGCCCAGAACGAGAAAAAACAAGGTCCAGCCACCGTTGAGGCGACGCCATACCGGCTGGGGCAGGGTAATGGCGCTGCCGAGCATGCGTTCAATGGCCGTGCGTTGACCGAGGAAATGGCTGCCAAGAAAGGCGGCGGCAAAAAGCCAGTTGATCACCGTGGGCTTCCACTTGATGAACTGCTCATCGCGCAGATACAGTGTCAGGCCGCCAAAGACCGCGATCACCGCCAGGGTGACCAGCTGCATGGTGGCCAGCTTTTTCGTTGTCCACCAGGTAATGGCGAGCTGGATAACGGTTGCGGCAATGGCGACGGTGGTGGCCACATAGATATCAAAGAACTTGTAGGCCAGGAAGAAGAGCAGGACCGGGAAAAAATCAACAAGAAATTTCATAGAGGTATCCAATGGAAATGAAAAAAATTCCTGCCAGGCAAAGACGCACACGCACTGATGGTACTCGAATAGGGATTTGGGCGCAAACGTTGTTGTTTCCTTAACAAGCAGTGAACACGAGGTCCGGGGCTTCCTGCCCTCCCGGTTCACTGGAGAGCAGGGCTGATTCCGCCTATTGCCCTGTTTGCGGGGGGATCATCTTGGGATGATCGATCCAGTAGGGATTGGCCACCCCCCTGCGGTAGGCCTCCAGGGATTGGGGAGAGGACTGGACCCGGAGATTGCTGTAACTGCCGTCCGCATTCTCCCAGCGTTCATGCCAGAAGACCGCCAAGCGTATCCTCGGATACTGCGTGGGAATGAGGTTGAAGGCCTTGCTGATGAAACCGGCCTTGTCGCCGGGAGGGAATTCACCCACGCCCCATTCGGCGAGAAAGATCGGTTTTTCCGGATCCAACTGCCCGATTTCATGGTAGGGGCGGTGCATCATGTCGACAAAGTCGGCCCATCCCTCCGAGCGGTTCAGTTTACCGTAAACGCTCAGCCCCAGCCAATCGACATAGCTTGAACCCGGGTAGTATTGCGCCATTTTGTTCCATTCTTTTTGGGGATCGGAGAAATTGTTGACATGGAATCCCCAGAGGATGTTGGTCGCCTTCCTCGCCCGGACGCGGTCAATGACATAACGGTAGGCCCGCTTGAAGGTCTCCGGCCCGGCATAGAGGGGATGGCCGTCTTTATGGCCGATAATCTTCCCGCCCCCGTAAAACTTCCCGGACCAGGGAAACCATTTGCCGTTCATCTCCAGGCCCCAGGTGACCAACAGCGGCTTGCCATAGGCACGGGCGCCATCGGCCCAGGCATCGATGTAGCCGTCACATTGCCCGGAAAGAATATGGCGGAGACTGAAGCGGTCCGGCCCTTTGCGCTCGTCATAGGGTTTGTCCCAGGGAGACCAGTACAGCAGGGGGACCGCGCCATAAGAGGCAACGATGCGGACGCTCTTTTCCGGAAAGGCCTTATCGCCCCAAAAATTGCCAAAGGCGACCACGGCCAGATGCTTGCCGGTCAGTTGCTCAAAATCCACCAGGGCATCGTAGGTGACGTGCGATTCCCCATCGCCGAAATCGACATAGGCCCCTGTGTAGGCACTGTTTTGCGGCATGAGCAAGGTCGATGCCTCCTGGTTTAGGCCTGGAGTGGGTGACGGGAAATGTTCGGTGTCGCCATGATCCTGACCGGTGCAGATGCCGGGCATGCAGGCAAGCAGCACCAGGAAGGTCAAAAAAGAGCGGACTGCGGGAGCGGTCTTTGAGGTGATCATGAAA
>JBFWIP010000055.1:0-8707 GCA_050255935.1 Desulfobulbus sp.
CCCGGCCAGGGTTATGGTCACCCGCAGGCCGCTCCCGGTTTGCGGATCGGCAGGTGCCAGTGTGACGCTGGCACCGATGCGTTGTGCAATGGTCCGGACAATGGATAAGCCAAGCCCGGAGCCGATCTGTTCATTGCCGAGAACACGGTAAAAGGGATCGAACACCCGTTCCCGTTCCTCCTCTGGGATTCCCGGACCATTATCGGCGACGACCAGGCTGACGGTGTCCGGCCCGGTACCGACCGAGAGATCAATCCGTCCGCCGGATGGGGTATAGCGAATGGCATTGTCCACCACATTTTTCACCAGAGTGAGCAGGTCAACGGCATTGACCTCCAGCCGGGCATCGACAGCACTGGCTATACCGATGTCTATCTCCTTGGCTTCGGCCAGCGGCAGCAAATCCTCCAGGACCTGTCGATACACCTGTTGCACGGACAAGGCCGCAACCGGGCTGTTACCCGGTGTTTGTGCACGGGCAAAGGTGAGGAGCTGATCCAGTAATTTCCTTGCCCGCTCAAGGCCCTGACGCAGGGTGCCGAGTCGCCGACGGGCAGGATCAGACATATCCGCCTCCGACAGCCGTTCCGCCTGGAGCGAAAGGGCCGTCATCGGAGAACGCAGTTCATGGGCGGCATCGGCGATGAAACGCCGCTGCAGGGTTATGGATTGATCCACCCGTTTCAACAAACGGTTAATGGCGATGACAAAAGGACGGATCTCCAGAGGGAATTTTTCCACGGCAATGGGATGCAGCTCCTGCTCGCTCCGGTTGTCGATCTGGCGGGAAAGCTGGGCAATGGGGCGGAAAATTGTCCGGATAAGCGAGGAGGCGACAATGATCAAAAGAGGCACCAGAAAAAGAAAGGGGAGCAAAGTGCGCATGGCGCTGTCCCAGGCTATTTCATCGCGGAATTCCGTTTCCTGAGCCACGGCGAGCCGTTGGTCCCCTGTGATCGTTTTTACCAGGATCCGGTACGTTTCGTGGTGTATCGCAAGCGTATGCAGCCCATCGGCAAGATCACCCGGCAGTTCAAGCAACGAGGATTTGCCGGCATGCGGACGCTCACTCATCCTTGCATTGGGGAGCATCTGCACCAGGAGACGGGAGTCCGGATCGCTGACCACTCCCCCTTCGATGGCGGTATCGGAGGCAGACTTCAAACCGTTTTGCGCCAACAAGGCGGCTACCTGGGACAACATGTCATCCTGCAGTTCATGCGCCTCACGAAAGGCGGTGACAAAGGCGACCGAACCCGCGACCACGGCAACGACGATGATCGCCGTGGAGAGCCACAGTGCCAGCCGCCCCTGGAGCGAATCAATGGTTGTCCGCCTCGTTAGCAGGTACGCGCATGACTTGTTGAACCGCGTAAGCAACGTTGGTTTGGACGAAGGATGTGTCGATTTTTCACTTATTCCGGTTGAATCATTCATCATGCGTTTTTTGCGACCATCCAGCCCGCCCCCCGGATATTCTTGATGACCTCGCTTCCCAATTTCTTGCGAAGCGCATGGATGAAAAAGTCAACCGCATTGCTTTCTACCTCCTCGCCCCAACCATAGATACGGTCTTCCAGTTCGCTGCGGGACAGGATGGCGCCAGGGCGAATAAGCAACGCCTGCAAAAGCGCAAATTCGCGGCTGGAAAGCTGCACAGGTGTTCCACCCGGGCCTGTCGCCTCCCTGGTTACGGGGTCCAGGGAGACGATACCATTGGTCAACAGGGGCGAGGCCGGGCCTCCCTTGCGCCGCAAGACCGCGCGCATCCGTGCCAGCAACTCCGCCATGGCAAACGGCTTGAGCACGTAATCATCCGCCCCGTCATCGAGGCCGCGAATCCTGTCATCCAGCCCATCACGGGCCGTGATGATCAGCAAGGGGATCGGGTTGTGTTGGGCACGGATACGCTGCAACACCTCCACCCCATCTTTGCCGGGCAACCCCAGATCCAGGAGAAGGATGTCGTACTGCTGGAATTGGAGGATATCGAGAGCGCCCTGCCCATCCTTCACCCAATCGGCGGCATACGAGGCGTCTTTGAGGGCTTCCTGGATGGCCGTCCCAATCATGGGGTCGTCTTCAACCAACAGTACGCGCATCTGTCTCTCCTTCTCCAAAGCTCACTCTCGGAACAAGCCCTGAAAATGACGATTTTCTCATCGAACAACTTGTTTCAGGACGAATTGTTTTTCCGTTCCCGGTTTGTACACAGGCATCAGTGCATGGCCTCGGCCGCCTTTTGCCTAAAAAACAGTATACACGCGAGCATAAAGGTAAACAGAACAAACGATGCCGTTGCCCGATCCAATGCCAGCCCGCCCGAGCTGAGCGGTTTGTCGAGGAAATCACCGACCACCGCGCCCAAGGGGCGGGTAACGATAAAGGCGGCCCAAAAGAGCATGGTCCGGGAAAGAGGAGTCCAATAATAGGCGGCAACAAGCATGGCGAGAAGGATGGTAAAAATCAAGGCTCCCCCGCTATAGCCAAGGCCGGCCGTATCGGCTGTCCAATCGCCCAGGGCGGTTCCCAAGGTCTGGGAAAACATGATGGTAACCCAATAGAAGATCTCAGCCTTCGCCGAGTTGATCGATTGCACCGCAATCGTGCCCATGGACCGGTACCAAAGGATAAGGGATAGCGAGAGCAGGCCGCACAACAGCAGGACCCCTCCTGCATAGCCGATCCCCAGTGACCGATCGGCAAAGTCGGCCAAGGTGGTACCGACGGTGGTGGTTGCAATAATAGTGCTCCAGTAGAGAATGGGGTGAAACGCCTTGGCCCTGATTTGTAGCGCAACCGCACCTATAAAAAGGGTGGCAAAAATTGCTGTCCCCCAGAGATAACCCAGGTGCAGCGACATCGAAACCGTATCGCCTCCTGTTTCCCCCAGGGTGGTTGCCGCGATCTTGATGATCCAGAAAAGCAGGGTTACTTCCGGGACCTTACTGAGCGATGACTGGAAATTCCGGGGTCGATAACTGTTCATATCAATGCCTTATTCATTGGATGTCTTTCATTTTCCGGGGAGTTAGGGGTTGATAACAATCTCTTTCCCCGACCCTTACGCGCAACCTGTCGCATGTTCCCCGTGTTCCTTTTCCGACAAATAGAGGCTGCACACAATGCGGCCTTGACGATCCGCAGAGAATCGCAACACGGTGGCAAGGCGGGAAGCGACTGTGCCGAAGCTCGTTGGTGCCTCGGCACAGCCGTGTCGGCGTCAGTCTTTGTGTTCGTGCTCTTCGTCATCATCCCGGTCATGCTCATCATCGCGATCCGGCTTGTCCACGGTGGCGCCGAGCACCTTGCCATTTTCCGGGTCGATCTTCACATCCATGACCTTGGTGCCCTTGGCAACCTCGACATCGAACACCCACCGGTCGTGGTCCTTTTCCAATTCGGCCTTGGATGCGGTCCCCATGGCATACTGTTCCGCTATGGATATGGCTTTGGTAAGGCTGATTTTTGCCGCCGGGGTGGCGAGGGCGTCATTTTCCACCATACTGGTCGCAAATGCTGAGCTGTACATTGACGCGAGGACAAGAGCAAGGGTGGGGAGAAATACTTTCTGTTTCATCGTTCATACTCCATTGAATTGAAGGGACGCGGTTATTCGCGTTTCTTCCACAATAGCGAACGACAATTAGACCAGAATTAGAGCAAAAAATTTTCTTTTCGGAAAAATGGAAAGGACATTTTCAGGAGATGGCGCCTGGAAATATGAAATTGTGGTGTTATGGATTATTTTCTGCCGCTCCTTCGGCCTGTCCGCAAGTCGCAGGCTATTACGGCCGCTCCATCTCATGCCGCTTCAAGCGATTGATGATCAGGTCGGTAGCAGTGAACGGCTTGCAGCGGCTCAATCAATTACCTGGCGCAACACAGAGCCAGGGACCACTTAAGAGGGTGGTTTTCAGTATAACGCGGGCAATTGTGCCCCGTCGAAGCGTGGCAACGGTTACCGGGAAAAAAGTGCCCGATCTCTCTGAGTCCGGACGCGAAAGGCAAAATCGAGGGAATTATCGGAGAGGCGGCCTGAGATTTTCTTCCCAAGCCGCCTGCTCCGTTGTTCCGCTCAAAACTTAAAACTGAGCCCCGCCTCAATATAAAAGCCGTCGAGCACATAATAGGAGGTCTCCGGATCGCCGCCGGCTCCGGTCAATTGGCCGTCGCTGTTGATGGCCCGCTCCACCTCCTCGTCAAAAATGTTTTTGGCCAGCAGCCACACCTTGTAGCCGTCCCAGGAATAGGATACCGAGGCATCGAAGGTGGTCTTGCTCGGGTAGCTCAGCCGGTTGGTATAGTCCAGGTAATACTTGCCAACAGTGATCGCATCCAGACTGGCCTTCCATCCTTCCCAGGGATAAAAATCCAGGCCGATCCGGCTGGTGAACTCGGGGATGCCGTTGACCTTGTACCCGTCGAGATCCGTCACCACACGGGTGTTGGAGGGATGCTCATAGATCCTGGCCTCGCCTCCGGTCCACTCGGCGTCAATCCAGGCACCTGAAATCCGGTATCCGAGCCAGCTCAGGGGACGACCGTCAAGCTCCAGTTCAATGCCGTAGGTCTCGGCGTCGCCGGTGTTCTTCTGGCCCATGTAGTCGCTGCCTTCATAATAGCCGCTGAATTTGTCCTGGGTTTCCATGTAGTAGCCGGTCAGGGCGATATTGAAGGCCTTGCTCAGGTGATGCTTGTAGCCGATCTCGTAGGTCAGCGATTCTTCGGGCTTGAGATCCTCGGGGCGGTTGTTCGGGCTGCCGTAACTGGCGGCCCAGTAATAATATTGGGGGCTGGGGAACCAATAGTTGCGGCTCACGGAAACATAGACATTGGCGTTGGGCGTGAAGTGATACGAAGGGGCCACGGTCCAGCTCCACATGGTGTCGTCGATGTCCAGCCGCGTCGGCTCCTTGGTTTCAAAGGTCATGTCCACCCGGTCCACCCGGTTGCCGACTTTCAGCCCCCAGCGATCATTCCACAGAAAATCGTTGTCCCAAAAAATACCGGATGTGGTTTCCGCCAGATCGACATCGGCCTCCGCCTTGTCCGCCCTGTTTTTTGCCGAGATCAGCAATGGATCGTACGGATAATATTCGCGCTGGGTAAAATCGACATCCTCCACGTTCAACCCGACCGTGGGGGTATAGGCCAGTTGGCCGAAATCAAAACGATATCCTCCCGAAAACGAGGCCGTATAGGTATCCTGCTCGCGGTCGTCGATACTGCCGCGGGAAGTTTTGCTCGAGGTAAAGATATCCTTGCTGTTGAAGTAGGTTTCGTCGTAGCGGGTGTAGGACAGGGTGCCGTCGGCAAAAAAACGGTCGCCGTTGTGGTTGAAATCAAGGGCGTACAACCCAGACTTTTTCTCTTCCCTGTTGTTCCATCTCAAATCACTGTCGGTCGGCGAGGCGGGGAAATGGATGCTGCGGCGGTAATGATCCAGTTGCCATTGATATTTGTACAAATCATAGGCAATATCCCGGTCCATGTTGATCCAGTTGGCGCGCACTCCGATTCGGGTGCGGTCCGAGAGGTTATATCCCAATTTCAGCAGACTGGCGGTGCGGGTCGTTTCCTCTTCCTCGTAGCCGTCGGTGGTATAGTAGTTGATGTCGGCCAGATAATCCCACCGCTCGTAGCGGCCGTTGAGGCCACCGGAAATATTGGCGGTATCCCAGGAACCGTAGCTGGTGGAAAGATGTCCGCTGACCGGTTTGTCTCCCCGCCCTTTTTTGGTGATGATATTGATCACGCCGCGGGCCGCTCCCGGTCCATAAGCCACGCCTGCCGAGCGCAGCACCTCGATTCGCTCGATCTGCGACACGGGGATGATATCCAGTTCCTCGCGTCGGGCATTCCCGTATTTCTGCGCCACCCCGTCAATGAGGATGACCGGTCCTCCGGCCATGGAACTCCGTGTGCCGCGGATCGATATCGACGAGGCGCTGGCAGTGGTGTTGTAGACACCGGGAATGCGTTCCAGGGCCTCAATGATGTTCTTGGCCCCCATCTGCTCCAGGTCGGCGGCTGTAATCACGGAAATGCTGGCTGGGGTATCGACCAGCTTGCTCTTGCTGGTGGAGGTCACCACCATTTCCTCCAAAACATGGGTTTCCCCGGCGATCTCTTCGGCCGCCAACTGCTGGGGGCCCCACAAAACAGTCCAAGCCGCCATTCCCATCACCAGAGGACCGCGCCTCCTCCAACCACCATGTGTTCTTCCCTTCACTACCGCTTCCTCCTTTTTTGACGTTGTCATGGAATATCCGACCTGAGGGCATTGCAACCGGCCAGCGGGATACAGGGAGAAACGAACAGAGGGAAAGCAAGCTTCCTTGCATGCCGGGAATTCGGCATAAGAAGACGAGGAGGTATCGGCACGGATTAGCCGAAACTCCTGATAAAAGTCCCCTCCCCAATGAACGATCTGCAGCATCCGCACCGGCGATCGAAATCCCCGACCAAATCGACAACAGATTCAACGTACCGCAAGGCACGCCGTTGAAGGAGCGCTGCTCATGGAGGGGCGAATGGAGAATCGAGAAGAATGGAAGGACAAAAAAAAACCCGGATCGAACAACATTTCGATCCGGGATAGCCCTCTTTATCCGCAGTTATGCATTCACCGGGTACGCCGCCGTCCACGCAGTCGTCTCCTGACTTCCGTTCAGGCAGGTCTTCTGACTTCCGGATCACTCTAAAAGCCGCGTCTTCCCGACCTTGTTGAGGTCAGTGACATTGATGCGGCGTTCGTCCCCGGTCACAGCGGCGGGCCCGTCCCCGATTCACACGGGGTTCCCTTTTAGGTTCTGAAAAAACACCTGAACTCAAAAAGGCATAAAATCGATACCTCCCGTAAAGTCAAGAAAATACTTTAAAAAACAACGCCCCTCTCCGCGGCGAAATGATGAATCACCACTGGTACACGAGTTCCCACCGAACCTGGTCGTTCATTGCGTACCTGCCGAACAGGGATTGCGGGGGGCCATCGAAGAAAAACGCCTTGAGATTTGTTTTCCAATAGTCGGTGAGATTATAGGTGACTCCGGCGCGGATCATGCTGCCGCCGTGCTCGGGATTGTAGGCAAGGTTGCAATAGGTCTCGACCTTCTGATTGAACCAATCGACCTTGAAATTGGCCCAAAGCAGGGTCTCGAACTGCCGTTCATAAAGCTCGTCCGGCCGCGACAGCAGGACGGTTTGCTGGGCCTGCACGGTGAGCAGGCCGTCTTCGAACAGGCGGTAGTCGGCCGCCATGCCGTAATCCACGGTGTCGAGCTCGCGTTCGATCGAAGGCTGCGAGGCGGTCCCGGCACGTTGGGCGGCTGTATCGGCCCACAATTCGGAACGGATATTGAAAGCCCGGTTTTTCGTCCAGGCCGCCTCTCCCCGCAGACTCACCGGACCCAGCACGGTGGCGGCATCCATGCCCACGGAGGTTATCGTATGAAAGACAGGAACAAAAGGGAAAGAATCCCAACCATTGGCGATGCCGGGGTCTGTTTGGGGAAGAATCCCGAACACCGGCCGGGGATCGAACCCATGAAAGCAATACAACGCGCTCTCAATTTCTCCCGAGAACCGGACCCGCATGCCAACGGACCCGTTGTCCAGGGTCCTGGCCGGGAGATCGGCTTCGCGGGTTGCGGCGGACGGGAGGAGCGCCCACCGGCTGTCGGAATCGGGAAGACGATAGGGAACAAACCAGGGAACCCAGACCAGTTGCGCCGACCAGTCCAGTTGACCGAAAGCGGCGGACACCGCCGGAACACCGATTTTTCGTTCTTCCAGGGGATTGATGATGAATTGGTCATAATCCCACGGATTGAAGAGATCGTTGATCGGATATTCGTCAAGCCGACCCCAGGCGAATCGTTGCACGCCGACCCGCCAGTCAATCCCGGCCCGTTCCCGTTCAATAAATAATTCCTTCAGTTCCAAGGGCCGGTTGTCGTTGCCGTAGACCTTGTCGACCTGTTTAAAGGCGACCGCCTTTTGGTCGTCGTCATCCATGGCCCACTTCCCTTCCATCCAGGCGTGGACATTCCAGGCCGTCCGCCGATCATCCAACTCCAACCTGGCGGCTACAGAGGGGCGGTCTGTTTTGGTGCTGGAATCCAGGGCGTAATCCGTAGCGAACTTCAACCGGCCGCTGAGCGAGATCCCCTCTTCCGCGGCGCTGCGGCAGGGGATGGCTCCCAGGGCCAGCGACACAAGACAGATACCCGAATATATGAAGGCACGCCCTGCCGTGGCCGGTTCCCGTCGTTCAGCGGCCGGCCCGTTCCAGGGAACGCTGGGTGAAGAGGTCATCGGGATGGTTGGTGTGGTAGAGGATATCCTCAAGCACAACCTCGGTCCGGTGGGCGGTTCTGAGGTTCTTCATCTCCATGCGGAAGGCGGTGGGAATGGCATCGATCATTCTGATATCGGTAAAAATCCCTGCCCGGTAGGGCTCCTTGTCCTGAAAAAAGATAATTTTTCGATGCACGAACAGCTCCTTGTCCACCCAGGCTTCATAGCGGCTCCATTTGCGATGGATCCTCGGCCTGACCTCAACCACATAGCATGGCCTGGAATCCTGGATTTCCTCCCTGAGGATGGTGAAGGCATAGTCGTCCAGGTTCGGGGGGCCGCCGAAATCGTCATAGGAAAAATCAGAGCCGAAAAAGGAGTCGTCCTGGGAAGTGGTCGGGATGCG
>JBFWIP010000055.1:8807-15562 GCA_050255935.1 Desulfobulbus sp.
ATTCCCCGCAGAATGCCTATCTCCCGGGTCCGTTCGAGGACCGAGGCCAGCATGGTGATGACGATGCCAAAACCGGCCACCGCCAGGGTGATGATGTTGACCGCATTGGTCATCACAAAGGAGCGGTCCAGGATCTTCCTGACCTCGACCTTGAATTCGGCGGCCGGCAGGGCAAAGAGTTTTCGTTCTTTGTCGAACCGGTCCAGGATTGCCTGACGCACGGTTTCAATGGAGGTACCGGGTTGAACCAGCACCTCATAGGTATCGACCAGGGGGTCCAGCCAGTGGCGGCGATAGGTATTCACATCCATCCAGATCACGCCGGAATCCGAGGTGAAACTGACAACGACCGCAGCCACGCCAAAACGGACCGGGCCGGTCGGGGTGGGCAGGAGGATGGTATCGCCGGGCTTCAGGTGTTCCTTCATGGCCAGTCCTTCGTTGACGACCACATTGTCCCGGCCGGGTAACTGTCCGGCCATGTCCTCACGGTCGCCGGCGGCGATCATCACCGGGCAGTACTGCATCCGCAGCGCCACATCGAAGATCTCCAGCATGACTTTGCGGCCATTGAAGCTCACCCGGCCCTTGCGGAAGGGTTCCACGCTCTTGACGCCCGGGATTGCCTCCATCTCATGGAGCATCTCCGCGGGCATGGGAATGGTGGGCGATCCGCCGGTTGCCAGGGGATGGCCGGAACTCACCAGGAGATCGGCACGGATGATGGAATCGAACCAGGCATAAAGCGAGCCCCGCATGCTGTGGACCGTATTGGCCGAACTGACGAAAAAGGCGATACCACAGAGAATGGCGGCCATGGCCACGCCGTTGCGGGAGGCGTTCTTTTGCAGGTTGAGGACGGCGATTTGTCCCTGCGCGCCAAAGCAGCGCGCCAAAACACCGTGTGCCAGGGGGGCAAGTCTCTGCACGAGGAGGGGGACGACCAAGGACAAGCCCAGCAAAAAGAAAAGTCCGGCGCTGAAAACCAGGTGAACGTTATGCAACGGGGAGCCGCTGGCCGCTGTTTCAAACAGGAGCAAACAACACAAGGCAAACAGGAGGCAGAGCGGCGCGGCGATCTTGAGGCGCCAACCGGAAATAACGCGCTCCGCGGCATAAGGCGTGGAACGGATGGCCAGGACAGGGGCCACCCCGGCGGCAACAAGGGAGGGCCGGAGGGCGGCGGCCAAACTCGCCAGTATGCCGATGACAACAGTTTGCCCCAGAGCCTGCCAGGAAAAATGCAGTTCGTGTACCGGGGAGCGGACATACATTTCGGTAACGCTTTGGGCCACGACACCGATGCTGATTTTGGAGAAGCAGAACCCCAGTGCGACCCCCAAGAGGGAAGCCAGGGTCGAAAGGGCCAGGGTCTCGACCAGGAACAGGCCAGCGATCTGGCCCCGACCAGCGCCAAGGGCACGCAGGATGCCGATTTCACGGCGTCGCTGGACCACGGAGATGGAAACCGTGTTGTAGATGAGATACATGCCAACAAAGAGGGCCATGCATCCCACCAGGCCCAAACTGGTACGGAAACGGCTGAGCAGGATCTCGACCTGCCTGGTCCTCCCGGCCGGGGTATCGACATCGTACCCGGCAGGCAGGGCTTTTTCTATCCGCGCCTTCATGGTGTCGAAGTCCTGACCGGGCAGCAGACTGACATCGATCCGGTCGAGCCGCCCCTGCTTCCCGAAGGCGACCTGGGCCGCATAATAATCCATGATGGCGATATCGCCGCCCGCCACCCGCGCCGGCCCTTCGGGATTGAGCAGGCCGCGCACCTTGAAGGTCTTCAGGCCGGCCACGGTCTGGATCTTGATGTCCTGATCGATACCAATGCCGATTTGCGCCGACAACGCCCGGGTCAAGAGGATAGAATCCTTTTTCGCCAGGAAGAGGAGCGGGTCTGGTATCTCGGCGGACTCGTCGGTGATGCTGTAGTCACGGATGTGATGATCTTGGAGCACATCAATGCCGAGGATCATCAGCGCGCGCTCCTTGCCGGTGGCGAGACTGGCGGTGGCCTCGATCACCGGCACGGCGTATTCGACGCCCGGCAGTCGTTGGATCCGGTCGAGCGTCTCCTCCGGGAAGCCCGATTCGGCACCGGTGATCTGGAGCACGGCCCTGCCGGTGGCGTGGTTGATCGAATCCTCGCAGGACTGGAGCACGCTCTGGTTGACCAGATCGATGGCCGCCATTGCCGCCACCCCAAGACAGATCCCGGAAACGGCCAATACAAGCTGGACCTTCTGCAGCCGCACATGCCTCAGGCTGATATAGCGAAGCAGGTGGATCAGAGACATGACTCGTGCTCCATGATGACGAGATCTTCCGCAAGTTGGCCATCCTTCAGGGTGATGACCCGGGTGCCATAGGCGGCCGCCTTGGGATCATGGGTCACCATGACGATGGTCTGGCCCTGTTCATTGAGGGTGCGGAGCAGCAGAAAAATCTCTTCGCTGGTATGGGAATCCAGGTTGCCGGTCGGTTCGTCGGCAAGGATCACCGCCGGTTCGGTGATCAGGGCGCGGGCGATGGCCACCCGCTGCATCTCTCCGCCCGATAACTGCTCCGGCAGATGGCCGATCCTGTGGCCCAATCCGACCTGGTGCAGCAGGGCAACCGCCTTCTCCTTGATCCGGGCAAGGGGCAAACCGTCGATCAACAACGGCAGGCCGACATTCTCCTCGGCGGTAAGGAGCGGGAGGAGGTTGAAAAACTGGAAGATATAGCCGATCCTGCGGCGCCTGATCAGTGTCAGTTCGTTGTCGGTGATGGCGTGCAGGGGCTTCCCGTCCAGGAAAACCTCGCCTGAAGTGGCCTGATCGAGTCCGCCCATCAGGTTGAGCAAGGTGCTCTTGCCGGAGCCGCTTGGCCCCATGATGCTGAGGAACTCGCCTTTCTCGATGTGCAGGGAGACATCTTGCAGGGCATGCACCTCACGCGTCCCTTGGCCATACCTTTTCCCGACCCGGTTCAGTTCAATCATGGTCCCCTCCTCTGTTCGTCGTCTTGCCCGCAAGGGCGGTCTTGATCTTGGCGGCGCACAAGTCGAGCCACCGGATGTCGGCCTCAGCATGAAAAATTCCCGCATCCATCAGCAGTTCCGTGGTCAAGGTATTCATGTCAGGCTCCCCTTTCTTGAGGGCCAGCTTCCGCTTGGTTAACCGGCTCAATCGCTTCATGTAGAGGCTTTTCTGCTGCTCGATCAGTTGCAGAAGCGGAGCGGGATCACCTTTATCCATGAACACGAGCTTGATGAAAAACTCGTCCCGGAGCGCACGCACCTTGCCGACCGGGGTGGCGAGCCATTCGGCCAACGATGTCCGGCCCAACGGCGTGATGCGGAAAATTTTCCGGTCCGGCCGTCGCTCCTGTTGCTCACGATCATGGGTGACCAGTTCATCTTTTTCCAGGCGATCGAGCGTGGAATAAATCTGGCCGAAATTCAGGCTCCAGAATTCGCCGATCTTGTCGTCAAAACTGCTTTTGAGTTCATATCCATGGAGATCCTGTTCCGCCAGAATCGCCAACAGGGCATACTTGATGGACAACTTATTCTCCTTTTAAATATATAAAAGTATATACAGATGAATGCTCTTTTCTGTCAACGATAAAAAAATTCTGGTTGTTCCCACGCTGGAGCGTGGGAACAACACAGGCCGTCAAAGGCAATCACATACCAGTGAGGGCGGAAACCGTCCAATTGACCAGGGTTCCGGGGAAAAATCCCAGACCAAGCACGCCGAGAAAACACAGCCCCAGGGCCACCTTCATCCCGGGAACCAGGACCACCGCAACTTCCTCCCCGGGATCGTCCATGTACATATAGCGCACGACCCGCAGGTAGAAGTAGGCGGAGATGGCGGAGAACAGGACCGCCGCAATCACGGTCAGGGTATAGCCGGCGGCAAAGGCCGACTTGAGCAGGTAAAACTTGCCGATAAAACCGCCGGTCGGCGGAATGCCGGTGAGACTGAAGAGAAAGACCAGCATCAGGGCCGCGGCCAGCGGGTTGCGTGCGGCCAGGCCCTTGCAGGCCTCCAGGGACTCACAGTCCGTTCCCGGCCGGGCCAGGGCCATGAGAATGGCAAAGGCGCCCAGGTTCATGAACAGATAGACCATGAGGTAGGTCATGGTGGCGGCCATGCCCTCGGTGGTCCCGGCCAAAAGCCCGAGCAGGGCATAACCGGCATGGGCGATGGAGGAATAGGCCAGCATCCGCTTGAGGCTTCGCTGGCTCAACGCGGTGATATTCCCCACGGCCATGGTCAGGACGGCAAGCACGGCCAGGACCGGTCCCCAGTGGGCCTGGAGGCCGGAAAGGCCGAGAAAGAGCATCCGGCCGAAAATGGCAAAACCGGCGGCCTTGGGGCCCACGGACATGAAGGCGGTGACGATGGTCGGCGCGCCCTCATAAACATCCGGGGTCCAGAGATGAAACGGCGCCGCCGCCACCTTGAAGGAGCAACCGGCAATGACCAGCCCCAGGGCGGCCAACAGGGCCGGGCTCGTCACCAGGGAGCCGGCGGCAATGATTTCGGCGATCCGGGCAATCTCGGTGGTCCCGGTGAGGCCATACAACAGGGAAAGGCCGAAAAGCAGCAGGGCCGAGGCGAATCCGCCCATGAGGTAATACTTGACCGCGGCCTCGCCGGTACGCGTATCCCCTTTGTGCAGTCCAACCAGGGCATAGACCGGCAGGGCCATCAGTTCCAGGCCGAGGTAGAGCACCATCAAATCGCCGGCCGAGGCCATCAGCAGCATACCGACCAGGGAAAGCACCAGCAGGCTGTAATATTCGCCCTGCCGCAGGCCGATCACCCCGCAAAAATGCTCGCTCATCAGGGTGGTGAGCATGACCGCTCCCAGGCAGATGGTTTTGAAGACGGTGGCATAGCCGTCAATCAGGTACATGCCGCCGAAGGCCACGATCGGCCGCGAGCCAAGAACCATGGCCAGGGCCGCCACACAGCCGACCACGGTCAGCCAGGGCAACAGTTGCCGTTGGCGGGGCAGGAAAAGATCGCATCCGATCAGCATAACCGCAATGCCGACCAAAAACAGTTCCGGAAGAATAGGCTCCATGGCGGTCCACTGGAGTGCCACAGTTGTCATCATATTCGCTCCATATTCACAAGGATGCAGGAATCAGGCATGGCGTGCAACCGCTCAGGGATTGAGCATCGGGTTGGAGAAAAGCACCGGACCGGCAAGGGCGTTGCCCCCCTGCACCTGATCAAGCAGATGCGTCACCGAGACGTGCAGAAAGTTCAGCAAGGCGTTGGGGTAGAGGCCGATCCAGAAAATGAGCAGGACCATGGGCACCAAGGTGAGGATTTCCCGCAGGTTGAGCTGCATCAACCCCTGCATGCGTTCCTTGACCTCGTTGAAGAAGACCCGCTGGTAGAGCCAGAGCATGTACCAGGCCCCGAGAATGAGGCCGGAGGCGGAGACTACCGTGACCCAGGGCTGGCGCTCGAACCCGCCGAGCAGGATGAGGAATTCACCGATAAAGCCGTTGGTCCCGGGCAGGCCGACCGCCGCCAGGGTGAAAAGGAGGAATAAACCGGAAAAGACCGGCATGGTCGAGGCCAGGCCACCGTAAGCGGCGATCTCGCGGGTATGGGTCCGTTCGTAGATCATGCCCACGGCAAGGAACAGGGCCCCGGTCACCACCCCATGGTTGACCATCTGCAGGATCGCGCCCTCAAGGCCGCGTTGGTTGAGGGCAAAAAGCCCCAGGGTCACAAAGCCCATGTGGCTGACCGAGCTGTAGGCGATCAACCGCTTCAAGTCGGTCTGCGCCAAACAGATGATGGCGCCGTAGACAATGGCGATCACCGAAAGCACCAGCATCGGCATCAGCATCTGCTGGGTGGCATCGGGCAGGATGGGCAGGGAAAAACGCAGGAACCCATAGGCTCCCATCTTGATCAGCACCCCGGCCAGGATCACCGAACCGGCGGCCGGGGCCTCGGTATGGGCGTCGGGCAACCAGGTATGGACCGGCCACATGGGGACCTTGACCGCAAAGGCGGCAAAAAAGGCCCAGAACAATATGAGTTGCATCTTCAACGAAAAATGCTGCCCGGCCAGTTCGACCACGTCAAAGGTATGGCCGCCATTCTGGTAGAGGAGAATAATGCCGACCAGCATCAACAGACTGCCGACCAGGGTATAGAGAAAGAACTTGATCGTGGCGTAAATCCGGTTGGGGCCGCCCCAGATGCCGATGATAAGGAACATCGGGATGAGCATGGCCTCCCAGAAGATATAGAACAGGAAAAGATCCGTGGCGCAGAACACCCCCATCATCGCCCCTTCCAGGAGCAGCATGGCGACAAAGAACTCCTGGACCTTGGTGCCGATCGATTCCCAGGAAACCAGGATGGAAAGGACAATGATCAGGGCGGTGAGGAGAAGAAACAGGATACTGATGCCGTCGATGCCGAGCCCATAATTGATGTTCAGGGCGGTGATCCAGGGATGCAGCTCGACAAACTGCATCGCGTGGGTGGTCTTGTCGAACATCAACGCCACCGGCAGGGTCAGGAGCAACTCGATCAAGCTGATGAACAGCGCCATCAACCTGATGGTGGCCGTCTGCTGCCTGGGGATGGCCAAGAGCGACAGACCGCCAAGAACCGGGAAGAAGATCAAAGTGCTGAGCAAAGGTATGGACATCGATGGCACTTCCGCAGGTTAGGGTTCAATAAGATGACGGGTCAATTGCCGACCAACAGGAC
>JBFWIP010000056.1:0-15222 GCA_050255935.1 Desulfobulbus sp.
ACAGGGTTGATGGTTTTGGAGACGATTTTACTGATTTCGTAATTGGTGGTGCGTTGTGATCGGCTGGAGGGAGGAGTTGCTCCCGCAGCCGCGTTGGTGTTGCCTTCCAGGTTGGACTGTACTCCGGGAACGCCGCCGACCATTTCGGAACCGGTTTTCTCTTCGCTGACCTGTTCGCTCCGGATGACCGGTTCTTCCGGATCAAAGGTTTCCTCGGTTTTTTCCGTTTGTGCAAAGTCGAGGATGGCACTCACCCTGACCATGGAGTTTTTCGTTCCCAGGGATTTATCCAACAGGGCCTGGGCACGGGTTTCCAATCGTTGTTCCACCTGGGCCTGAAAGGCCAGCAAGTCGGGTGAAAGATTGCCGAAAAGGCCTTTGTCCCCCATTTTTGAGAGGACCGTGCCGTTCTGGTCGATGATGGTCACCTTGTCGGGCTCAAGCCCCTCGATGGAGCTGGACACCAGATGCACAATACCCTCGACTTGGGCATCGGAAAGACGTTTTCTGGGGACAAGTTTCAAAATGACCGAGGCCGTGGCGGGTTGCTGCTGCTCCTTGAACAGCCGCTTTTCCGGCAGGGCCAGGTGTACCCGTGCAGACTCCACCGGGCCGAGAGAGGCGATGGTGCGGGCGAGTTCACCTTGCAGTGCCCTGGAATAGTTGACTTTTTGAACAAAATCTGTGAGGGCGAAGGATTGTTTGTCAAAGATTTCAAAGCCCACGCCTCCGCCCTGGGGCAACCCCGAAGCCGCAAGGCTGAGCCTGGTTTCATAGACATCCTTGGCCGGGATGAGGATGTTGCGACCGTTGTTGGTCAATTGGTAGGGCACATTATGCCCTTTCAGCCATTCGACCACCGCCGAGGCATCGGTTTCGGCAAGATTTCCATAAAGGAGCTGATAGTCGGCGGTCCGCGCCTGGATAATGATAAAGGCGAACAGGCCCAGAGTAATGGCCGCCACTGCGGCCAGCGCCAGTTTTCGCGGCAAGGGCCAGCCCTGCACCGTGGCGAGCAGTGTGCGCCAACCTGTTTGCGGTTTCTGGGGGGTGACATCCGTTTCTTCAGCCATGACCATCCCTGTCCTTCATTTTTCTGGTCGATTCCTCGCGCTTTTTAAACCTGCATCCGCATCACTTCCTGGTACGCATCAATGGCCTTATTCCGCACCTGCACCATGTAGCGCAAGGAGATGTCGGCTTTTTCCATCGAGATCATGGCATCATGCAGGCTTTGTTCATCCCCTGCGTGCAGCTGTTCGATAGCGTGGTCGGCCTGTTGCTGCAGTTGGTTGGTCTGAGCCACCATGGAGGAAAGCATATCGCCAAAGGAGGTTTCAACCTGTGCGGCGACAGATCCTGTCGGTTGGGCCGGGGCCGGACTCGGTGTTAGTCCCTGTAAAATTTCCATACATTATCTCCCGATATCCAAGGCTTTCATGATCATTCGCTTGGCTGACTTGATGGTGGTGGTGTTCGCCTCGTAGGAACGGGTGGCGGACATCATGTCGACCATTTCCTTCATCACGCTGACATTGGGCATCTCCACGTACCCGTCCTCCTTGGCATCCGGATGGGTTGGATCATAGACCCGTTGAGGGGCGCTGGTGTCTTCGATGATGCTGGCCACCTTGACTCCCTGCGGTTGTCCCTGTTGGGAAAGGGATGCCCGGAGATGCTGGTTGAAGGGCATGTTTTCGGTCTGGAACACGACCGATTTTTTTTTGTACGGGCCACCCTCAGGCGTGGAAGTGGTTTCGGCATTGGCCAGGTTGGAACTGATCGTGTTGAGCCTGGTTGTTTGGGCTTTCAGTCCGGATGCGGCAATGTCAAAGGTGGTGAAAAGATCCATGGGGTCCTCCAAAAGTGGGGTTTGCCAATCTTATGCAAATTAAGAGCCACCATTGGTGACATATTTGATCAGGGAGAGTTTTTTGTTGAGCATGGTGACTGCCGCCTCGTACATGATTTCGTTTTCCGAAAGTTTGACCATCTCCTGATCAACGCTGACCGTGTTCTCATCGCCCAGACCGGTTCGGTCCTTGGTCCTGGTCACGGTTCCCGAAACCTGTTCGAGATCGGATGGACTCAAAGGAATATGGTTGGGTTGGGTGACCACAGGGCGGAGGTCGTTGCCGGAAAGAGCCGCCTGCAACTGTTGCTTAAAGGAAAAGGTTTGGGCGGAGTAGCCCGGTGTTTCGGCGTTGGCAATATTCGAACCGATGATTTCCTGATTTTTTTGACGGAGATCAAGCACCTTTTGAAGCAGGCGCATGGTCGTGTCAAATTCCTGGATACCCGGCATGTCGACCTCCATTGTTCAAGTTGATGGAGAAGGGGATGGGTTGCACATGATTATTGCCGCATTTCGAGAATGGCACTTTCTTCCAGTGCAAGCCGTTTCCATAAAGGGTCTTTGCCTTTTTCGGCCAATTGGTGGAACAATTTTAGCGCCTCTTGCCGGTTGCCTTTGCGGTTTTCGATTTGGGCAAGACGAAATTCGGCCTGTTCCAGTCCCGGTTCTCTTTTCAGCGTCTGCTGAAACAGCGGTTGAGCCGCATCGTTTTCATCAAGTTGGAAATAGGCCTCGGCCAAAGGCAGCAGGAGATGATTGGGGGCAAGTCGGTTGCGAAGCTGCGGTGCGCCAAGGGTGTCAATAACTTGTTGCCACTGTTTGTTTTCAAAATAAATGCGCCCTTTTAACAACTCCAATTGCTCCAGCTTGGGGGCATTATCGGCGGTGATTAATTTCAGCGTCTGATCCGCGTGTCCGCTTTGATACAGAGCTTTTGCCTTCAGAAGAAAAATGGCGGGATTGTCCTGGCCTTTGGGGTAACGCAGTTGATAGCGGTCGGCATATTCCTCGACCTGGAGAAAACGTCCGGCCGCGAACAGCGATTCCAAGAGGGGCAAATAGATTTTTTCCTTTGCCGCAGTCTCGGAAATTTCAAATAGATACTGATAGGTTTGCACCGCCTGGTCGGCCATGCCGAGTTTGCTGTAGGCCTTGGCCAGATCAAAAAGAAGGGCCGGATCGAGCCAGCCGCGGACGAAATAGGTTTTGTTCTGTTTGGCCAACACCAACGCCTTGATATACTCTTCGTTGGTCACCAGTTGGCTGATCACTGCGGGCAGTTGTTGGATTAACAGTGCCATCGCCTCGGTGCGAAGAGCGCCACTCTGGAATTCCCGGAGTAATTGCATGCACTTTTCGACACTGACGTCATATTCGCCCGCAAGATGATGGACCAGGGCCTCTTTGAAAAGGCATTCCTCCCGTTGGGCCACGGACCATCCATAGAGGGTACATCTGAGGTAGGCGGCAGACGCCTCATAGGGAGCGATTTTTTTACCCACGTAATCAAGGTCGATTTGTTTCAGATGAGCCAAAACGCCTCCCTCGGATTTGGGAAAAGCGTCGACAATCTGCTCAAGGTCTATTCGACCTTTCTTTTCCGTACGCCGCATCTGTAACTGGCACAGGGCCAATCGATACAGGGCCAGGTCCTGGTCCGGCTGATTGTTGAGGAGATCACCCAGCAGCATGTACCATTTGGCAGCCTCCGGGTAGCGCCTGGCAGCGTACAAGCAGTCGCAGAAGGCAGCCAGGGACATTGGATCGGCCGCAAGGGAAGGCGGATTGTCGGGAAGACGCACATATGTTGCCAAGGCTTTGTCTCGATCTCCCTTGACATAGGAGAGATCAGCCAGGCGCAACAGGCGCAATGACGTCAGGGAGGCATTGCGGCTCAAAATTGGATCGGCCAGAATTTTTTCCGCCTCTTCATACCGATCAGACATCAGCGCCAGTTCCGCGAGGAGAAGGTGGAAATCATCGGTGAAGGGTGTTTTTCCGTCAAGATTTTTGACCAACGGAGCCAACTCGTAATAGGTGTCGATGTAGTTGCCTCTGGTTGCCTGCTGGTAAAGAAAAAGGAGGTGAGCCAACGTGCCCGCCAACCGGTCGGGATATTGAATCGTTATCCGCTGCAGGAGGAAGTAGGGCTCGCGGTATTCTCCCATTCTCAGCAAGGCTTCGGCATAGGTGAGCACCAGCCGTTCCTTAAACGATTCCTTGGGTTGGGTCTTGATTTCCTCTCTGAGCAACAGACAGACCTGGTTCCATTTCTTTTCCTGCGCCCGTTGTTGAATTTCTGAGGGCAGCCATTGTTCAAGCGGCACTTTCGGGGCAATCGCGCTTGCCAGCGGAAAGGGTGGCAGGTGGAAGTTCGGACGGGCTTTGATCGTTACCGGGAGGTCATGGGTGGTGAAAAAAGAAAGCCAGTTTTTGGCATATTGGGAAAGAGTAACCGGATTAAGGGAATCGATGCTGGAACGCTTCACGACCCTGACGCCATGAAGCTTGGTGGTCAGTTCAGGATACCTTGTGGAGAGCTGGTTGCCCAGAAGGACATCGAGCAGCAACATCCCGCTGGAAGGGTCGCGCTGTGAGGTCACTTTTTGGGGCGGATAGCGGAAATAAATTGAGATAATCGTCTTGGAGGGCAGTTCCTTGGGAACGATCTTGATCATTCTGCCATCGCTTGCCGGAAGGGGCAGTTGACGGGCCATGCCGGTTTCGATCAGCTCCAGGTCGACCCTGCGGCCGTAGGTGGTAAGACGGGATTCCGGCAGGGTATCAAAATGAAAGAACAATTGCAGAGAAGTTGTTTCGTCGCTGCGATTGACTGTGGTGAGCACGGAGGCGGCTTGAACCCCGGTTCCGGAAAACAGGTTGACAGTGACCAGCAGCAGCGAGAGAATATACCAACGAGAAAACATACCCTTACTTGTCGTTCGTGCAAAAAAGGCGTGAAAATGGCGTCCTGTGTTTCGCAACAGACCGTTTTTGTGCTCTGCGCTTTTTACCATTTATAACCGGGGACGAGTCCTTTTCCATTGTGGGAGAACGTCTGTTCCACATCAGGAGATGAGATACCTTTGTTTAAGCAATATATATTCCATCTTTTGTTTATCCTCTTCTGTGTAATAAGGCTGTGCAAGATCAGTACGATGAGGTTTTGGTCGAAGGGACTGGCCTCTGGGACGCGGGAAAAAATAATTATCCGATTCTGCTGGTCCTTCGCCCCGGCTGCGGTGTTGGTTCACGTTGTGAACAGGCTTGATATGCACAACTTGAAGTGCCTGGCATCCGGATAGAAATCCGGCGCACTGTCAGAATTCGTATTTCTTTTCCCGTCCTTTAACCTGCTTTGAGTGTCATGAATTTGACTTGTTAAATTCTTCTGCCTGGGACCATGGCGCGACCAGTTGATGTTCCCCTGATCGTGCACCCTTCCAGGCGGTAGGGATTTTGGGAGAGAGACGTGATTTCCGAAGAAAACCTGCATATTTTAGAGCGGTTTGCCCTCCAATGCCGGACCCTGGTTCAGGAAATTCTGCCCAAGCTTCACATCCTGCTGGCTGAACCGGAACGCGATGATTTGCTTCTTTCAATCATTGGCAGGAGCTGTGAACTGTTCCGGACCATCAGGGAAAAAGGTCCGATTTTGGGGCTTGAGCACCTTCTCGCGCCCTCTGAGGCGATGGCTTCCCTGTTGGAAAGCGTCCGTTTACATCAGTTACAGCTTTTGCCGCGGCACATTTCCCTCCTGGTCGAGACGTGTTCCTTTGTCGATCAAGGACTTGAGAGTATAACTCAAGAAAAAAGCGATCAGCGCCTGGCGGCATCCGCAACGGCACTTCAGGCCGCCATTCATGAAGCACTGCACGAGGCATGCACCCTGCCGGAAAACCCCATACCTTTTGCCGAAGTTTCGCCGGAAATGCGGGATGCCTTCATGCAGGAGAGCGAGCAACTGTTGATGACGGCGGAACAGGAATTTGTCCTATGGGATTTCATCGCCATAGATCATCAGCGCGTTGCAGAGCTCTGCCGGGTCCTGCACCGGCTGAAACAAAATTTTTCCATTTATGATTGTCGGGATTTTGAACGGTTGTGCATGGCGCTTGAATCCGCCTTGCGTCGGTATATCCAGGGCGAATTTTTTCAAACTGAATACCCGGAACGGACTTTTCTGCGGTGCATTGATGCCATGCGGGAGGCATTGACCCAGTTTGCCTTGACCGAAGCCCTGGCCATTGCCGATGTGGAAGAACATCTGCTTGCCGTGCAGGGATTGATTCGCCAACCCTTGGGCGAACTGTTGATCGAGGCAGGCTTGGTGGATTCGAAAACAGTGGACGATGCGCTTTCTCTGCAGAGAACCACGCGTACCGATCAACCCCGCCGTCTGGGGGAGGTTCTGGTCGGCATGGGTGAGGTGACCGAGGAGCAGGTGCAGCAGGTGTTGAAGCAGCAACAATTCAACAAGGAGCAGATACAAAATGCGGAAACACACCTGGGGATAAGTGCGAGCCCACATCCTCCCAATCGTTCCATGGCGCCGCTGTTTCCCGTTGAGGTTTCGGTGGATGGACAGAAATTGGCGCGCATGGTTTCCGTCATCAAGCAGATGCACTCACTGACGCTTCCCCCGGAACTGGAGCCGTTTGTGAGCGAACTGGAACAATTGACCCGCACTTTCAACAACGAATCGTTTTTTGGCTTTGCCCATCACCTCCAGCGGGTGGTCCGTGACTTTGCGATGCATTTCAACAAGCGGGTTCATTTTCGGCTGGAAGGGGCGAGTGTTTTGCAAGAAGAATTTGATATGGCTACCTTTGCCGATCTTCTCATCCCCTTGTTGCGCAACAGTGTTGAACATGGGGTGGAACCAATGGAACAGCGCCGGGAAACCCAAAAGAAAAAAAACGGCCGAATATTGCTTACAGCCCTTCGCCAGGGGGAAGAGGTCTGGGTCAGCGTTGAGGACGACGGGATAGGCTTTGATCTGAAAAAAATTGCCAAGCTGTGTTTTGATCAGGGGTTGGTCAGCCGGGAGGAACTTGGAAATTTGACCGGTGCCGAACTCCTGCAGATTTTTTTAAACAATCAAAATTGTGCCGACGAACCAGTGGCCGAAGATGCCCTGCATTGCACGGGGCTGGCCATGGTCAAAAGGTTGTTGCGGGATTTTAACGGCAAAATGGATATTTGGTCCCGGCCGGGGAAAGGGTCGCGCATCACCTTGCGTATTCAGCGGGCCTCTTGAAATCTTTAAAAAAAACCGACATTGCATGGAAATTAAAATTTGATTTCCTTAATTTCATATTGATAGAATATCACATGACAAAATCTCGCATTGGTCCAATCGATGCATTGAACCAATGAGTGCCGTTTCCGCAATGCAGCGGCGAAAACAGAGGGCCATGCTTTGCGACACATTTTTTTACGATACAGGAGTATCGGATTTTTTGGGGTTTTGACGAGATCCTCAAGACGGTTACGTGAGTGCCCCTCCGGAAATGGGGGCTTTCCTTTAGGTTCAAGGCATGCGAAGAATTTTACCTCGGGTATCCCCTGATGTCCCGAGGATAAAATTTCAAGCAGAACGAAGTGAGCGAAGGCTCCTGGAAATTGGGCAGAGCGACCGATTCCGGAGAGGCACAGGTCAGTTTTTTTTTGCGTTCAATGATAAAGGAGGAAAGAATGGCGAAAAATGTATTGCTTGTAGACGATTCCAGCACGATGCGAAAAATCATCAGCCGTTCCTTGCGGCAGGCGGGTTTGGATTTCGGTGAAATTTACGAGGCCGGTGACGGGCAGGAGGCACTGGCGGTTTTGGAGAAGGAAACGGTTGATATCGTCTTGAGCGACATCAATATGCCCAATATGAACGGGATCGAATTTTTACGGGAAAAATCCAATCGCCCCGGCATCAAGGATATTCCCGTGTTTATGATCTCCACCGAGACCGGAGACGATATCATCGGAGAAGCCAAAGGCCTGGGGGCCGTCGGTGCCCTGAAAAAACCCTTTACTCCCGACAAGGTCAACGAGGTGCTTGGGCCTTTGATGTAATGAAATGCATTGGTTTGATCAACCCGCCAAAATTTTTCCGGATAATCCCCGCGATTATCCGGAGCAGTCCGAGGGAGAAATCGTGTGAACAGTTTTGCCGAAATCAGTGACAAACTCATTGAATCGACCATCGAAATTTTTACCGGCATGGTGATGATGGATATTTCCGTTGCAGGAGAGCCGATGGATCAGCTTGGCCCCTTGAAACAGTCGATTACCGGTATGGTCGGTCTTGCCGGCACGCACAAAGGACTCCTTGCCGTCCACTTTCCTCGGCAGATAGCGCTGGATGTGACGAGTAATTTCCTTGGCATGGATGTAACGGAGATCAACGAGGATGTTCAGGATGCCATCGGCGAAATAGCCAATATGCTCGGTGGCAATTTGAAAACCATACTTTCCGACCGGGGAAAGGACATTCAGCTTTCATTGCCTTCAACAATCTCCGGCGACGAATATAATTTCAGTTCACAAGCCGACGCCGAGCAGATCATCCTTCCGTTTCAGGCACCTTCCGGCCTCTTTTTCGTGCAGGTCGAATTGGAGCGTTAATCCAGGTAACCCTTACGGACCGGAGACACCGATTGGAACTGGAAAAATTTCTTGTTGATGCCACCATGGATCTCTTTGCCTCCATGGTTTTTATCGAAATCGAGCCGCAAACAGCGACGGATGAACCGGTTACCGCTCTTTCTCCCAACGTCTCAAGCCTTATCGGTCTTGCCGGCGATCTGAAGGGCATTTTGGCCATTCATTGTCCCGAAGACGTAGCTCTGGAAATTACCTCAGCCATGTTGGGTATGGAGGTGCCCGATCTGGGAGAAGACGTCAAGGATGCCATCGGTGAGATTGCCAATATGATTGCCGGTGGACTGAAAGTGTCCCTGGCCGAAGAGGAGAAGAAAATAGAACTCGCCATCCCCACCACGGTTATCGGCCGTTCAATTCGCCCCGCCGGTCTTTCCGGCGCCAAGCGGATCATGATTCCCTTCACAAGCCCCACCGGTCGTTTTGGTGTAGAACTGCGATATATTCTCACCTGAACGACATTTTCCCGAGTCTTGAGCCGGAAACGATAAAATTAAGTAAATTCTGTAAATTTTTCTTCCGAAAAAGAATCTGAGTAGTGTACCTAATGTCTGTCCTGTTGCAAGCACAGGGCTGGGTAATCGCCATTCGCTGGATGTGTTGTGAAATTTGACAACCTCCTAAAAAGTCAGAAACCGGAAATCACGTATCGTAAAATCAGCGCATCACAAAGCTGAGATTCCTTATCGGCTACTTTCATGAAAGCCCAAGAGCGTTTTGATAAAATACTGATTGCCGGAGCAAGCCGGATCCAGGAGGAGGTCGCGGCACTGATCGGCAAACCGTTCAAGCTGGGCGAACCCCAACTTGGGCCTGTTGATAAAGAAACGCTGTTTGCCGACCTCGGTGGAAAACAAGTCCTGGCGCATATCCACATGGAAGGCGAAGTTCAAGGGGACGGCTGCCTGCTGGTGGGGATCAAGGATGCCATCCACATCGGCGGTACCCTGATTATGCTTCCCGAATCGGAACTGGAGTCCGCGGTAGCCGAGCAACAGTATTCGGAGGAACTCCAGGATTCTTACGGTGAGGTTGCCAACATCATTTGCGGCGCGTCGACCGTAACGTTTGAAGAGCAGTATCCCAAATCCGTTCGCTTAATCCGTACCGAGCAGGAGATCATACTCCCGGCGAAAGTGGAGGTCGAATCCGACCAACCTATCGCCGATATCCCCTATTATCAGCTTTCGGCGCCGATGTCCCTGGACGGCAAGGAGCTGGGGCGATTGTACCTGGTCCTTGCAGCGGAACCTTTCGGTCTGGCAGAGGCCAAGGCCAAGGACTCTCCCGCCACCCAAGCAGAATCCGTCAAAACAAAAGCCCCTTCCGGGGAATCCACAGGGGCGGAATCGGTCGGCGTCCTCGAAGGTGAAGAAGCAGCTGCCTCCTCAAGTGAAGAGGTGGGCGTCATCGAACAACCGGAGGGCGAGGCTGTTGAGGCGTCTGCAACTTCGAAACAACCTGCTCCCCGCAAACGTGATCCCGAAAAACAAAGGAAGCTTGTCGACGGCCTTTTGAAGAACTGTTGGGCCAAAATCAGCGATGAAGCCAGTGCATTGCTTGGCGGGAGTCTCAAGGTTACCCCGCTTGACAACCAGCCGATCACGAAGGAGGCGTTTCTTGATCAGGCCGGCGGTAAACAGGTTATGGCGCGGATGGACCTCCGTGGAGATGTCGAGGGAGAGTCGTATCTGTTTGTCGATTTGAAAACGGCCGTTTACCTGGGCGGGTGTTTGATCATGCTTCCTGAAAGTGAACTGGAGGAAACGGTTCGAAACCAGGATTTCGGGGATGACGCACGGGATGCCTATGGCGAGATAACCAACATTATCGCCGGTGTGTTCACCACTGTTTTTGAAGAACAGTACCGTGGAAAAATCGGATTTGTCAAAACGGGCATAGACCCGGTCACTCCGGCCAAGATCGACCCTGAATCCGATGAGGTGTTCGCCAACCAGGATTATTATTCAGCACAGGGACAACTGCACTACAACGAGCGGGATTTAGGAAGAGTTCAATTACTGGTGCCGATTACCGCTCTTGAGTTGGAGGATCTTCTTGCCGGAGAGACGGCTGCGGATGAGGCAACGACAGGTACGTCCACGGCCAAGGAAGCCGGTGGCGTGGAGAGCACATCCCGGGAAAAAGAGCCGACCAGAATCGGTGAACAGCCCGAGGCCGACATCGATATGCTCATCGTTACCGACGATGATGGCGAGGGAGATCGTCTTGCCGCGGCCCTTTCGTCCGAAGGGTACGGCAGCAGAATCCTCCACTTCAAGGATCCGGTGAACGCCGTGTTGACCACACGGATTCAGATGGTCTTTCTGGTGATGCGCGAGGTCAGCGAACAGGGATTCGGGGTTGCCATCAAGA
Source organism: Desulfobulbus sp. (assembly GCA_050255935.1). Classification (GTDB taxonomy): domain Bacteria; phylum Desulfobacterota; class Desulfobulbia; order Desulfobulbales; family Desulfobulbaceae; genus Desulfobulbus. The sequence continues at coordinate 10,889 of JBFWIP010000056.1, forward strand.
TCAGCAGCAGCGGATTGCCGATCCCCTTGGTCGCTGCCGGTCCCGCCTGGACACGAACCCAGGTCCTCAAGGCGGTGAAATACGGCGCCTGTGATATTCTCATCACTCCGTCTTCATCGGAGGATGTCCGGGAAAAACTTGCCGGTAACCTGGTGAAAAAGGCCGCCTGAGCTGCCTTACCCGTCTTCTTTTTCCATCGACCAGGTATCGACCAGGTCCTTTTTCTTTATCTTCTCAAGCAATGTTGTTCGTTTGAGGTTCAGCAGCCGCGCGGCCTCTTTTTTATTGCCCTGGGTGAGCTTCAGGGCCTGGACAATCAGTTGCGTTTCAAAATCATTCACCAACGCATTGAAGTCGACACCGGAATCCTGCCAGTTTTCGCCGGTGATCACCGTCGAGGAAAACAGCATCTGCTGTTCGTTCCGGTGGACCTCCTCCTCCACTTTTTCCTGGGGCCGGGGGCTCGGAAGATTCTGCAGGGAGCCGTTGCGGTATTTTTCCGGTAGATCATGGAACCCGACCTGGGAACCACCGAAAAGGATCGTCATGTGCTGAATCAGGTTTTCAAGTTCCCGCACATTCCCGTTCCAGGGGAATTGGGTGAGGGCTGCAAGGGCGACCGCATCGAACCCGAGCAGCGGCGATTTTTTTGTCTGGCCGATGCGTTGTATGAAATGCTCGATCAACAAAGGGATGTCTTCGGCACGTTCACGTAAGGGCGGAATGACCACCGGGATAACATTAAGGCGGTAATAGAGGTCTTCGCGGAATCGGCCTTCGGCAACCATCTGCTCGAGGTTGCAGTGGGTGGCGGCAATGATGCGAACGTCCACCGGTATGGGTTTCAGTCCACCCACAGGCTCGAATTCCCGCTCCTGCAATACCCGGAGCAGCTTGGCCTGGAGAACGGGCTTCATGTCGCCGATTTCATCCAGAAACAAAGAGCCGCCGTTGGCATATTCGATGCGCCCTATCTTGGAACCCGTAGCCCCGGTAAAGGCCCCCTTGGTATAGCCGAACAACTCGCTCTCCAACAGATCGTCAGGAATGGCGGCGCAGTTGACCGGAACAAAATTCCCCTCGCCCCGGGGGCTGTTGGCATGGATTGCCTTGGCGACAAGTTCTTTGCCGGTGCCGGATTCCCCTTGTATGAGCACGGTGCTCAGATCGTCCTCGGCGAGTTTTTCGATCAGCCTGAACAAACGCAGCATGGACTGGCTTCGTCCAATGATTCCGGAAAATTGCTGAAAAGAAGAAGTCGTCATTGTTGATCGAGATTATCGGCGAGCTTGATGGTGGTCAGGCGCATGTTGAGGCTGAGCAACCGCATGATTTTCTTGAGCAGAACAACGCTGGTTGCGGGGTAACATTCGGTAAGAATGTCAAAACCCTTTTTGGTCAAGATTATGACAACCGATGGTTGCCGGGCAATGACTGTCGCAGACCTTGTCGATTTATCGATAATCGACATCTCACCGATGGTGTTGCCCTTCCCTAAACGGGTGATGACCCGGTAATCGCCCATCGAGGTCTTTTTCAGTACATCCAGCAGACCGCGAACGACAAAACACATATAATCGCCCTTATCCCCCTCAACAAACAGATGCTCGCCGCGCATGACCTCCATAAAATTCATATGTCGGGCAAGAACATCGAGCTCATCGGTTTTAAAGGCGTCAAAAAGGGGCAGGGTCAGGATGAGGTCCCTTGTTTTTTCTTCTGTTTCAGTGAGTTCCAAATCGGGAACATCTGTTTTTTTCATACCAGGTAAGGGAGGAGTTCAAAGGAAGCTGACGGTACAGCGTGCTTTTGGTATAATTCCGTACTGCTGTTTGTGTAAGCCTACCACAGGTAAATTACAGAAGACAAGGGACTTTCTGAAAAAGTGTCATTTCCTTGACTGATTGATAAGGGCATTCCCCCAAAATGTGCGAGAATGACAAAAGTCAGTTTTGTAAAAAAAACGGGAAAACAGCGTTTTGTCTTGTTAACATGCTGTTTTTGTGAAAAATATTTTTATTCTTCAGCTTCTTCGATTTTGTTGCCATTGGTAACCAAGGGATTTCAATCAATGATACGTCCATGCAGTTTTATTGTTGGGTTCGGGCTGTTATTGCTCGCCGGATTGCATTCATCGGCAATGGCCTACGAGGCAGTGGTCACCCATATTCTCGATGGCGATTCCTTTCGGGTTCGCCGCGGAGACACCACCGAAACGATTCGCTTATACGGTATTGATTGCCCTGAATATCGTCAGGACGGTTGGCAAGGAGCCAAAAAGATGACCACGGCACTGCTTGGAAGATACAGCCTTGAGATCCAACCCATGGATACCGACCGCTATGGCCGGACGGTTGCCCTGGTGCGTGCCCGGGGGCGTCTTGTCAATGCTGAACTCGTCCGCAATGGTTGGGCCTGGGTTTATCGCCGTTACTGCCGTGCCCAACCTCTTTGCCGGCAATTGGACGATTTCGAGCAGGAGGCCAGGCGTGATCGCAGGGGGATCTGGCGTAAAAAAAAGCCTGTGCCTCCTTGGGTATGGAAACGCAGATCTCATTGAATCGGATTGCGCCCTCCACATTGCACAGGTCACCAAGAGTCAATCCCCAAGAGGTATCCATCCCTGACTTTGGATGGACATTTGCTCTCCTCGTGGTTGCCGCAATTCGAGAAATACAGGGCTCATGATCATCAGTGCCAGCCGCCGTACCGATATTCCCGCCTTTTACAGCCCCTGGCTGCTGAACCGCCTGCGCGCGGGGAGGGTGCTGGTGCGCAATCCCTTCAATTTCCACCAGGTATCGGAGATTCGGCTCTCTCCGGCCGTGGTCGAGGCCTTGATTCTGTGGACCAAAAACCCGGCGCCACTCTTGCCGCATCTGGACGAGATCGAGGCGATGGGGTATCCGGTGCTCATCCACTACACCATTACCGCCTGCGACCGGTACGTGGAGCCCGGCCTGCCGGATGTGAGCCAGCGGCTCGCCGCGTTCCGGGTCCTTTCGGATATGGTGGGGCCGGACAGGGTCTTATGGCGCTTTGATCCCATCCTCCTGACCCAGGCCCAAGGCATTGACCACTGTCTCGACCGCTTTACAGGTCTTGCCGGGGCCCTTGAGGGATTGACCCATCAGTGCTCCATCAGTTTTGTCAGCCTGTATGCCAAATGTCGGAGGAACCTGACGGGAGTCGGCCTCCTAAACCCCGATGCGTTGATGAAAAAAGAGCTGGTCATGGAACTGGCTTTTCTGGCAAAGGCCCATGGAATGCGGTTGAAGGCGTGCTGCGATGAATTTTTGACGGATGAATGCGGGATTGACCAGGCACATTGCATCGATGCCGCACAATTGGGCGGCATTCTCGGCTGCAATCTTCAGGTCAGAAAGGATCCCGGCCAACGGCGCGGTTGCGGTTGCTCGATGAGCATTGATATCGGTGCCTACGACTCCTGTGCGCACGGTTGCCGATACTGTTATGCCAACACCAGCCATCAGGCCGTGGCACGGAACATTGCGGCCCATGATCCTGACTCGCCCCTGTTGATCGGCCATCTTCAGGGGAATGAAACCATCCGCAAACGGGAGATGATCTCCCTGCGGGTGGGGCAACCCTCTCTCTTTGACTCTTTTCCGCTGAAAATATAACCCCCTCCCTGCCAGATCGGCTTCCTTTTCACTCATGCCCGGAGACCCTTGACAGCGGGAGCGCCGCCATGTATTGCTCAGCATGGAGGCGCAACGGGTTGCGTGCAGCGTTTGGCAATCATGGGGACTGAATTCACCGCAGGACCTTTTAAACAAGGGGACACGTCGTATGTATAAAATAGTGCACGAACAGGATGAGATCCTCATCCGTTTTGAAAAGGATTTGGTTGACGGAGAAACCCTGTCTCGGTTTCTCAGCCATATCAACTTGCAGTCCATGCTGAAAAAGAGCGCTGACGGAGATGCGTCTGCCCGGTTGCGGGCCTGTAGCCATCTTGCCGGTTTGCCCACCGGTATCAGCCTGCTGCGTGATCCCACCTTGAACAAGGGATCGGCATTCACCCGGGAGGAGCGCGAAGCCCTGGGCCTGACCGGTCTGCTGCCGCCCCGGGTACATACCTTGGATGAACAGGTGCAGCGCATTCTGGAAAATTTGCGCAAGCAATCCACCGACATCGAGCGTTACGTTTCTCTCATCGCCCTCCAGGATCGCAACAAGACCTTGTTCTACCGGGTTCTGCTCGACAATATCGAGGAGCTGATGCCCATCGTCTATACGCCCACGGTTGGCCAGGCCTGCCTCCAGTTCGGGCACATCTTTCGCCGCCCCCGCGGTATCTACATCACCGC
>JBFWIP010000057.1:0-2533 GCA_050255935.1 Desulfobulbus sp.
AGATCTCATCTCTTCATGCTGAGTTTTAATGGAAATCATTTATTTTTTTATTTTCAAAGCAAGATGCAATAAAGAGTAACAGAAGGAAACCGCAATGAAACAATCGGTACTGAAGCGGATGCAGGATATGGTCCGAAAACAATGGAAAGAGGAAGGAATCCTTGAAGAAAAAGTCCGGGTTACAGCCAGGACACTGACGACGGAAGAGGCGATCGGCAACCCCGAAGGTGATGACTTTCCCTTGTTGCGTGGTAAGGAAAAACTTATGGAAGCGGAATTCCGGGGAGTAAGGGGACAAGCCTTTACCGACAGATTCGGCGACTTCAGCGGGACACTTCGTGAAATTGCCGACGCGGACTTGAGCAACAACTTCCGCCGGGCGATTTTCGTTGCCACTTGTAACGCCGTCCAGAGATCCCTGGGCAAGACGGATAACACTATTCACTGCCGGGACGAGGGGCCGGGAATCTGCGCCCCGAAAATGGCGGAGTACATCATGAATACCTATGGGAAAGTCCGCATAACCCACATTGGCTTCCAACCGGCGATGATCAAGGCACTGGCGGAAAAATTCCCTTTACGGGTTGTGGATCTCGACCCCGATAATATCGGGACTCAGAAATGCGGCATTACCATTGAAGGTCCGGACTCCACGGCCGAGGCAATAGAGGATGCAGAATTGTTGACCGTTACCGGCTCAACCATCGTCAACGACACCCTCGACCAGTTCGTTCGAAACGATAAACCGACAATTTTCTACGGCACAACCGTTGCCGCAACGGCGAACCTGATGGGATTGACCAGATTCTGTTGCGAAAGCTCATAATTGTTCCGTAGGACATAATGTCCATCTTACAGGCGACTGGAAACTCTGGCTCGACTTTTTCGCCTAGGCGGTCATCGTCACCACAACTCAAGCAAATTGACAACAGCACCTGAATTTTCTCAGGAGCCGTTGTCAATTTGGCTGGCCGTTTCAAAAACGGCCGGAAAAGTAAAGTTGATGGTCTCGTAAAAAGTCAAAAATGGCAAATTCGCTATTAATAAATTCAACTAGTTAGAGTGGTAAAAAAGCATAAATCGGACTTTTTACGAATGTATCAAATTTGATTATTCGCCAGCGTCCGTAATAATTGCATTGAAGCCGCATTCGGTTTCGCACGAGCCGCAATCAAGACAGTCCTCGGTTATCTCATAGTAATTTTTTCCAGGGGGATGGATGATTGCATCAGCGGGGCAGGCGCTTACACATGCGCCACAAAATTGACATTCATCAGGGTCGATCTTATGCATTTTTTCTCCTTTAAACGACGATAAAATTTTATACTTCGAAGCGAAAGTCTATACATTAATGTAAGAAAAAGTCAACACACAACATGCCCAGCCTTTTTTATTTTCAAAGAAAATTTTCTGCCGGCAGGGCCATTGAACGAGGATGAAAAAGAAGGCGTATTTTTGAAACGAAAATTCTCCTGTTGCCACCTGCTTAAATATGCAGAAATTCTCCAAGATGCAATATGTTACGAGACGCAACCTTTTCCCTCCAAGGACCGAAAGCAACCCCTTGCAGCGACAACTTCGACCTTGTTGTTCCTGTACAAAAGAACGAAAATGGCTAAAAAATATTTAACAAAATTGCCAGAAATCAGCCTGGCGATTTATCCGGAACCCACCTTGTTTTCCGGATATTATACTGTCGGTTAGCATTTCAAGAGTTACCAGTATTACAAAAACGAAAAATTTTCTGTGAATCTCTGATTCTCGAAGTGACGATATCTCCGTCAGTCATGACTCAATGGAACAAGAGGAATCTCATGGGCACACAACCACTGATCACTTCTCCTGGCAGCCTCCCCCTCGTTGCCCCATTGACCGGCGTCCTCGTTCCCTTGGAACAGTGGCAGTGGCAGAATAAAACTGTACCCAAAATGGCGATAAAAAGTATACCGCCTCTCTCGACTCGAAACCTTAAACAGTAACCTCTTCAATTAATTCGTTTCATGCCTACTCCTTTTGTTCACCTCCATGTTCACACCCAATACTCCATGCTCGATGGGGCCATCCGCGTCTCCGACCTGATCGACACCGCCAAGGAATTCGGCATGGAGGCCGTCGCCCTCACCGACCACGGCGCCATGTACGGGGCCCTCGAGTTCTATGAAAAGGCCAAGAAGGCAGGCATCAAGCCCCTGGTCGGCTGCGAGTTCTATCTGGCGGAAAACGGCATGGATCTCCATGACCGCAGCGCCGGTCACAATTTTCACCTCGTGGCCCTGGCCATGAACGTGACCGGTTACAAGAACCTGATGAAACTCGCCTCCCTGGCGCAAACCAAGGGATTCTATTACCGCCCGCGCATCGATCGCCAGACCCTTTACGCCCACCAGGAGGGGTTGATCGTGCTCACCGCCTGCCTCAAGGGGGAAATTCCCTGGCGGTTGTGCCACAACGACGAAAACGGCGCCCGTGCCCGTGCCCTGGAGCTGCAAAAGGTTTTCGGTGACCGTCTCTATTTCGAAATCCAGGAAAACGG
>JBFWIP010000057.1:2633-14628 GCA_050255935.1 Desulfobulbus sp.
GGACGCGGTTCCGGTGCGGGCAGCCTGGCGGCCTTCTGCATGTCGATCACCGATATCGATCCCATCCCCTACGGGCTGCTGTTTGAGCGCTTCCTCAACGTGGAGCGCGTCTCCATGCCCGACTTTGACGTCGACTTCTGCAAGGAACGGCGGGACGAGGTCATCGATTACGTGCGCCGTCGTTACGGGGGCGACGCCCATGTGGCCCAGATCGTAGCCTACGGATCGATGAAGGCCAGGGCGGTGCTGCGCGATGTCGGCCGGGTGCTGGACATTCCCCTGCCGGTGGTGGACCGGATCGCCAAGCTGGTGCCGGAGGAACTGAAGATCACCCTCAAAAAGGCGATCGAGAAGGAACCCCGCCTGCGCGAGGCGATGAAGGACGACGAGGTCCGCGAACTGCTGACGATCTCCCAGACCCTGGAAGGGCTGGCCCGGCACAAATCGACCCATGCCGCGGGCGTGGTGGTTTCACCCGAGCCGATGGTCGAATACCTGCCGGTCTGCATCGGCCCCAACAAGGAGATCCTGACCCAGTACGACATGAAGTATACCGAGAAGACCGGGCTGATCAAGTTCGACTTCCTCGGGCTCAAGACCCTGACCGTGATCGACCGGGCCCTCAAACTGATCCGCTATGACCTGGACAAGGAGGTCGACCTGAGCAAGATCCCGATGGACGACCCCAAGACCTACGCCCTGCTCTGCCGCGGCGACAGCCTGGGGGTGTTCCAACTGGAAAGCGACGGCATGCGCGAACTCCTGATCAAGATGGCGCCCGAGCAGTTCACCGACCTGATCGCCCTGGTCGCCCTCTACCGGCCGGGCCCGCTCGATTCGGGCATGGTCGACAGCTTTGTCGAGACCAAGCATGGCCGGAGGCCCGCCGACTATCCTCTGCCGCAGATCAAGCCCGTGCTCCAGGAGACCTACGGGGTCATCGTCTACCAGGAACAGGTGATGAAGATCTCCAATATCCTGGCGGGCTACAGCCTGGGGGATGCGGATATCCTCCGCCGGGCCATGGGCAAGAAGATCCCCGAGGTCATGGAAACCGAGCGCGGCAAGTTCATGGCCGGAGCCAAGGGCAACAACATCCCCGAGGACAAGGCCACCTATATCTTCGACCTGATGGCCAAGTTCGCCGGCTACGGCTTCAACAAGTCGCACTCGGCGGCCTACGCCCTGGTGGCCTACCAAACCGCCTATCTCAAGGCCCATTATCCGGCCCAGTTCCTGGCCGCCCTGCTCTCCTGCGACGTCGACAACACCGACAAGGTGGTCAAGTACATCAACGAGTGCCGCCAACTCAAGATCGAGGTCCTGCCGCCGGATATCAATGAATCGTTCAAGGATTTCACGGTCATCAACGACCGGGTTCGTTTCGGCCTGGCAGCGGTGAAGAATGTCGGCGGCGCGGCCCTGGATTCGATCATTGAGGAACGGAAGGAAAACGGCCCCTATCGGTCGCTGAGCGATTTCTGCAGCCGGGTCGACAGTTCCAAGGTCAACCGCAAGGTGATTGAAAGCCTGATCAAGGCCGGGGCCTTTGATTCGATGAACGGCAAACGGGCCCAGTTCATGGCAATCCTCGACCAGTGCATCGACCGGGCCAAGGCGGTCCAGCGGGACCGAATGAGCGGGCAGATGAACCTCTTTGCCATCGGCCAGCCCGCGTCCAAACAGGCCGAGGCGATGGAGGTCGAACTGCCGGAGGATGTCGCCGAGTGGCCCGATCTGGAAAAATTGGCCGCGGAAAAGGAAACCGTGGGCTTCTTTCTCACCGGCCATCCCCTGCAGGGGGTGATGGAGGACCTGCGACGGGCAGTGGACGTGGAAATCGACGGCGTGGAAAAGCTGCCGGAGGATCAGGTGGTGCGCATAGGCGGCCTGATTGCCAATTACAAGGAACATAAATCGAAAAAAGGCGACCGCATGGCGTTCACCACCTTGGAGGACATGAGCGCCAGCATCGAGGTCATCGTCTTTCCCTCCACCTTTGCCGAATGCGCCGACCTGTTGACCAGCGAACAGGCGCTGGTGGTATTGGGGGCGGTGCAGCACGGGGAACGGGGGCCGAAGATTATCGCCCAGGAGGTCACGACCCTGAGCCAGGCCCTGGAAAAATATACCGAACGGACGATGATCACCCTGCGGGCGGCGGCAACCTCGCGCCAGCACATGATGGAGTTGAAAGAACTGCTCTATCAGCACCACGGGGCAACGCCGGTCATGCTGACCCTGCATTTCGACAACCGGGGCGAGGTCGACATCCAGGTGCTCAAGGACATGAGTATCCGACCCTCATCCGAGTTGTTCCACAAAATCACCCATCTCTGTGGCCCACGTTCACTCAGGGTGCAGATGCGCCAGCCCGAAGTCCGCCAACGCCGCAACGGAAACGGGAAACGCAACGGCAAGGCCAACAACTAAACAAAATATTTTTTGGTTCCGGGGAATTTCACCCCAATAGCTGGAACCGGGAAACCGCGCGCCACCAAGACAGCGAGAAACAAAGCCTTGAATGCCGTTTTCGCGGCTTGTTCCGAAAACACAAAAAAAACGGCCCCTCATTACTGAGGGGCCGCTGATCCCACTACCGGTTCGACCGGCATTTTTCCTTTTTACATTTTTTCTTTCTATCAAGGGGTTAGGCGTTCTCGAAAATTTCGTATTTGGTGGGTTCGCCGAGCAACTTATCGATTTCTCCCTGCAATTCAGCCCGCTCTTTGCTGAGCGTCCAGGCCCGCCAGTCGTCCAGACTCTGCCAGGTGCTGATGACCATGCTCACGCCGGGCTCATCCAGTTGGGAAAAGGTCTCACCGGAGATGTAGCCTTTCTGGCTCAGGGTCAATGCCCGCATTTTCCTCAACAGGGGGTCCAATTGCGGGGAGAGTTCCTTTGCCACTTTCCGTTTGATCAAAATTTTAACAGCCATGTGTTCCTCCTCGTGTTGTGATGTAAGTGTAGGGGACGTACATAAACAACCAGACAACGAACAGCGTGGTACCCTTTTATTATAGACAGTAATTCTCAGGAAGCAAAGAGTTGAGAAAAAGAAAAGTGGAAAAGATGCGTGTTCTTTGAACAACTGCCGCTTTAAGGCGACTCCGCAAGCCAAAAGCCGCTCCGATACAGGCTCCGACCTGAGCGCTGGTGGCGTTATGGCCAAGCGCCGTCGTGACAGCGGTTCCCGTCGCCGATTTGTTGTGCAGGAGGGCTCAACCCCCAGGACAGAACCCAAACTTTGCCCGGAATTATCATTGCGAGCGGGCCTCTCAATGATCGCCACGACAAGCGTGACAAGGCGTTGTGAGCAAGGTTGCGGGTAACGATATATTTTTTACAAGGACAAACAGCCTGTTGGGGCTAGACAAAGGACTTGAATCCAGATATTTTATTTTTACGCTAATGTATTGATCTACTGCAAAGAAAACATCAACCTGGTAACGAATTTCTGGAGGAAACTTGATGAAGAAAAAATGGCTCAACCGACTTTTCCCTTGTGTTGCTCTTTCATGCGGCCTCGCAATGTCTGGTTGCGTAACCGCAGGGAGCGGAGGAACCGCTATTTCAGGATCGGCCGGTGGGGGAACGAGCGTTGATGCCTCGTCCTCCCTGGAGCATTGCAGTGAAACCCTGGGAACACTGGCCATTGATGATGGCCGGTCTTCTTCTTGGTACAGCGCTTTCGGTCGGGCCACCAATGTGACCACCATTGAACCGCTGCTTCGACTCGCCGTACAACAATCGAATTGCTTTGTCATCACCTCCATCGGCAACCAGCGTACAGATAGCCGTCTGAGTCGCATTACCGATATTCAGCGGAATTCGGGCGAATATCGTGCCGGTTCAAAACAGCAGAAAGGGCAGCGAGTGGCCGCCGATTACTACATGGAGCCGCAAATCATCATCAACAATTCTTCACTGGGGAACGTAGCCGGGTCGATTGGTGGATTGTTCAATCACACTATTGGCGGCCTGGCCGGGAGCATGGACATGAAGAGTTCCGTCGTTACCCTGTCGTTGTTTGATGTTCGGGCAGCTGTCCAGATTGCTGCTTCCGAAGGCAGCTCGACGGCCACCAATTTTGGCGCAGCCATGGCTGCCTTTGGCGGAGGTGTCGGTGGCGGCCTTGGCGGCATGACCCATACTCCGGAAGGGAAAGCGACCGTGGCGGCCTTCCTCGATGCCTACAACGGTATGGTCCGTGCGCTACGCAACTACAAGGCCCAGAATGTTCGCGGTGGCCTGGGTCGCGGCGGCACCTTGAAAGTGAATTAAGCGAACTCCCCTTGATTGTGGTGTTGGCGTCATCCCTGTTGGCTCGGCCTCTCCGGGGATGACGCCGCCACGAAAAGAGCGATTGTCGAGGGGGGAAGATTTCAGTTCAGCATTCTGCATCACTATCAACATGAGGAAACCAATGAACAAGATGTTTATGCCGGCTGTCGCGGCCTTGTTTGGCACCGTCCTGTTTGGCTGCGCGGAATCGTCTTCCCAAAAGACCATGCGTATTCACGATTCCACCGGATTTCATGAGGTCCCCTCAGATTACCAATCCTATGACCCCGCGACCGCGGTCCCGGCCGAGGATGAGGCGCGCATAGCCGCACTTGAGGACTTGGCGAACAAAGATCCAAAGGCCGCTTATGATTTGGGCCTTCGTTATTTTCGTGGAGACGGTGTTCGCCAAGACAGCTATCAGGCCATTCAATGGATGCGGCACGCGGCGGAGCATGGTGATCTCAATGCGCAGAAGGCATTGGGGAGGCTCTATCTGACCGGGCTTGAAGAAATGGGCTCAGACCCACAAGAAGCGGAAAAGTGGTTGACCATTGCCGCTGGTCGCGGAGATAAAGAATCCGGCAAGCTTCTCAAGCAGGCTTCGGCCGCCAAGAAGGATGAGCAGACATATTACCGCTGGCGAACGGAATGGCGGCCAAGATTTTACCGCTACTGGTACCACGACTATCCCTACAGATATTACTGGAGATACGGGCATTGGTATTATTATTAGGAGTTCACCAGCATTGAACCGTTCCCAAGACCCGATTGTGCAAGTTGCAGAGGGGACGCACGGTAAAAATCAAGGACCACCGGCGGCTCTTTTCACGAGGAGGACAACTCCGGCCCCTATTTCCCGTGAAACTCGAGCGTGAGGGGATCTCCCGGCACACAACCGATCAACACCGCCGCGTTTGCCTGATTTGCCGCAATCTCGAGAAAGCCGGAACTGTCCCTCAGGACCAGCAAACCGCCGACCGGCACCTCGCTGTAAGCGGCAGCCATCGTGGATATCCGGTGTCCCTGTATTTCCAAGGCGGAAAAATTGGAAGGATTGAGAGATTCCTCGTCGAGGCGGAGATTGGTCCGCACATTGCCGAAATGATCGACGGACAGGACCTGCCCCCGCAACCCGCCGTCAACGGATGCCGGCCGGGGTAAACCGATCCGTTCAAGTGAGGAGAGCCCAAGCGCAGGGCCGAACGTTTCAAGCCCTTCCCCCCGTGCCAGGGCCGCGGCGACCGGAGCCATGATGTCGCGGCCGTGAAAGGTCGGGCTGATGCTCTTCCCCGGTGCGCCCCCCGCCTCCACCCGGTGCACGGCCAGAACGCATTTCTTTGCAAGCAGGAAACTGAGAATGCCGTTATCGGGGCAGACAAAACAATACCCCTCCCCCCGGGCCGCGAGAATCGAACGACTGCTGCCGACTCCGGGGTCGACCACAACAAGGTGCACCGTGCCGGTGGGAAAATACCGGTAGCTGGTGTGCAACGCGAGGGCGGCGGCAAGGACATCCCAGGTCGGGACCGCATGGGTGATGTCCACCAGGGTCGCGGACGGGCAGCCCTTGAGCAGCGCGCCTTTCAGCTGGCCCACATAGGGATCGCTCAGACCGAAATCCGTGGTGAGGGTAATGACGGGCGAAGCCTGCTCCATGTTCAACAAGCTCGTTTATCGGTAAAGGGGTCAGGGAAAAGCGGCACCCCTCCTCAAGTGGCAAAAAAGAGGCGCTCGTTCACCGCCTATCTGCCAGGGATTTGCCAGGGGTCAGCCAAAGCAGAGTCCGCAGTCGGGACAGGTGCTCTCGCGGGTGGAAAAACGGTAGCCGCAGGCTGGGCAGAGCGTCTCTTCCGCCTGTTCATCGAACACCGAACCAACAAACCGGGTATCATGATCGGCCAGCCCGGTACTCTGCCGGTACTCTTCGGCAAGCACGGCCATGACCTGCTCCAGTTCCTCTTTCCGGACCTGGAGGATCACCTCCGGCCCGCGACATCCGCAGCCTGCACCCGCCTCCTTGGCGATTCGCGCCGCCAGGCCCCGGCTTTTCAAATACTGCTGCAATGCCTTGAGCTGCGGCAACGGCCCCTTGCGGATACTGACCGCCGCTTCATCGGGGCCAATGTCCACCGGCCGTTTCCCTGGGATATTCGTGTTAGCACGAGCCGCCAGGAGGGCGTGGCCCCACTGCAACGCGGTCCCGCAGGAGGCGCAGGTCCGGATTTCGGCGCGGTATTCATCCCCGCATTGCAAACAGTATTTCAGTTCCGGATCGATTTCCTCAATCTTCACGTCAGTCCCGCTTAAAGAATATAACGGCTCAAGTCCTGGTTGTCGGAAATTTCATCCAGTTGGCGGCGCACATACTCGGCCGTCACGGTGAAAGTAAGGTCCTCCCGGTCCGAGGCGTCAAAGGAGATTTCATCCAGGACCCGTTCGACCACGGTGTGCAGGCGGCGGGCACCGATATCCTCGGTTTTCTGGTTGACCTGGACCGCAATTTTCGCCATCTCGCCAATGGCCTCCTCCTCAAAGACCAGGGTGATGTCCTCGGTGGCCAGCAGGGCCTGATACTGTTTGATCAGGGCGTTTTGCGGCTCGGTGAGGATACGGAAAAATTCCTCCTCCCCCAAGGCCTGGAGATTGACCCGGATCGGGAAACGCCCCTGGAGTTCGGGGGCGAGGTCCGAGGGTTTGGCGAGGTGAAAAGCGCCGCTGGCGATGAAAAGGATGTGATCGGTCTTGACCGGCCCGTACTTGGTGGTCACGGTTGTGCCCTCGACAATGGGCAGGAGATCACGCTGCACCCCTTCCCTGGATACATCGGGCGAACCGGAACCGGAACCGCCGCGGGAGGCGATCTTGTCGATCTCATCAAGGAAAATAATCCCGGACTGCTCGGTCCGGCGGATGGCCTTCTCGGTGACGCTTTCGTTGTCCACCAGCCGTTCCGCCTCTTCCCGCTTGAGGACTTCGAGCGCCTCGGGCACCTTCATCTTCTTGGTCTGTTTTTTCTTGGGGAAAAACTTGGAAAAGGCCTCCTGCAACGAATTCTGCATATCCTCCATGCCGGAAGCGGAAAACACCTCCACCACCGGGGTAGAACCGGTGGCGGCAACGCTCATCTCCACCACCCGATCATCGAGGTCACCCTGACGAAGCATCTCGCGGAAGCGCTCGCGGGTGGTCTGGGCACGGCCCTCATCCCGGCGTCCCCCGTCTTCATATCCCAGGGAGATGACGTTGGAAGGGGTCGGCGTCGAGGTCGGCATCCCGCCCTGCCCGCCCCTGTGCGGCAACAGCAGGTCCAGCAACCGTTCCTCGGCCATGACCGCCGCCTTTTCCCGGACGCCTTCCTGCTCTTCCTTGGTTACCATGTTGATCGCCAACTGGGTGAGATCGCGGATCATGGACTCGACATCCCGGCCCACATACCCCACCTCGGTGAACTTTGAGGCTTCGACCTTGAGAAAGGGGCTCTGGGCAAGTTGCGCCAGCCGGCGGGCGATCTCGGTCTTGCCCACGCCGGTTGGGCCTATCATGATGATGTTCTTGGGGGCAATCTCTTCCCGCAGCGGCGGCTCGACCTGCTGCCGACGCCAGCGGTTGCGCAGGGCGATGGCCACGGAACGCTTGGCGTCAGCCTGGCCGATGATGTAGCGGTCAAGCTCGGCAACGGTTTCCCGGGGGGTTAACGAATTAAAACCTTTCATATTTTTTCAACGACAATGTTGGAGTTGGTGTAGATGCAGATGGAACCGGCAATTTCCAGCGACTTGCGGGCAATGGCTTCGGCATCGAGATCGGAGTGGGACACAAGGGCACGGGCGGCGGCCAGGGCATAGGGCCCGCCCGAACCGATGGCGAGAATGGCATCATCGGCCTCGATCACGTCTCCGGTCCCGGAAAGGAGGAGGGAATGCTTGGCATCCACCGCAATCAGCATCGCCTCCAGGCGGCGCAGCATCTTGTCCATCCGCCAATCCTTGGCCAGTTCCACTGCCGATCGCATCAAATTGCCGTTGAACTGCTCCAATTTCTGTTCCAGACGGTCGTAAAGGGTAAAGGCATCGGCCGTGGACCCGGCAAAACCGGTGATCACCTTATCATGATAAAGTCGACGCACTTTGCGTGCCTGGTGTTTGATCACCGTGGAACCGAGCGTCACCTGACCGTCGCCGGCGACCACCACCTCACCCTTGTGACGGATGGCGACGATGGTGGTGGAACGAATTTTTGTTTTTTGCATAAGGCCTGTCAATGAAGGGGTTCAATAAGGAAAAGTTGGGGATGACCTGTAACCACGATCAAAAACAACGTCAAGCCTCGGCCGTGTTTACCGGGAAGGCCCCTTGGCCTGGGGATGGGCCTGATCATACACCCGGGAAAGGTGGTCGATGTTGATATGGGTATATTTCTGGGTGGTGGACAGGCTGACATGCCCCAACAGTTCCTGGACAGTGCGCAGGTCGGCCCCCATTTCCAACAGATGGGTGGCAAAGGAGTGCCGCAGGGCATGGGGCGTGACCGTCACCCCGATACCGGCCCGTTGGGCATAGGTTTGGATCAGCCGTTCCATGCTGCGCACACTGAGACGGCTCCCCTGGCCGTTGAGAAAAACCGCATGTTCCTCCGCCGCCTTTCCCCGCTGCACCCGGGCAAGGCTGAGCGACTGCCGCTCCGGAAGGTACTGTTCCAAGGCCTCCCGGGCCGCGCGCCCAAAGGGGATGATGCGCTCCTTGCTGCCCTTGCCGCGAACGCGTATCATCTCGGCGGCAAGATCGATATCCTCGAGGTTGCCGCCCACCAGTTCCGAGACACGCATGCCGGTGGCGTAAAGCATCTCCAACATCGCCCGGTCCCGCCGCCAGTAACGGTCGGAAAGCACCGGCGCCTCCAGCAGGGCGAACACCTCGTCCACCGTGAGGGAGGAGGGAATATACTGCCCCTGTTTCGGCCCGGCCACTCCGGCAAGGGGGTCCGCATCCAACAGCCCCTCCCGCTTGAGGAAGCGAAAAAAAGTCCGCAGGGCGGAAAGCTTCCGTGCCACCGAGGCACTGGCGTTGCGGTGGTACAGGGTGCCGACAAAGGATTGCACCACAAAAGGGGTGATCGATTCCGGGGTCAGGGAGGGGCCGGCAACACGCAAAAATTCGAGCAGATCCCTTTGGTAGCCCTCGGCAGTATGCGGAGAATACCCTTTTTCCACCAGCAGCCAGCTAATGAATCGTTCGACAAGACTGGTCATTCCAAAAGATGAGGTTGAAAGGAACTTGGAGAAGGTTTAGTATAAAAAATTACTCTTGCGCGCTTCTTTCGGCAAATAAATTCGTGATCCCCCGCAGGCGGATGGAACCGCTTTATGGCAAAAAAGACCTTTGAAACCGCATTGTCCAGGTTGGAGCAAATCACCGAGGAACTGGAAAACGGTGAGCTGAGCCTGGAAAAAAGCCTGGAAAAATTCAACGAGGGAATGACCCTGGTCCAGTTCTGCAACGGCAAGCTCGATGAGGCCAAGAGCCAGGTCGAGCTGCTGCTCAAGAAAAACGGCGACCTTGAATCCGTCCCTTTTACCGAGGACAACGGTGGAGATCAAATCGTATCTCAATGAGCAGCGGCAGCGGGTGGAGGCCTGCCTTGCCGAACTGATGCTCGACGCGGCCGGTGAATTCAGCCAACACATCGAATCAATGCGCTACAGCCTCTTTGTCGGCGGCAAGCGCATCCGGCCGGTGTTGTGCCTTGCCGGCGCCGAGGCCGTGGACAGCAGCGAGACGGTCCGCAACAGCGCCCTGCCCGTGGCCTGCGCCCTGGAGTGCATCCACACCTACTCGCTCATCCACGATGATCTCCCGGCCATGGACAACGACGATCTCCGCCGGGGCAAGCCGACCAACCACACCGTGTTCGGCGAGGCCGCGGCCATTCTTGCCGGAGACGGCCTGCTGACCTTTGCCTTTGACCTGCTCAGCGGTCCGGCTTCAAGCGCTATCGCCGATTCGGTCCGGATCCGGGTCATCCAGACCATAGCCCGGGCAGCCGGCCCCCTGGGCATGGTGGGCGGGCAAGCCCTGGACATGATCTACGAAGGCCAGCAAGTGGGGTATGAAATTCTCCGCAGCATTCACCGCAGCAAGACCGGAGCCCTGATCACGGCTTCCGTGCTCAGCGGCGCCATGGTTGCCGGCGCGACCACGGATCAGGAAACGTCCCTGCGCACCTATGGCAACAGCATCGGCCTGGCCTTTCAGATCGTGGACGACCTGCTCGACGTCGTGGCCACCACCGAAGAACTGGGCAAACCCGCAGGCAGTGACGCCAAGGCCGACAAGGTGACCTATCCCTCGCTTTTTGGAGTGGAAACCTCACGGACCATGGCTCGGGAGGCGGTTCAGGAAGCCATAACCGCCTTGAACATTTTTGATGCCCAGGCGGACCCGCTGCGGGCATTGGCTCATTACATTGTCGATCGTAAAAAATAGTTATGCTGATTGTGGATTCCCTGACAGACCAATCCTCCTCCCTGCTGGACACCATCAATTCGCCCCGTGATCTGCGCCGCCTCAGCCTGCCGCAGATGGCACGGCTGGCTCAGGAACTGCGGGAAACCATCATCACCACCGTCGCCCAAACCGGCGGCCATCTCGCCCCCAGCCTCGGGGTGGTGGAGCTGACCATTGCCCTGCACTATGTTTTCGACACGCCCCGGGACCGGCTTGTCTGGGATGTGGGCCATCAGACCTATGCCCACAAGCTGCTCACCGGACGGCGGGACCAGTTTCCCACCCTGCGGCAGTACAAGGGGTTGAGCGGTTTTCCCAAACGCGGCGAAAGCCCCTATGACACGGTTGAGGCCGGCCACAGTTCGACCTCGATCTCCTACGGGTTGGGAATGGCCGCTGCCAAGGCCATGCAGGCGGATCCAGCCAAGGTGGTCGCGATTATCGGCGACGGTTCCATGACCGCGGGCATGGCCTTTGAAGGATTGAACCATGCCGGCGATCTTGACCGGAACTTGATCGTGATCCTCAATGACAACGAGATGTCGATCTCGAAAAACGTGGGCGCGCTTTCCAGTTTCCTCAGCCGCAAAATGACCGGCCGCACCATCCGCCGCCTGCGCGATCATATCGAGGACCGGCTGCTGGCGCTCTCCTCGGTGGGGGAAAACATTCTCTCCATGCTCCGCAAAAGCGAAGAGAGCCTCAAGGCATTCTTCACCCCAGGCATGCTGTTCGAGGCACTCAAGTTCAAGTATGTCGGCCCGATTCCCGGCCACGAACTGGAGGATCTGATCGCCACCCTGGAAAATGTCCGCGACCACAACCACGGCCCGGTGCTGGTACATGTCATCACCACCAAGGGCAAGGGATACAAGCCGGCGGAAAATCATCCCGGCGATTATCACGGGGTCGGTCCCTTTGACGTGGCCACCGGTGCGCCGAAAAAAAACAGTGCCGCCCCCGTCTCCTACACCAAGGTCTTCGGCGAAACCCTTACCCGGCTGGCCCGCCGGGACAAACGGGTGGTGGGCATTACCGCGGCCATGCCGGCAGGTACCGGGCTGGCCTCTTTTGCCGCCGAGTTTCCGGACCGCTTTTTCGATGTCGGCATTGCCGAACAGCATGCCGTCACCTTTGCCGCCGGGCTGGCGCTGGAGGGATTGCGTCCCTTTTTCGCGGTCTACGCCTCGTTCATGCAACGCGCA
>JBFWIP010000058.1:0-7544 GCA_050255935.1 Desulfobulbus sp.
CGGTTTTCGCCCTGCTCGACAGTGGTGAGTACCCCAAGGTGGTCAAGCTGTTGGGCGACGGGGCCCTGCTCAGCCTGCATGGCGAAAAACGGGTCGGATTCATGGCCCAGGGCGTTCCCGGCGTCAAGGTGGAGATCGCGCGTCTGCTTCCCGGCCAACTCCATCAACTCGTGGACCAGAACGACGGCCGGTTCGCCCAACCCTCAGTGTACAATGAGGAATTCGACCGGTTGGTCGAACGTGCATCCTATACCCGGGAGTTCGCTGCCGCCGACCCGGGCAAACCCATCTACGATGCCATAGACCTTGGCCCTTACCTGCAAAACGGCGGCGGCCGGATGGGGGTCTTTGTGCTGCGGATCATGCCCTACGATCCGCGATACCCGCATCGCGGCTACAGCGATTACGTGCACGACCCCTTCTCCGGTGACCGCCGCTTCGTCCTGGTGACCGACCTGGGCATCCTCGGCAAGCAGACCCTGGACGGTGGCCTGGAGGTCTTTGTCCAGTCGCTGAGCCGCGGCCAGGCCGTGCCCCGGGTCAACGTAGCCGTGGTCGGGCGCAACGGCTTGGCCGTTGCCGAGGGACAAACCGACCTTCAGGGCCATATCCGTTTTGAGCGGATGAACGATCTCAGGCGGGAGAAGACCCCAATCATGGTGGTGGCCAGCCTGGGGCCGGATCTGTCGTTTCTGCCCCTTACCCACGACGAGCACCGTCTTGATTTCTCGCGTTTCGATATCGGCGGCGAGGCCAACCAGACCAGCCCCAACCAGGTCTCCGCCTCCCTGTTCACCGACCGCGGCCTCTACCGCCCGGGGGAAACCGCCCATATCGGCTACATTTTGCGGACTGCTGACTGGCGACGATCCCTTGCCGGTATGCCGGTGGATATCGAAATCACCGACCCCCGGGGGATGGTGGCCGCCAGCGAGCGACGGCCCGCCACGGACAGCGGCTTTGATGCCCTTGATTTCACGGTCGGCGCAAATGGAGCCACCGGCTCCTACTCGGCATCGATCTATCTGGTGAAAAACAACCGGCGCTCCTCCTTTATCGACAGTATCGACTTCACGGTGCGTGAGTTTGAACCGGACCGGATGAAGGTCGATCTCAAACTGGCTGATACGCCCCTCAACGGCTGGCTGCTGCCGGAGCAGGTCAGGCCGGTGGTGACGGCACGTCATCTGTTCGGTGCCGACGCCGGCGATCGCCGGGTTACGGCCAGGATGGAACTGGCCCCATCCTTTCCGGCCTTTGCCCGGTATCCGGACTATCGTTTCCATCTCGAAGGGATGCTCAAGGAGGGCGTGGATGAACCCCTGGCGGAAACCCGCACCGGCGCGGGCGGCAGGGCCGAACTGCAGCCCGATCTGGGGCGCTTTACCGCCGGGGCCTATCGATTGCGGCTGACGGCACGAGTGTACGAGGCCAAGGGTGGGCGTAATGTGGCCGCGAGCCAAGAGACGCTGGTGGCCGCAGCGCCGTACCTGGTCGGGGTGCGCAGCGCGGACGCCTTGGAATATGTCACCCGGGGGGCGAAACGCAACTGTACATGGCTTGCGATCAAACCGGATCTCACCCCCACGGCTGTGGATCAACTGTCTCTCTCCCTGGTCGAGTACCGCCATGTCTCGGTGCTGGTCAAACAGGAAAACGGAGCCTACAAGTACGAGTCGCGCCGCAAGGAGATTGTGCGCGACAAACAGGCCCTGCAGATCGCAGCGGCCGGAACCCAAACGATTTTGCCCACCAACGAGCCCGGGGATTTTGCCTATGAGCTGCGCGACGACAAAGGGACGCTGCTCAATTCGATCAGCTGGACCGTTGCCGGTGCCGGCAATCTCAGCCGTTCGCTGGAACGCAATGCCGAGCTGCAGATCAAGCTCGACAAGGACTCCTATGCCCCGGGTGAAACCATCCGCATCAGCCTGCGGGCCCCGTACACCGGTTCCGGCCTGATCACCATCGAGCGCGACAAGGTCTATGCCCATGCCTGGTTCACCACCGGGACCACCAGCAGCGTCCAGACGATCACCGTCCCGGAAGGCCTGGAAGGCAACGGCTATGTCAATGTGCAGTTCCTGCGGGATGCCAATTCCGCCGAAATCTTCATGAGTCCGCTCTCCTCCGGCGTGGCCCCTTTTGCGGTCTCGCTCGACGCCCGCACCCTGCCCTTGACCATGCAGGCCGAGACGGCCATGCAACCCGGCCAGGAGTTGCAGATCGACCTCTCCGCCAGGGAGGCGGCCAAGGCGGTGGTCTTTGCCGTGGACGAGGGCATTCTCCAGGTGGCCGGCTACAAGACCCCGGATCCCTTGAACCATTTTTTTGCCAAGCGCTGCCTGGATGTGCAAACCTCGCAGATCCTCAGCCTGATCCTGCCCGAATTCAGCCGCCTGCTGGCGGCTGCCGCTCCCGGCGGCGGCGATGACGAAGCGATCGGCTCCCACCTCAACCCCTTCAAGCGCAAACGCCAGGCTCCGGTGGCCTACTGGTCCGGGGTGGTCGACCTGCCCGCCGGCGGCCGCCGTTTCCATTACCGGGTGCCGGACGGATTCAATGGCCGGTTGCGGATCATGGCGGTGGCGGTAACCCCCGGTCGTATCGGCGTGGCCTCCCGGGCCACCGAGATCCGCGGCCCTTGGGTACTGACGCCCAATGTCCCGGCCTTTGCGGCCCCAGGCGACAAATTCACCCTCAGTGTCGGCGTGTTCAACAACCTCAGCCAGGCGAGCACGGTGCACCTCGGCCTGCGCACCGGTCCCGGCTTAACCCTCCTCGGAGATGCCGGCACGGACCTGGAGGTGGCGCCGGGACAGGAAGGGGTGCACGAATTTCAGCTGCAGGCAAACGAGCACCCGGGCTCCTCCGAGCTTGTCTTCACTGCCGAGAGCAAGGAAGGCACGTCCCGCATCAACGAAAGTCTCTCCATCCGCCCGGCAACCCCCTACCGGGTCGATCTACGCGCAGGTTCCTTTTCCGAGGCCTTTTGCAGCCTGCCGCACCTGCGTGATCTGGTCAGCGAATACGGCCAGATCCTGCTGGGCGCTGCCCGTTCGCCGCTGGTCTGGGTCCAGGGCTTGACCACCTATCTTGAGCACTATCCCTATGAATGCACCGAGCAACTGCTCTCCAGAGCCATGCCTGCCCTGGTGGCGGCAAGTCCGGATCAGCTCAGGCAGCCGGATTTTGCCCCGATTGCGCAGGCATTCCGCCTGCTGCGCCAACGCCAGAATGGGTCCGGAGGGTTCGGCCAATGGGCGGGCAACCTGGTGGTGCAGCCGGAGATTTCCGTTTATGCCGCCGAGTTCCTGATCGAGGCCGGTGAGCGCGGCATTGCCGTGCCCCGCGATCTGCAGGAACACAGCCGCCGTTTTCTCCAACGAATTGCCGGGAGTGGCCGGGCCGAAGGATTGGCGGAACTGCGCACCCGGGCCAGGGCCATCTACCTGCTCACCCGTTTGGGGCAGGTGACCACGGCGCCGCTCACCGCCACGCTCGAACAATTGGAAAAACATTACCCAACGACCTGGCGCTCCGATCTGATTGCGGCCTACCTGGGTGCGAGCCGGATTCTCATGAAACAGGAGAAGGCGGGCCTTGACTTGCTGGCAGGCGTTCCCTGGGCAACACTGAAACCAGGCGGGGGAACTGCCGAGATCGGCCTGTATGGGGATGCTCTCAGCCATGACGCCGAGCTGCTTACCCTGCTCAGCCGCCATGCGCCTCAGCGGATGGCCCATCTTCCCCCAAACCTGCTGCCTGAACTGGGCAAACGCATTTCCGCCAACCAGTATCACTCGCTCTCGGCCGCCCTGATGATCCGTGCCTTTGCCGAATACGGCCGGTCAACGGCGCATGAAGGCAACACCCTCTCGGCCGAGCTTGGCCTGCGGGACCGCACCAGCCTGCCCCTGGTCCTCCGGCCCACGACCGAGATGCCGCTTGATTGGGACAAGGTTATCCTGCGCCAGGAAAAAGCGGGAACACCCGTCTTTTACCAACTCACCGAGGCCGGATTCGACCGGTCGCCGCCGGTTGAAAAGCTCAACCAAGGCATCGAAATCACCCGGGAATATATCGATGATGCGGGCAAGGTGCTCACCCAGCTGCAGGTTGGTCAGGAATGCGGGGTGCGGTTGCGCCTGCGGGCCACCGACCGCGACAGCCTAAGCGAAATTGCCGTCGTGGACCTGTTGCCCGGCGGCCTGGAGCCGGTCATGGCGCGGCCAATCGATTCTCTGGAAGAAGACAACGGGGAAGAACCTGCTGCCCAGGCGGCCGGGACCGAGGCAGGCTGGACACCGGATTTTGTCAACACCCGGGATGATCGGGTGGTGTTGTACGGCAGCCTGAGCCGGGATGCGGTCACCTACACCTACCGGGTTCGCGCCACCAACGCCGGTACCTTCCGCGTTCCCCCACCCTATGCCGAAGGCATGTATGACCGGACCCTGCAGGGACGCGGCGAGGGAGGCGTCCTCACCATTCTCGAACCATGATGCGGGCAATCCCGACAAGATGCAGGCGGCAAAAATGGCTTCCCTTTCTGGGAGGAGCGGTGTTCCTTGCCGCCCTGTTCTTGTGTCTGCGGCTTGTGCCTGCGGCCCCCCTTGCCGGGTCCATCCCCTGTTCCCGCCTCATCCGCTCGGCCGACGGTGTCGTCCTCCGGATGACCCTGGCCTGGGATGGCCAATATCGGTTATGGACCCCGCTGGCGGAGATCGCCCCTGCTCCAATAGAGGCCATCCTCCTCAAGGAGGACCAGTCTTTTTTTGCCCATCCCGGCGTCAATCCCAGCTCGCTGTTGCGGGCGGCCTGGTCCACCTACGTCCTCCATCAGCGCCAGGGCGGCTCCACCCTGACCATGCAACTGGCGCGCAGGCTCTTTCGGGTCAACAGCCGCACCATCGGCGGCAAGCTGAAGCAGATCGTCCTCGCCCTCTGGCTGGAGGCGCGTTACAGCAAGAACGAGATCCTCGAAGCCTACCTCAACCTTGCGCCCATGGGGGCCAACATCGAAGGGCTGGGAGCGGCGGCCCGGATCTATTTCCATAAAAACGCGTCAGAACTCAGTCTGGCCGAGGGCTTGGCCCTGGCGGTCATGCCGCAGGATCCGGCCGGCCGTTATGATTTCGACCGGGAACAGCAACAGGCCCGGATACGCCTGACCAGGTCCTGGCTGGAACGCCATCCCGAAGATGCGGCCGTGCTGGCTGTTGCCCAAGACCACCCCTTCAAGGGGAGAGCCCGCCGGTCCCTGCCCTTTCTCGCCCCCCATTTCTGCGACCAGGTCGTGCAATCGCAAAATCCGCCGCAACAGGAGATCGACACCACCCTCGATTTCCGGCTGCAGAGCCTGCTTGAACGGATGCTCGGGCGCTATGTGCAAAACCGGACCAGGCAGGGAATCGTCAACGGGGCCCTGCTCCTGGTTGATCGTCGGGACATGGCGATCAAGGCCCTGGTGGGCTCGGCTGATTTTTTTGACCGGGGTCTGCACGGCCAGGTGAACGGGGTGATGGCCAAGCGATCTCCCGGCTCCACACTCAAGCCCTTTCTTTATGGGCTGGCCCTTGACCAGGGACTGATCCATCCCCAGACCATTCTCCGCGACGCGCCCACCGCCTTTGGCGCCTATCAGCCGGAAAATTTCGACGGCCGCTTTATCGGGCCCGTCACCGCCCGCGAGGCCCTGATCCGCAGCCGCAACGTGCCCGCGGTCTGGCTGGCCAACCAGTTGCACGATCCCTCGCTCCACGGATTTCTCCGCAGCGCCGGCATATCCGGCCTGCGTTCCGAGGATCATTATGGTCTTTCCCTGGTCCTGGGAGGCGGCGAGTTGAGCATGGAGGAGTTGGTGGAACTCTACGGCCTTCTGGCCAACGAAGGGAAACTCCGGCCCCTGCGTTACCAGACACAAGAGCCGATCGCCCCCGGCATCCCCCTGCTCTCCCCCCAGGCCGCCTTCATGGTCCGCGACATGCTCGCGAGCAATCCCCGCCCGGACGGGACGACCACCGCAAATCGACCGGGCAACCGCTGGCCCATCGCCTGGAAGACCGGCACCTCCTGGGGGTTCCACGATGCCTGGACCGTGGGGCTGGTGGGCGACTACCTGGTGGCGGTCTGGATCGGCAATTTCGACGGCAGGTCCAACCCGTCCTTTATCGGCCTCAAGGCGGCCACGCCGCTGTTCTTCCAGGTGGCCGACGCTCTGGAGCTGACCCTGGCCGATGAACATCCCACCCTACCCCAACCCCCTCCGGGCCTGATCGAGGTCGAGGTCTGCCAGGCCTCGGGCGACCTGCCCAACCGTTGGTGCCCGCACACGGTGAAGACCTGGTTCATTCCCGGGAAATCGCCGATCCGGGTCTCCACCCTGCATCGGCCGGTGGCGGTGGACCGACAAAGCGGGGCAGCGGTCTGTCCGCCCTACGATCCGGAACGGACCAAGCTGGAAGTCCATGCCTTCTGGCCTTCGGATCTCGAACGCCTTTTCCGGGCCGCCGGACTGCCCAGGCGCTCACCGCCGCCACTGCCTGCGTCCTGCAGCCGGCAAGGGTATCGCATCTCCGGCGATCCGCCGCAGATGCGTTCACCGCTGACCAATGTGGTCTATACCCTGCGGCATTCCAAACCCGGGGAAAGCATCGAACTCGCCGCGGCCATCGATGGCGATGCCGAGCGCATGTACTGGTTTGCCGATGACCGCTATCTCGGCAGCAACAGCCGTGAGAGCAGCCTTTCCTGGCGACCGGCACGGGCCGGCACCTTCGGCTTGAGCGTGGTCGACGATCAGGGACGCAGCGCCGGGAGAACGGTTGCGGTGGAGTTTCTCCCCTGAAAGCCGTTTCAGGGGGTGACCGATCAAAGGCAGTCGGCGGCGCAATAATAGTCTTCCAGGGCACTGATATCGGGAATGACAAAAGATCCCCGGCCCCTTTTGTAGAGGAGATTGTTGCGGATGAGACGATTGAGCTGGGTGGAGACGGTCTGTCGGCTACTGCCGACCATGCGGGCGATCTGCTCCACCGAGAGATTGATATGGAGCACGACAGCGCCGTCGCCTTGGGGCTGTTGCCGCTTCGCCTCGGTGAGGAGCAGGGAGAGCAGGCGGCAGGAAACATCCTTGAACACCAGGCCTTCGATAATGCCGAACGAGGATTTGAGCACATTGCCCAGGACCTTGATCATGGTCCGGTTGACTTCGCCGTTCATTGCCATGTGTGCAAGAAAGGTGGCCGCATCCATGCCCAGGATCTCCATGTCCTCCATTGCCTGGACGGATGCGCCGGTGTGGGTCGAATAGATGTCGCCCGGGGCCAGGATGGCCAGGTTGAATTCCTTGTCCTCATACCCCAGATAGACCCGAGCCCGGCCGCGGGTGACGATAAAGATCTCGTTCTCCGGGCTGTCCGCCTGGCAGATGTAGCTGTTTTGTGCAACGATGCGGGGGGAAAAGGCGGCCCGGAGTTCGCTCAACTCCGGGCGCTGCAACCATTCGACCAGGTTCTCTTCAAGAAATTTCATCGGGAAAT
>JBFWIP010000058.1:7644-14299 GCA_050255935.1 Desulfobulbus sp.
CTGTCCGCCTGGCAGATGTAGCTGTTTTGTGCAACGATGCGGGGGGAAAAGGCGGCCCGGAGTTCGCTCAACTCCGGGCGCTGCAACCATTCGACCAGGTTCTCTTCAAGAAATTTCATCGGGAAATATTCAGGGATGCCGCTGGCTGCCGGAGGGGGCGGCGCAATGGTTGTGGAATCCATTGCTTTTGTGCCTGCAGGCCCGTTGCAGTTGTCGGGCGGAAAGCAGCAACAAGATCAAGGTGGCGCCGATCATCAGCCAATCGGGCAGGGCCTCGTTGACGTGGCCGATGGTGGCCGCCGCCGAGAGGCCAAGGCGAAGATACAGGGCGTCAAGTACCAGACCGCAGACCACGCTGATCACGGCAATGGAAGCGAGATAAACGGCCAAGCCCTTTTTCCCCAGGATCCTGACCAGGACCGCCAAGGCGGTGACATTGGTCGCCGGGCCGCTCAGGAGGAACACCAGGGCCGTACCCGGGCTGGCCCCCTTGAGGATCATGGCCGCCGCAATCGGGGTTGAGGCGGTTGCGCAGATATACATCGGCACGCCGGCAACCAGCATCAGCAGCATGGAGCCGATACCGCCGCCGAGATGGCGGTTGACGAAATCATCGGGCACCAGGGTGGTGATGAATGCGGCAATCACGAGGCCGATGAAAAACCAGCCGGCCAGATCCCCCCAAATCTCATTGACCGCGTATCGCATCCCTGTGACGAGCCTGTTTTCCCTGCCCTTCTCGGTGGTGCGGCTGCATCCGCAGTGCTCGTCCCCGCAGGGGGCAAGGCCGAGGGGTGCCATTGGCAGGGGCGGCGGGGAGTCCGGCTGTTTGGTGCCTTCGATGAGATTTTCGAGCAGACCGGCAACAAAGGCGGTGAAAAAGGCGGCCACCGGCCTGGCCACGGTCATCAGCGGATCAAGCAGTGCCCAGGAGACGGCAATCGAGTCGGCCCCGGATTCCGGGGTGGCAATAAGAAAGGCGGTGGTGGCGCCGTTGTTGGCCCCCTGGCGCTTGAGTTGCGCCGCAGCCGGCAACACCCCGCAGGAACAGAGGGGAATCGGCACCCCCAGAAGCGCCGCCTTGAACACCGACGAAACCTTCCCCCTGCCCAGGTGGGAGGCGACAAAATCCGGGGAGAGGTACACCTTCAGCAGACCGGCAACCAGGAGGCCGATCAGGATGTAGAGGGAGGACTCTTCCAACAGATGCCAGGCGGCAAGAAAAAAATCGATGAGGAACTGCATGGGAAACTCTCAACTAAAAAACAGAAAATGTTTGATCCAACGGCACCAACCGTGTTGTTTTCCGGCCCGGACGGACAAATCCATCCAGGGCCTGCCGCCTATTCCCGGATATGCTCCAGGGCTACATGGATCAGGGTGTGGACATGGTCATCGTTGAGCCGGTAATAGAGAACCTGCCCCTGGCGCCGGTTTTTGACCAGGGCCATTTGGCGAAGCATCCGCAGCTGGTGGCTGACCGCGGATTCGGAACAGTTGAGCAGCGCCGCCAGGTCACAGACGCACATCTCCGCAGACCCGAGCGCCCACAGGATGCGCAGCCGGTTGGGATCGCCCATAGCCTTGAACAGGGCGGCCATGGCCTCGTTCTCGCCTGCGGGCAGGGCCTGTTCCCGGGCGCTTGCCACCTGCTTTTTGTGAATGCAGCGTACACCGCAGATATCTTCCTGCCCCTCAGATGTATCCATTTTTGCCTCAGTCTATTTATATATGAACATATATTCATATTCAACTCTGAACAAAATAGCCCTCGACCATGGTAGAGTCAAGCAATCATTTTTTCATTTTTATCTCTGGTTGTTCCTTGCCAAACCCTGATCGCTTTCTACCAAGAGGCAAACATTGGCCTAACAAAGCCAGGGCATTATGTGTCGGCCGTTGATGCTGATCAACGCGCAATGGAAAGAAAGAAGGAAAGGATCAGACCAAACGTCCAGACATGGCAAAAAAAGGAGAGAACCATGAAAGGAAAAAAACTGGGGTGCCTGGCTGCCGTTGCCGTGCTCTCCCTGACAACAACGGCATTGGCGCAAACACCGAAGTATGTCTTCTTTTTTATAGGAGACGGTATGTCCAGTTCCCAGATTCAAGCCGCCGAGGCCTATCTGACCACCAAAAACGGTGGATCGGCCACCGAGGCCAAGGATTTGCTCAAAAGCGAAAACCGGCTCAACCTGAGCAAATTTCCGGTCCTGGGCATGCAGACCACCTATGACGCGCATGCGTTGATGACCGACAGTGCCTCCGCCGGAACCGCCTTCGCCTGCGGCATCAAGACCCTGAGCGGGGTCATCGGCATGGATGACACCAAAACCATCAGTTACAAGAGCGTTGCCCAACTGGCCGAGGAACAGGGCAAACGGGTGGGCATCATTTCCACCGTCTCCCTGGATCACGCCACCCCGGCCGCCTTCTATGCCAGCGTGGCCAGCCGTGGCTACATGAACAACATCGCCACCCAAATGGTAGAGGCGGATTACGACTTTTTCGGCGGCGGCGGCCTCGTCGCCCCGACAGCTTCAAAAACAGATGGCGATACCTCCAATAACGTGTGGGAACTGCTCGAAGAGAACGGCTATACCGTGCTCAAGGACCGCGCCTCGATTCTTGCGCTGAACAACGAGCCGCAAGGCAAGGTTGTCTGCATCAATCCCGTGCTCCAGGACAGCAGCGCCATGCCTTATGCCATTGATCGGGATGAAAACAGTCTTTCCCTGGCCGAGATGACCGAGGTGGCGATTCATTCCCTGCAGGCAAGAACAACGTCACGGTTTGCTCATTCCTGGAAAAACCACAAACATGGCTGGGGCAATCAGGGGGACGGCTTTTTTTTGATGGTTGAAGGCGGCAAGATCGACTGGGCCTGCCACGCCAACGATGCCATGGCTGCCATCGGCGACACCCTTGCCTTTGATGATGCCGTGGGCGTTGCCCTTGATTTTTACCGGCAGCATCCTATGGAAACCCTGATTGTGGTCACCGGCGACCATGAAACCGGCGGCATGACCATTGGCCACGCCACAACCGGTTACACCGGCTATTACCAACGGCTTCTTGGCCAGAACATGAGTTTTACCGCTTTCGGCCAAAGCGAGAAGTGGAAGGCCATCAAGGAAAAATACGCCAACGGGTATGACAATACCGACAGCAACCTGGCCGACGATGCCGACATGGTCGCATTGCTGGAACAAGGGTTTGGAATCAACTTGAACGAGAGTTCGGCAGCTTGCGAAAGCGACAGCAAAAAGATTTGCCTGAACGATTACCAGAAGAAAAAGCTTGAAGATGCCTTTGATAAATCAATCTATGCATTTCTTCATCAGTTCGATAAAAATGATCCCGAAAACAAATTACTCTACGGCGGCTACGAGCCCATTGCGGTAACCATCACCCATATCCTCAACGAAATGTCCAGTGTGGGCTGGACCTCCTACTCCCATACGGGCGTGCCGGTGCCGGTTTTCGCCATTGGCCAGCAATCACAACGGTTTGCCGGCTTTTATGACAACACCGACATTGCCAAGCAGATCGCTAGGTCAATGGGCGTCCGGCAGCAGTTACCGGTTGAACGGACAAACTAAACCAAACCCGTTTGGTGAAGCATTAGAAAGCAAATACCGACAATTACACCTCCTCCCATCTCCGCTTTCCACTCCTGCCTTGCCCGTGACGCCGAGCCCCCTTTTGCGGTGTCACGGGTTTTTGCGTGTGAATATTGCCGGTCTCGGCCAAAAGACAGAGAACCGGTGTTTGTTGATGGCAACATATTGTTTTTATTTAATTTTTTTCATGTTTTGATTCATTCTCACCTTTTCCATTTTTATGAACCAGCTGCGACGAGAATTGCTCTTTTCCCTGATCATTG
Source organism: Desulfobulbus sp. (assembly GCA_050255935.1). GTDB lineage: Bacteria > Desulfobacterota > Desulfobulbia > Desulfobulbales > Desulfobulbaceae > Desulfobulbus. The sequence goes on from JBFWIP010000058.1 coordinate 11,531, forward strand.
CCCTGTTGTGCGCCATCCTGCTCTTTCTTGACATCGGCCACATTCCACCGGCCCCCGGTGGATTTCGCTGCCGGGCCCTGGTCACCGAAGTCGACAACTCCAAGGTGCGCACCAACCTGATCGTCAAGACCAATATCCAGGTGGTCCATGTCCGCCTGCTTTCCGGGCCGCACAAGGGACAGGAGACGGATGTGGTCAACCTGCTCACCGGCAAGCTGGAGATGGATGAATTCTACAAAAAAGGCGAAACCATCCTCATTGAATACATGGCCCCCCAAGGCAAGCCCATCAATGCGGTCGCCCGTGGCGCTTACCGGCTTGATCTCCAACTCTACCTGGTGCTGCTTTTTGCCGGGCTGCTCTTTGCGGTGGCCGGGGTTACCGGACTGAAGGCCGGGCTTTCCTTCGTGTTTGCGGCCCTGGTGTTGTGGAAACTGTTTTTTCCCCTGCTGCTCATGGGGTATCCGCCCATACCCACCGGACTCGGTATCGTGGCCCTGCTGACCGGGGTGATCTGTTTTTCGGTGGGCGGACTGACCAGGCGTGGACTGGCCACCTTTGCCGGTTCTCTCCTGGGCCTGCTGCTCACCTGCGGCCTGGGCACCCTCTTCACCCACGCCTTTCACCTCCACGGGGCCGTCCGTCCCTTTGCGGAGATGCTGCTCTACTCGGGCTACTATCAACTCAACCTGACCGATATCTTTATTGCCAGTGTCTTCATTGCCTGTTCAGGCGCGGTGATGGACCTGTCCATGGATATTGCCGCCACCATGGATGAACTCAAGGTGCAGCACCCGGGCATTGGCCTTGTTGAACACATGCGTTCGGGGCTGCGGGTTGGACGGGCGGTGACCGGCACCATGACCACCACCCTGCTGCTTGCCTACTCGGGCAGCCATATCACCATGTTCATGGTTTTTCTCGCCAAGGGCCTGGCACCGGCAAACCTGCTCAACGCCCCTTTTGTGGCCGCCGAGGTGCTCAACATCCTGGTCGGCAGTTTCGGGGTCATCGCGGTCGCCCCCTGCACGGTGGTGATCAGCGCCTTTCTCTACCGTCATGGACATCCGGCCATGGAAGTGCTACAACGATCATGACAGCGGCGGTGACCACGATACCAGTGGGCGCAAATCCCCCTGCGGACCAGTTCCGCGTGCAAACCCGATAGAGCAGGAGAGAGGTTATGATCAGCGAAAGAGAACTGCAACGAGGCGTGGCTCTCAGCCGTGGTATCTGGTTTGCCCTGTTTGCATCGCTTCTTGTCTACGTATTCATTGCCCCGATGCTGTTCGACACCACCCGGGTTTCCTTTTCCACGGAAAGTTACCGCACCCTGCGGATGGCCCTGTTCGGCTGCGCCGTTCTCACCCTGGTGATCACCTGGTTTGTGCGCAAATATCTCCTCTCCACCCCCCAGGGGAAACAGCCGGAAAATTCCAGTCAACATCCAGCAGTGGCCCGTTACCTTTCGGTGATGATGGTGGCCATGGGCATGTCCGAGGCCATCGGTGTCTATGGATTGGTGCTGTATGTGCTCGGGAAAAACAACCATGACCTCTATCTGCTGACCCTGCTTTCAGCGGGATCCATGCTGCTTTATTTCCCCAAGCGGGAAGAAATTCTTGCCCTGGCGGAACGGTTCCCCGGAAGAGACCGCTGATATCGAGCCGGGCTGATACGCTCAACGGGCCGCCCTGAACACGGCTATTTTCCACCTCCTGAATCAGGATGGCCTCGTCAAAAGTAAAAAATCAAAACTTGAGAAGTTACACATTGTAAAAACAGCAGGTTACGAAAGTTGAAAGGTCGTTCTCGCGGTTTTCGACGAGAACGACAATCGAGCACAACACATGCTTGAAAAAAGCCGCAGGAAGCGGTATGCTCGCGGCTGTTCCCCTGGAGCTCTCTGACTCATTGCCCGGTATTCTCCGGTTTCTTTCCCCCTTGTTCAACGATTGTCCGCACACCAGTCCGCCCTGATTGGGAACTCCATTTCCTCCACATACCAGGTTTCCATGAATAGCTCTCCGTTACCTGTTCAGACTCAACCCGTTCCTTCTGAACCTGAAACCAACCGGGAAAGCTTTGTCTTTCTCGATCAACGCGGCAAGCGTTGGCCGCGCTTCAAACGGGTGGCCTTTGTCGGCGCCCTTTTGGTCTTTGTTGCCGCCATCCTCTTTGTTCAATCTCTGCTGCTGCCTTCGAACCTGTCGTTGCCTCCATCGGTCAAGCAGTTGAAATCCCAACTCAAAGCCCTGCAAATGCAGGGCAAGGGCTGGAAACCCACCAAGCCGCTTTGGTTGGATTACGCCAGGCAAAACCAGAACGCGCATGCCCATAAAACGACGGCGTCAGCCCATCATAAGCTTCGTCCGGCAACGCCTCGACAAGCGGACAAGGCGGTTCTCCCCACGGCCCCGACAGGAGAAAAGGAAATCCACCTTGGATTTTATGAAGGCTGGGACCCGGACAGCCTTGCATCGCTTAAAACCTATGCCGACCGGTTGACCCATGTCTGTCCGGACTGGTTGCGTCTCGTCGATGGGAGCGGAACGATCCGGGTGACCACCGACCAACAGGTGCTCCAGGAGGTCGAAAACCATGAGCTGCAGCTCATGCCCCTGCTCCGCAACCTCGGCGAAGGCGATTCCTGGCATGCAGAGGCCGTTGAATGGCTCATCAACGGCACAGACGAACAACAGCAGGCCTTTATTGCCCATTTGGTCGAAGTGCTCGACGACATGGATGCCGACGGGGTGGTGATTGACT
>JBFWIP010000059.1:0-14248 GCA_050255935.1 Desulfobulbus sp.
CCCCCTTTGCCCGACTGGCTGTTGATGCGGATGATCGACTCATAGGTCCGCCCCACATCCTGCGGATCGATGGGCAGGTAGGGGACCTCCCACAGGCCGCTCTGGGTCAGTTCCAAGGCGGTCATCCCCTTGTTGATCGCGTCCTGGTGCGACCCGGAAAAGGCGGTGTAGACCAACTCCCCGGCATAGGGATGACGGGGATGGACCTTCATCTTGGTACAACGCTCATAAATGTTGATCACCCTGTTGATCCTGGAAAAATCCAGTCCCGGATCAACACCCTGGGAGAACATGTTCAGCGCCAGGGTCACGATGTCGACGTTGCCGGTGCGCTCACCGTTGCCGAACAGGGTGCCTTCCACCCGGTCGGCGCCGGCCATCATCGCCAGTTCCGAGGCCGCGACCGCCGCCCCCCGGTCGTTATGGGTATGGACGCTGATGATCGCACAGTCGCGGTTCTTCATGTTGCGGCAGAACCACTCGATCTGGTCGGCGTAGATGTTGGGGGTGGACATCTCCACCGTGGCCGGCAGGTTGATGATCACCGGGTTCTCCGGGGTCGGCTCCCACACGTCCATGATAGCCTCGCAGATTTCCAGGGCGAAATCGAGTTCCGTGCCGGTGAAGCTTTCGGGCGAATACTCGTAGCGAATCCTGGTCTCGACATCCCTGGCCAATTCATGGACCAGCTTCGCTCCGGCCACGCCCAAGGCAACGATCTCCTTGCGCCCCTTGTTGAACACCACCTGCCGCTGCAGGGTCGAGGTGGAATTGTACAAATGGACCACCGCCTCCGGGCAACCGGCGAGAGAGGCATAGGTCTTGCGGATCAGTTTTTCCCGCGCCTGGGTCAGCACCTGGGGGACCACCCCCTCCGGGATATGGTTGCCATCGATCAACAGGCGAAGAAAATCGTACTCGATCTGAGAGGCCGAAGGAAAGCCGACCTCGATCTCCTTGAACCCAACCTCGACCAGCAGCTGAAACATCTCCAACTTCTCTTCCAGGTTCATCGGCTGGATGAGCGCCTGATTGCCGTCGCGCAGGTCGACGCTGCACCAGACCGGTGCCTTGCTGATCACGTTATCCGGCCAGGTACGGTCCGGTAAACGGACCGTCGGGTAGGGACGATATTTCCTTAATGTTTCCTGCTCCATTGTATTCTCCGTTTAAAAGTCAGGGATGATAGCCCCGTCAGAATTCGGAACGCCGTTCCCGCGCCTTGGTGCGAAAACGGCAAAAAAAAAGCCACGGTTTTGAAACCGTGGCTTTGAGGGCTCGACTTGGCTGGGGTCCGTCAGGACACGCCTCCCTTCTCTGCCACAGTTTCCCTGTGCAGTCGGCTAAGGAGAAGAAGGAGAGCGAGTGTACGTGCCATGATCAGATCCTGTCAATAAAAGTTGGCTTCATAGTAAAACCCTGGCGGTATTTGTCAAGCAGGAAAAAAAGGAAACCTTCCTGCAGCGGCAGGTTACCTTTCCCCCCGGAGGAATTTTTCCGCCAGTTCGACGTCCTGTTTGGAGCCGATGATCAACGGTACCCGCTGGTGCAACCCCTTGGGTTCAATGTCGAGGATGTTGCGGCCGTCGTCGGTGATCGCCCGGCCACCGGCCTGCTCAACGATCATCGCCAGCGGCGCGGCCTCGTAGAGCAGGCGCAGCTTACCTTCCGACTTTTCGCCGCTCTTCTTGTCGCGGGTATAGAGAAAAACCCCGCCCTTGACCAGGTTGCGATGGAAATCCGCCACCAATGAGCCGATATACCGCAGGCTGTACGGCTTTCTCTCGCCATCGCCCTGTTTGAGGCATTCAATATAATTGCGGGTACTGTCGAACCAGTGATGGGCGTATGCCTCGTTGACGCTGTAATACAGCGAGGCTGCGGGGATCTTGATATCCGGATGGGAGAGGAAGAATTCACCCACGCTCGGGTCCAGGGTGAAGCCGTGCACACCGTTTCCGGTGGTATAGACCATGACGGTCGACGAGCCGTAGATGATGTAGCCCGCCGCCACCTGCTTACTCCCCTTCTGCAGAAGATCCCCGGCATTGCCCTGACCGGAGGCGCTGATGCGGCGGTGAATGGAAAAAATGGTCCCGATGCTGACATTGACATCGATATTGGAGGAACCGTCCAGCGGGTCAAAGGCGATGGTGTAATTGCCCTCGTAGCCATCGAGGACGGGGATGATGTCGTCGTCCTCTTCCGAGGCCATGACGCAGACATGGCCGCACTGCTCCATCCGCCGCTTGATGGTCTGGTTGGCGAAGACATCGAGCTTCTGCACGCTTTCGCCCTGGATATTGGTCCGTCCCGACTGCCCGAGGATATCGGCCAGGCCGGCCATATTGACCTCGGCGCTGATGATTTTCCCGGCAACGACCAGATCGTTGAGCAGACCGGTCAATTCTCCGGTGGCCTCGGGATGCAGCCGCTGGTCATCCATGATCTGACGACTGACCGTAATTCCTTTTCGTTTGGCTAACATGGTTGTTCTCCTCCGCCGGTCCGGGTTGCCCCGCCACACGGCTGTTTATTTTTTCTCGACCGGTTTCAACGCTTCCCACTGGCCCAGACAGGCCACCAGGGTCCGCACACCGATTCCGGAAGGTCCTTTGGGAATGTAGCTTTTTTCCGTGAAATCCCAGGCCGTCCCGGCGATATCCAGGTGCGCCCAGGGAATCTCGCCGACGAATTCCTGGAGGTAACAGGCGGCGGTGATGGTCCCGGCGCTGCGGTCGCTGCCGGCATTCTTGATATCCGCCACCCTGGAATCGATCTGCTTGCGGTACTCCGGACCAAGGGGCAGCCGCCAAAGCGGTTCGCCGACCTGGGCACCCGCCTCGATGATGCGGGAGGCCAGTTGATCGTTGTTGCTGAGCAACCCGGTATAATGGTGGCCCAAACCGACGATCACCGCCCCGGTCAGGGTGGCCAGGTCGATGACCGCATCCGGGGCATAGGTTTCAATGCCGTAGGCCAAGGCATCGGCCAGAATCAACCGCCCCTCGGCATCGGTGTTGATGATCTCGGAGGTCTTGCCGCCAAAATGGCGGATGACATCACCGGGCTTGAGGGCTGCCGAACCGGTCATGTTTTCCGTGGCGGGCACCAGGCCGATGACATTCACCCCGGGAAGACCGATCTCGGCGATGGCCTGCATCGCGGTCATGACCGCGGCCCCCCCGCACATATCGTATTTCATCTCCTCCATCCCCGAGGGAGGCTTGATGCAGATGCCGCCCGAATCAAAGGTCAGTCCCTTGCCCACCAGGAGAATGGTCGGATTTTTTTTGCTGGTCCGATATTCCAGGATCGCCAGGTGCGGCGGTTGGGCCGACCCCTGGCTCACCCCGAGAAGACCGCCCATCCCCAACTTCTGCAGCGCGCTCTTGTCCAGCACCTTGCCCTTGAGCGAGGTTTTTTTGCACAATTTTTTGGTGTACTCGGCAAAGGCGGCGGGCGTCCAACTGTTGGCGGGTTGATTGGCCATGTCACGGGCGGTGCAGGTGGCCTCGGCCAGGGCCCGCCCCCGGTCCATCCCTTTCTGCACGGCTGCCCGGGGCAAACCTCCGTCATGGAGGGCAAACCGTTCCACCCGTACCGGCGCGTCCTTGTCCTCCTTGGGATTCTTGTAGACCTCAAACCGGTAATTGGCCAACAGCATCCCTTCGCTGAAACATTCGGCAATTTCAACCGCATCGAGCAGAAAATCCTTGGGTAGGACCACAAGGACATCCCTGGCCTTGAGTTCCGCCGCCTTTTTGGCAATCGTGCCTCCCACCAACCGCAGCTGTTCCCGGCGGACATTGATGGCATCGTCCTGTTTGCCCAGCCCGACCAGCAGGACACGCTTGGCGGCGACAGTCCGTTTTTTGTCGATCAATGCCGGATAGAGGAGAAAGGCCTGGTCCTTGCCGCCTTTGAAATCGCCCGTCTCCCAGATCGGTTGCACGATCCGATCGAGCGGTTTGCCGAACTCACCCAAATGGGCGATATCTTCTTCCACCGGAAAGACCAGAAGATCTCCGGAATAAGTTGCTGGCTCCTGCTCAAAGACCTGGATCGTCACGGTGTCGGTATCCACGGTGCATAGTCCTCCTTCACTGGTAGTGCTTTCCCGCTTTCAAATCCTGCGAGAACTGTTTATTGTAAGTTTTTCATACACTAAAGAAGATTGAACCTCAATCGCCAAAACTCCCCTACACTCTAAGAACCGGCCATATTTTCCCTCAGCCCTTGCGGAGGCCCCGTGCTCATCGTCTTTATCTGCTCCATTTGCTGCGCTTTACTGACCTCCCTGCTGTGTTCCCTCTTCGAGGCCACGTTGCTCTCCCTGTCGACGACCCAGGTGGAATTGATGACCGAAACCCACCCCAAGCAGGCCCAGGCCCTGAAAAAATACAAGGAAAACATCGAGCAGCCGATCACCGCCATCCTCGCCCTCAACACCATCTCCAACACCATAGGCGCCACCGTGGCCGGCGCTTCAGCCGTGGCCCTGTTCGGGCAACAGGGGCTGGCCTGGTTCTCCATCTGCTTCACCCTGGGCATTCTCTTCTTTGCCGAAATCCTGCCCAAGACCATCGGCGTTACCTTTTCCCGCCAGGTGGCCCCCTTTATGATCGTCCCCCTGCACGTCATGATCGTCATCCTTGCACCGATCATCTGGATGGCGAAAATCGTCACCCGCCTGGTGCCCAACAGTCACAAGACCCACCATATCTCCGCCGAAGAACTCAAGACCATCGCCAGCCTGAGTTACAAATCCGGAGAAATAGAAGCCGACCAGGAGAAGGTGATCGCCAACATCCTTCAACTGGGGGACAAGACGGTTCGCCAGGTGATGACCCCGCGCACGGTCACCTTTTCCGCCTCCCAGTCGCTGACCATCAAGGAGGCGGCACGGATGGAGGGCAAGTGGCGGATGCACAGCCGGGTTCCGGTTTATGACGGCGAACCCGACAATGTGGTGGGGCTGGTGATGAGTCAGGATGTGCTGATGGCGGCGGCGACGGGCCAGGATACGGTCAAGCTCTCACAGATCATGCGGCCGGTGCATTTTGTTCCGGAAACCGCACCGCTTGACCGGATTTTCGTCGATTTTTTCGAACGGTACCAGCATCTGTTCGTGGTGGTCGATGAATACGGCAGTGTTACCGGCGTAATCAGCATGGAGGACATCATCGAGGAGATCATCGGCCGCGAAATCGTCGATGAATCGGACAAGGCCCGGAATATGCGGGAGTTGGCCCTGATCAGAAAGAAAAAGCTACACGCCACCAGTTAACGGGACCATCGAAAGCATCTGGCGATTCACGCTCAATCATGGTAGCGTGCCGAGCTGATGACCGAATTGAACGATCAACAGGATTTTCCCCGGGTCTTTTCCGGTTGCCGTAATCCTGCTTGTGATCATCAACCCGTTGATGCCCTGAAGCCCGAACTCACCAATATTGCATGCAGTTTGACACAGACTTTTTCATGAACCCAGCTGTTTCCCTCAACAGACGCCGGCTGCGGCAGGCGGTCTGTCTCTCGTTTGTGCTGCTCATCGCCCCTGCCGCCCAGGCAGCGGACGTCCTGTACATCAAGCCCAGCCTGGAAGTGCTGATGCGCAAAGGCAGGGCCGACAATGCCCGGATCATAGCTACAATCCCCATGGGCACGGCGGTGGAATTGGTGCAGGGCGGCAAGGCATGGTCACGAATCCGTCTACAGAACGGGACCCAGGGGTGGGTGCGCAGCCGTTTTCTCGGCAGTTCCCCGGTGATCCCCATGGCCTCCATCCGCCCGGGAGTCGGACCGGAGGGCCAGGTTCTCGACCCTGCGTCTCGAACAGCCAAGTTGGAGGAGGAAAACCTGCGGTTGAGAAAGGAATTGGCGGCCTGTACCACCGACCGCAGTACCCTGGCGGACAAATACCAGACCCTGGTCGGCGATCCCGACAGCGCCCTTCACACCAAAAGCAAGTTGGGCGAGGCCAACCGGCAAATCGAAGCCCTGCAGCAACAACTCACCGAAGCCCAGATCGAGTGCACCGTGCTGCGCAAGAACCAGTCGATCAAATGGTTTTTTACCGGTTCCATGGTCCTGCTCATGGGGTGGCTCATTGGGCGGTTGAGCAGAAACAACAAGAAACGGCGAACCTCGTCACTGCTCTCCTGACCTGGAACGGGGCGCAACATCTGCCCCCTTTTCGGCACATCAGTTCATCGCTTCCAGCTGCACCTGCACATCGACATTGCCCGAGTCGCGCATCAAGGTCAGGGTCACCGTCTGGCCGACCTCGTAGCGCTCGAGTTCATCGCGCAATTCATCGTACTCCTTGACCGATTTGCCGTTCACCGCCAGGATGATATCCCCCAGCACCAGCCCTTCGCGGACCTGGGTCGTTCCCCGCAGCCCGGCCTTGGCCGCCGAAGATCCGGGCAGTACCTTGAGAATCATCACCCCTTTCAGCCCCAGTTCCCTGGTGAGCCGTTGGTTGGCCAGCGTGATGCCCAGTCCGGGGCGGATCATCTTGCCCTTGCTGATAATTTGCGGCACCACCCGGTTCACCTCGCCCACCGGCACCGCGAAACCGATCCCGGAACTGGCCCCTGACGGGCTGTAAATCGCCGTATTGACGCCAATGAGCCGTCCGGCGCTGTCGAGGAGCGGTCCGCCTGAATTGCCGGGATTGATCGCCGCGTCGGTCTGGATCACATCGTGAATGGTCCGGCCGGTCACCGAATTAATCTCCCGGCCCAGTGCGCTGACCACGCCGGTGGTCAGGGTCTGGTCCAAACCAAAGGGATTACCGATGGCAAAGACCTTCTGGCCAACAAGCAGGTTCTTGGATTCGCCGATGGAAATCGGGCGGAGCTTATCGGCCGGCGCACTGATCTGGAGCACGGCCAAGTCACGATCCGGGGCAGCCCCCACCAAAACCGCCTTCCAGTTGGAGTGGTCGGCCAGGGTGACCTCCAGCCGGCTGGCGTCGGAAATCACATGGTAATTGGTCACCACCCTGCCCTGCTTGTCCCAGATGAAGCCTGATCCCGTGCCCTGGGGAATCTCGTAGACATTGAGGCTGAAAAAATCGCGCCGCACCGCGATACTGGTGATATAGACCACGGAAGGAGCCGAGTTGCGGAAGATATCGATGGTGTTCTGCTCGTCGGCGGCCAAGTCGCCCCGGGCGGCAACGGTTCGCGGGACGGCGTTGGGGTCGAGCCGCTGGGGCTGAAAGCTCTGAATCGCCAGCCAGCCGATGACACAAACAATGGCAATGAGATAAAATGGTTTCAAGTTGGTGGGTTTCATAGTCCGGCCTCAACGGGGAAAACGGCGACAACGCTTCACAGCCACTTTTTGCGCCGAAAAAAGAGCAACGTCATGGCCGAGGAGAGACACATCAGCAGGATGGCAAAGGGATAGCCCCAAATCTCGTCCAACTCCGGCATGAATTTAAAGTTCATGCCATAGGCGCTGGCAATGAGGGTCGGCGGCATGAAGATCACCGTGACCACGGTGAAAATTTTGATGACCCGGTTCTGTTCCATATCCACCAGACCGAGAAAGGTGTTCTGGAGAAACTCGAGCCGCTCGAAATTAAACGAGGTGTGGTCCAGAAGCGATCCCACGTCCTTGATCATGATCCGCATGTTCTCATAATCTTCCTTGGGAAACATCTTGCTCTTGAGCATCGAGGAAATAATCCGTTGTTTTTCCACGATGTTTTCACGAATCGCAATCGTGGTTTCCTGCAGGGCGGTAATCTTGAGCAACAGTTCCCGGTCCGGATCCTTGTCCACGCTCATCTGTCGGCTGATCGCGGTGATCTGGTCGGTCATGTGCTCGATCAGGTCGGCATCGTAGTCGATGCGGGTCTCAAGGATCGCAAGAAAAATATCCTCGCCGTCCACCGGTTTGATAGCCCGCAGTTTGCGGTAGGTTTCTGAAAAGGAACGAAATTCGTGCAGCCTCTGGGTAATGAGGATCTTATCCTTGAGGATGAAGGAAACCGGTTCGTTGGAGAAGGTGTTGTTTTCAGGGATGAGGAAGTTGAGGTTGATGCCGATCTCATCCTCCGTTTCCACGTACTTCGAACTGGACTCGATCTCCTCGCTCTCCTGCTTGGTGAACAGTTCCACCCGGAAATCCCGTTCTACCTGCTGAATCTCGTCCTGGGTGGGATTGATCAGGTCGATCCAAAAAATATTGGGGCTGACGGAACTGTTCCCGCTCTCCATCTTGACCATCTTGTTGTCGAGGAAAAAGTAATTGACCATTGCAACATCCCTGGATCGAAATGGTGTTTGAGAAATCTGCGCCAGTCCGGGTTATCGGCCTCCCCTTGACGGTCCCAGGCCGGGAATGACGCTCGGCATTACCGCAAAAATAAATATTGTACCGACCACGGCAGAAAAAAGTCAATTAGGATAATCCTGATCGCTCCGTAAAAACTCAAAAAAACGGAAAATCGCGTTCACCACCACTGCGAGTGACGAATCTGGAAGCGGTCTTCTCGTGCCGTTTCCGGAAAAGGACACGAATCCGGTTGAAAAGTTCAGTGAAAAAGAGGCGTTCGCAGGGCAAGATAACAGAGAAAAAAACCCAAGGCCATGGCGGCCAGGCCGATGCGCCGCAGTTGCCCGGGAGCCATCTCCAGGATCTGCCTGAGCCAGCGCTGCATGGATTCGGGAGAAGCGACATACGGCAGCCCTTCGAGGACTAGTATGAGACCGACAAGGGTGACAAGAAGTTTCATGAACCCAGCAATACCAGAAAGCGGCAGCCGCTGCAAGCCGCACAAAGCTATTGACAATGGGCTGTCAAAAAAAGTATTTTCCTCTTATTCTTCATTTTCTTCCGTACTCTTTCTATCCCTCCTCAAGAGAACCGACAATGCATCGCTTCCGCGATCATTTTCTGTTTGTCGCGGCGGGCAGGCAACCTGACATTCATGACGCAAACATCCTCCAAATACTCAGAAGCCGGTGTCGATATCGACAAGGGCAATCTTTTTGTCTCCCGGATTAAATCCATTGTCTCCGATACCCACCGCCGAGGCGTTCTCACTGATATCGGCGGGTTCTCCGGGCTTTTCGCCATCGGCAACGAGGACCTGAAAAACCCGGTGCTGCTTGCCTCCACCGACGGCGTGGGCACCAAGCTCAGCGTGGCCAAACTGTGCAACAAACACGACACCATCGGCATAGACCTGGTGGCGATGTGCGTCAACGATGTGATTGTCAGCGGGGCCAAACCGCTCTTCTTTCTCGATTACTTTGCCTGCAGCGCGCTTGATCTCGATGTGGCCACCGACGTGGTCCGCGGCATCGCCGCCGGATGCAAGCAGGCCAATTGTTCGCTGATCGGCGGCGAGACCGCGGAAATGCCCGGCCTGTACCAACCCGGCGATTACGATCTGGCCGGTTTCGTCGTGGGCATCGGCGACCGCAACGCCCTGATCGACGGCAGCGATATCCGCGTGGGCGACAAGATCATCGGCCTGGCCTCCTCGGGGATCCATTCCAACGGCTACTCGCTGGTGCGCAAAATCTTTTTCGAGGAACTGGGAAAAAAGGTCGACGATGTGATCGGGGCGTTCGGGTGCACCGTGGGCGAAGAGCTGCTGCGGCCGACCCGGATTTACGTCGAAAGTTTGAGCAATGTTCTCCGCCGCTTCACCATCCACGGGCTGGTGCATATCACCGGCGGCGGCTTTATCGACAATATCCCCCGCATCCTGCCGAGCGGATGCGCGGCCCATATCGACCGGGGCTCCTGGCCGATACTGCCGGTGTTCTCCTATCTCCAGAAAGAAGGCGGGATCTCGGAGGTCGAGATGTACCGCACCTTCAACATGGGGATCGGCATGATGGCCGTGGTCCCGGAAAACGATGTCGAGGACCTGATGCACCAGTTCCGGGCAAACGGCGAACAGCCGTATCTGATTGGCGAAATCAAACCGATCCAGCCGGGTTCCGGCAACCAGGTGGTCATCGACGGCGTCTGCTGATACGCCTCTTCCATCCGCGTAACCAACAAAAAAAGCCCGGGTGAACATGCACCCGGGCTTTTTTGTTGGGATCCGATCAAGATTTCAAACCGATTGCGCGCAATCGGCGTCCCCCCCTTTAAGCTTATACAATCCGTGTTCCAGGGCCGGCAGTACAGCCTCCAGGTTTTCCGCGGCGGCCTTTCGGCTGCCGGGCAGGTTGAGGATCAGGCAGTTCCTGCGAATTCCGGCAATCCCCCGTGACCAGACCGCCTGGATGGTCTTCTGCAGACTGGCCAGGCGCATGGCCTCGGCCAATCCGGGGATCTCCCGGTCAATCACCGCCCGGGTGGCCTCGGGGGTCTGGTCCGTGGGCGAAACCCCGGTCCCCCCGGTGGTGACGATCAGGTCCAGGCCTTCTTTATCCACCCACTGGATCAGCGTCTCTTCGATCAGGGCCTGCCGATCTGGAATGATCCGGGCCAGGGCAATGTCAAACCCCCTGGCCCGCAGCATCTCCTGCAGCAAGGGACCGCTGGTGTCCTCACGCTCACCACGCGAGCCCTTGTCACTCAAGGTCAACACCCCGCAGCGGTAGGTCCGGGAAGAGAACTGCTCCATTATTCCTCCGCCTTCACCTTCTCGTATTCGGCGATGATCTTCTCGGCGATCTGGGCCGGAACCTCCTCATAATGGGAGAACTTCACGGTAAAGGTACCGCGTCCGCCGGTCATGGAGGTCAGGTCCAGGGCGTAGAGCTGGATCTCCGCCTGAGGCACCTGGGCATTGATGATCTCGGCCTTGTCGGAGGAGTCCATCCCGAGCACCCGGCCGCGGCGGCTGTTCATATCCCCCATGACGTCGCCGACGAAATCCTTGGGCACCCGCACCTCGACCTCCATGATCGGCTCCAGGAGAATGGGGTTGGCCTGGACCACGCCCTTTTTGAAGGCGAGCGACCCGGCGACCTTGAACGCCATTTCCGAGGAATCGACCGTGTGGTACGAGCCGTCGATGAGGTTGACCTTCAGGTCGACAAAAGGATAACCGGCGATCACGCCCTTTTCCATGGCCTCGAGGATACCTTTTTCCACCGCCGGCCGATACTGCTGGGGAATAACACCGCCGACGATCTTATCGACAAACTCAAAATATTCGCCCCGGGGCAGCGGCTCCATCTCGATGGTGCAATCGCCGAATTGGCCGCGGCCGCCGGACTGTTTCTTGTGCTTGCCCTGAATCGTCACCTTACCCTTGAGGGTTTCCCGATACGGCACTCTTGCCGGCCGCAGCTCCATCTCCACGCCGAACTTGCGTTTGATTTTCTCGCCGATCACCTCGAGATGCACCTGGCCGACACCGGAGATCAGGATCTCATGGGTCTGCTGTTCACGGGTCAGCTTGAGGGTCAGGTCCTCATCGAGCAGACGGGTGATGGAGGAAAACAATTTTTCCTCATCCCCTTTCTTGGCGCTGACCGCATAGGCGATCACCGTGGGCAGCGGCTCGATCATCGGGTAGACGATGGGGTTGGCCTCCTCGCAGAGGGTGTCGCCGGTGGTGGTTTCCTTGAGTTTGGCCACGGCCACCACCATGCCGGGAATGGCCTGATCCACGGGTTTCTGCTCCTTGCCGGCCATGACGAACAACTGGCCGTAGCGCTCGGAGGTCTCCTTGTTCGCGTTGTAGAAGGTATCGCCCTTGAGCGAACCGGAAAAAATGCGGAAGATGGTCAGCCGGCCGGCAAAGGGATCGGCCATGGTCTTGAACACCAGGGCGGAAAACGGGGCATCGACGGAACCGGGACGTTCAACCGTGTCCCCGTTCTTGGGATTGGTGCCCATGCGCGCCGGGCGTTCATCAGGCGATGACAGCAGGTTGGTGACCGCATCGAGAACCACGCTCGAACCGAGATTGGCAAGGGAGGCGCAGGCGCAGACCGGAGCGATCTGGGCGTTCTTGATCGCGGCGGCCAAACCGGATTTCAGTTCCTCATCGTTCAGTTCGCCTTCTTCCAGAAATTTTTCCAGCAGGTCATCGTCGGTTTCGGCCACATACTCCATCATGTTCTCGCGCAAGCCGGCTACCTCGTCGGCCAGGTCAGCCGGCACATCGGCCGGGGTTGCCTTGCCGCCGTCGGCAAACATCAGGGCCTTGTTGGCGACGATATCCACCACGCCCTTGAACTTGTCTTCAGCCCCGATGGGCAGGTAGAGCACGACCGGATTGAGGCCGGTGGATTCGCGGATGCCGCTCACGGTTTTTTGAAAATCGGCCCGCTCACGGTCCATCTTGGTGATGCAGATCAGGCAGGGCAGGTTGTTGTCCTTGATCAGGTCGACGAATTTCTCCGTCTGGGGGCGGACACCGAGGACAGCGCCCACGGTGAGAACGGCATTGTCGGCCACCTGGGCGGCAAAGCGGGTTTCGTTGAAGAAGTTATCATCACCGGGGGTATCGATCAGGAAGATGTCTTTTTTTTGCCAGGGAAGCTGATTGAAGGCTGTCCCGATGGAAATCTTCCGCTTGACTTCCTCGGGTTCGAAATCCATGGAAGAGGTTCCTTCATCCACCTTGCCCTGTCGCTTCAGCACTCCGGCGGTAAACAGTAAGGCCTCGGCAAGGGTTGATTTACCGCTGTTGCCATGGCCGAGAATAACCACATTTCTGATCTGCTGTACGTCCTGCATGGATACCTCCAGTGAATGAAACGGGTGCTGTATCAGTGATGACAAACTCGTAAAAAATCAAAAAAAACGAAGATCCCTGCCTCATGGATGTCCGATACGTCATGAAGCAGAAAACGCCGTTTTTTGCCTTTTCTTTTTGCGAGAATGACAATGTTTACGGCCGCATTCCTGCCTGAAACCGATGAAAAGCCCTTTCTCTTTCGCAGCAAGAATGGTAACCATCGAGTCCACAAAAACGAACCTTTGTTATATTCGTATTAATATTGCAAAGTCAAGCGATAACCTGCTGAAACCTTGAACGATCAATGACCGACCAGCCCCCCGACCAACCCTCCGGATCTACCGGAAAAATAGCCCGTTCCGCCGGGGCGGTGAGCATCGCCGTCATGTGCAGCCGCGTCCTCGGCCTCATCCGTGAACAGGTCTTTGCCGGCATGTTCGGCGCCGGCTTTGCCATCGACGCCTTTGTGGTGGCTTTCCGCATCCCCAACCTGCTGCGTGATCTTTTTGCCGAAGGCGCCCTTTCCGCGGCCTTTGTCACCGTGTTCACCGAGTACGGCACCAACCGGGGCGCCGAGGCAACCTGGCGGCTGGCGGGCAATGTCCTGGTCTTCTTCACCCTGCTGATCAGCGTCCTGACCCTGATCGGCATCTACTGGGCCGGGCCGGTCGTCAATCTGCTGGCCCCGGATTTCGCCCTGGTCGCCGGCAAGGCCGAACTCACCGTCCACCTGACCCGGATCATGTTCCCCTTCCTGCTCTTTGTCTCTATGGCCGCCGTGGTCATGGGCATGCTCAACACCAAGGGCAAGTTCTTTGTCCCGGCAATGAGTTCGACCTTCTTCAACCTGGGTTCCATTGTCGGCGGCCTGTCGCTGGCCTGGCTGCTGCCCCGATTCGGCCAACCGGCCATTGCCGGCATGGCCTGGGGTACCCTGATCGGCGGCGCCCTGCAACTGCTGATGCAGCTGCCCACCCTGCGGCGGGTCGGGTTTCGCCTCTTTTTGCGCTTAGACCCGACCGATCCCGGTCTGCGCCGGATTCTCTTGTTAATGCTGCCGGCCACCATCGGGCTTTCCGCCACCCAAATCAACATCTTCGTCAACACCAACTTTGCCGCCAGCTGTGCCCAGGGTTCGGTCTCCTGGCTCAACTACGCCTTCCGCCTGGTACAGTTGCCCATCGGCGTCTTTGGGGTGGCCCTGTCGATCGCGGTGATGCCGGTGCTGGCCAAACAGGCGGCACAAAAGGATCTGGCCAGCCTCAAGCAGACCTTCACTTCTTCGCTCGTGCTGGTCTTTTCCCTGGCCATACCCGCCACCGCAGGCTTGGTGCTGCTGGCGGCCCCGATCATCCGCCTGATCTTCGAGCATGGCGCCTTCACCGCCCTGGACACAATCCAGACCGCCGATGCCCTGGCCTTCTATGCCTGCGGCCTGTTTGCCTATTCGGCGATCAAGGTCATGGTGCCGGTGTTCTACGCCATCGGCAACACCAAGTATCCGGTGATCGGCAGTTTTCTCGGGGTGGGGGCCAACATCCTCACCATCACCCTGGTGATCGGCCAGCT
>JBFWIP010000060.1:0-13960 GCA_050255935.1 Desulfobulbus sp.
ACACCGAAAACGCCGCCAAGGAGATCGGCAAAATCCTGGCCCAGGGCGGTCATGAAGTCGCGATCCAGGATGTACGCAAATCCAAGGTGGAGGAACTCGGGAACGGATACGACATCACCGTGCTCGGATCCTCGACCTGGGGAGATGACGACGTCGAATTCCAGGAGGATTTCGCTTCCTTTTTCGAGGAGATGGACAAGGCCGATCTCAAGGACAAGAAGGTTGCCCTGTTCGGCTGCGGGGATTCCAGTTACACCCATTTCTGCGGGGCGGTCGATCAACTGCAGGAAAAAATGGAAGGCATGGGTGCGGTGCTCGTCAACGAACCCTTGAAAATCGACGGGGATCCCGGAGACGCCGCAGCGGATATCGATGATTGGGCCAAAGAGATTGCGGCCTCTTTCTAGTGCCCATCCAGAAACGGTCTTTTCGCTCAATTTCGGCGTTATGCTCAAAAATTTATCCTCGGGATATCAGCTAGATGCCTGCGGTAAATTTTTTCGCATGCCTTGAACTTGAACGAAAATCCTCATTTCTGGACAGACACTTTCTAGTGATTCTTTCCAACAGAAAAACCGGACGGCTTCAGGGACCGCCCGGTTTTTCTGTTCAAGGGCGACGGAAGCCCCCTGTCGTTTCCGCAAACAATCCCGAAAACGGGATCCCATGCCCCTCCTTTCCTGTTGCTTCGGTGCCTGGTTTCCCTCTTTCCGGGTGGGAACGAACCCATCAACAAAGAAACGATGCAGAAACAACATCAGAACAAAACGGTGAAACGAACAATGAACAAAGGTGAGTTGATCGAGAGAGTGGCCGACGAATGCGGCTTGACCAGATATGCGGCCGGGTTGGTCATCAAAAGCGTGTTCAAGGCTATTTCAGAGGCCCTGGCAGCCAATGACAAGGTAAAATTGGTCGGATTCGGTACCTTTTCGGTGGCGCAACGTTCTCCGCGAAACGTGCGCCTCCCGCGGACCGGGGAAGTGATGCGGATACCGACAAGAAAGGCGATCCGATTCAAAGCCGGAGCCGCTTTCATGGAAACTATCCGTTCGCCCCATTAATCGTCCGTTCACCCCACTGACTGCAACCGGCCCCGCATTCTCAGCGAGTTGTCCGGTTGCAACCGTTTCCCTGGGCATGCGCCTCTTTTTCCTTCCGCCCTACTCGAGCTTGACCACCAGAATT
Organism: Desulfobulbus sp.; assembly: GCA_050255935.1. Taxonomy (GTDB): domain Bacteria; phylum Desulfobacterota; class Desulfobulbia; order Desulfobulbales; family Desulfobulbaceae; genus Desulfobulbus. The sequence goes on from JBFWIP010000060.1 coordinate 1,189, forward strand.
TTATGGGCCATGCCCCCACCCAGGGCGTAGCGGGTGCCGTTCTTCTCGATCATCAGGGCCCCGCCGCGCTGTTTCCCCACCACGGTGATTTCATCGTATAGGTTTATTCCCATACTCATCAGCCGTTCCTGAATTTTACTGCCTTCAGGGAGCATAGCCACGCGGACGATCTCGCCTTCACCGGCGAGAGAGAGAGGAAATCCCTGAAATTGCTGACAATGTGCACCAGACATACCGTGACGGTGACGCATATGATCTCCAATATTCAATGAATACACTGAATTCATTTATTTTTTTAAACATGCTTCTTATCCCTTGGTGTACCCACCCATCAGCGGCAGGGACAGAAACCCATCGTTGACAAAAATCCTTTGCATACCTGAAAAATCCTGTTGGCAATTTTTACTCGTCTCATTGGAGTGTTACCAACACTCTTCTTCTATCCATCTTATCCTTTGCTTCGTGTCCAACGTGTCATCAAGATCCTGCGAGCACCTTGACGATTCCCCACCCGAGGGGGCCGACGGCCCGAGGTGGAGGCATTGGCCACCGCCAAAACCGTGGTCAAGTTGTGCAACAGAGCCCCACCCACCGGCGAAAGCAGGCCCAGCGTGGTCAAGACAAGGATGACCCCATTGAGCCCCACGGCCAGGCCATAACATTCCCTGATGGTCTGCAGGGTCTGCCGTCCCAAGTCCAGGGCATCGGCCGCCTGGTCAAGGCCGCCGCGCTGGAGGACGATATCCGCGTACTCCACGGTCACATCCGCCCCGCCCTGGCCGATGGCCAGGCTGAGGTCGGCTGCGGCAAAGGCCGGCGTATCGTTGATGCCGTCCCCGACCATGGCCACCACATCACCGGGATGCGCACGTTTCCATGCCGAAATCCAGGCGGCCTTGGCCTCCGGGGACTGGTTGCAGCACACCTGATCAAAGCCGGTTGCAACACCTGCATCAAAGCCGGTTTCGCTGTCACCGGTCAAAAGAACGAGATGACGTATGCCCATGCCCCTGATCCGGTCCATGGCCTCCGCGGTGCCGGAACGCCTGCGGTGGCGCACCTGAACCGCTCCGATCAAGCGGCCGTCGCAGGCCACCAGCAACTCATTTCCGCCCGGAAGCGAGGAGGCCCTCCCTGTTCCGACGTCGATGTCCTGTTCCCGGAGAAAGGCTTCCCTCCCGACCATCACGACGTGCGGACCGACCCGGCCCTGAACCCCCTGGCCGATGACCAGTTCCGGCTCCTCGACCGGCAGCAGCGACGTCCGCATGGCCTCGGCCTCGGCGACCAGGGCCCGGCTGAGAGGATGGGACCAGGCCTGTTGGACGCTGGCCGCCAGCCGCACAATCGATGCCGCCCGGTAACGCCGGTCGAGCACCGTGATCCCGGTCACCTCGGCGGCCCGATCGGTAAGGGTGCCGGTCTTGTCCACGGCGAGCACATCGACCTGAGCGGCGATCTCCACGTACCGACCGCCCTTGATCAGCACACCGCGCAGGGCAGCCCGGCTCATGGCGCTGCTGACCGCCACCGAGGTCGACAAGCGCAGGGCGCAGGGACAGGTGATGATCACCACTGCCATGGCCTGCATCAGATTGCCGGTCACAAGGAAGGCGGCTCCGGCCAGACCCAGGGAAACCGGGACCATGGCCCGGGAGAACCGGAGACTGGCCAACTGCAGTTCACCGGGGTCGTGCTCGGCATGCTCGATCAGGCGGATGATGGCCGCCAAGCGGGTGTCTTCGCCGGAACGGTCGACCCGCACCCGGAGATATCCATCTACCATCACGGTGCCGGCGAGCACGCTTTCCTGCGGACAACGCGGCACCGGTGCATCCTCGCCAGTCAGGGCGGCTTCGTCGACAAAGGCCGAACCGGCAAGCACGGTGCCGTCGGCGGGGATGACATTGCCCACGCGCAGCACGATCACATCGCCGGGTTGCAGGTCGGCGGCATCGACCTCGATTTCCAGGCCGTCGCGCAGCAGCCAGGCCTGCCGGCAGGTGCCGGAAAGCATATCCCGGACCGCTTGGCGGGTACGGATGCGGATACGGTCCTCCAGCCAGCTGGAGAGGTTGAACAACCAGAAAACGGTCAAGGCGGCCAGGGTGTTGCCGGTCAGCAGGGAAAAATAGAGCAGTCCGGTGGAGATCAACCCCATGTCCGGCCTGCCCGAGCGGCGGAGGTTGTCCATGGCCTGACGCTGAATGGGCAGGGAAAGACCAAGGGCGGCCAATGCCGGCAGGGTGAGGATGCGGGCGGGACCGGCCGGCGCCGGGGCCAGGGCCAGCAGTACCCGCTTGGCGTAGAGATAAAGCAGGTAAAGGCCTGAAAGGAGCAGAACCGGACCGGACACGTGCCCCCCGGCCTCGTTGTGCGGGGCTGAGGCGGCACGGCGGTCCCGCTCGCTTCGAGGGGCGGAGGAAGAAAGAGGCACCACGGCGGCATCGAGCGCCAGGGCCACCTGTTCCAGAAGCGGGCGGAGAGCAACCCGGTGATGGGGATGCACCAGGATGACCGAGCCGGTACCCGGTCGGACCCGGGCATCCTCAACGCCCTCCAAACCAAGGAGGGCGCGGCGGAGCTGGTCGCATTTCTCCTGCTGCCGCTTGAGACGGGGAAAGGTGATCCGGGTCCGATAGCCGGTGCGCTGGCGGATGCTATAGTACAGGGCGGTCTTCATGAAAAAGGGAAAAAGCCCCGGCCCCCGTGGGTGAGAACCGGGGCAAGGAGGTTATTCCTGGCCGGTTTCGGCAATGGCCTCGGCCTTGGCGTCTTCAAACTTCTCCTTCATCTCCTCGATGCCGCTCTGGGCGGCAGCCGTGACCTTGGCAAAGGCCTTGACCACGCCCTTCTGCACACTTTCGTTGGTGACCAGCAAGGTCACAGCGGCGCCGAGAAGCGCCCCTTTCCAAAATTGGTTGTTCTGCAGATCCAGCCCCAGAAAGGTATTGGCCGGGGTTGCGGAAAACAGCGGTTGCACCATCGGCTGGTAATAGGCCTGGGCGGGTTTGTTTTGTTCCATGGGAATACTCCTTTTTGATTCAGATGAGAGGGGAAGAAAGGGTTTGTTAATCGACGCGAAAACTAACGAGTGCCTTCAAGGCTTGCTCAGCAGGTAACTGACACCGGTGGCCGTGGCCAGGGTCACGGCCAATCCCAGCAGGCCGCCCCTGGTCAGGGTGACGGAGGCTGCCGTGGCCGCGGCGGTGGCGATACCCCCAACCGCACCCCTGGCCAGGCTGTGACTTGCGGCATCGCCCATGCTCATGTCCCCGGCCTTGACCTTGTGCAGATTCGCCCCCATGGCGCCGGTTCCGACCACGACCAGACCGAACAGGCCGGCGGCGAGCACCTGCGAGGGATGCACCGGTGTTACCGGCATGTGGATGCCGGGGGCCGGTTGCAGAACCTGTCCGGAATCGATGCCTTGATAGGATGGGTTGTATTGATGCTGGGCTTGGGCCTGGGACGGGCCTGTTTCGGCGCCCATGCCGTTCATGTTCGCTTGCTGCTGCATAGGGTTTTACTCCTTCCCAGAGGTTAAGGGATCAACAGCGGCCGGGGATGCCCCTGCCGTCTTGTGTTGCGGTTTCAGACCGGGAAACACGCTGCCAAAGGTCTTGCCCATGGCCTCGCGCACCGGTTTGCTGGTGAGCAGAATGGTGGCGGCCGCCCCGACGAGCGCGCCCTTCCACAGTTGGTCGTACTGGGCGGTGTTGGTATAGAGGGTTTTGACCACATCGGAAACCGTGGCCTCGCCCTGCATGAACTGCTCAAAGGAATGAACGATCCGGCCGTGGCGCTGTTGCTCCATGGCCTGGCGGGCGGCGGCCTGCTCCGGCGTTTCCGCCTGGACATAGACCACCCCGGGCGGCGGCTGGACCCCGTGTTGAAACGGCGGCTGCGAGGCCGGTTGCTGATACACGGCTCCGACAAAAACGATCTGGCCTGTGGCCGGATCCACCGCATATCCCGGAGGCAACGGTTGCCGCGCCCACTGGTGATGGGGCTCGTGGGGTGGATGCTCCTCCTCCCCGCCCGTATCGGCGTCCGCTTCCGGGGAGGCCGCTTCCTCCGGAGATCCGGCGACCATGCCTTCCTCTTCGGAAGGCGCCTTGCCGATTACGTTCCCTCCCCCCTGCCCTTTCGCAGGCCCGCGCTCGGCGGCCTGCTCGGGCGGAGAGGCCGCAATCGTCTCCATGGTTTCGCCCTGTTGAGGCATATCGTCCTGGTTCCCTTGTTTCATGGCGTTCTCCTTTTTTTCGTCACCGTTCAACCACGGACCATCCCGTCGTTTTCACGGCATATTGCGAGCATGATCAATTTCAGGCATCCGCCGATACCATTGCGGCGCTTTCGGCAAAGGATGGAGGATGGGATGGGCCGCCCTTCAGCAAGGCAAGCAACTGCTCGCGAACCTGGCCTCGTTTGCCGGGGTACTGTCCCACGGACGCCACCTCCTCCCAGAGGAAGGGAGGCAGGGTGTCGGCGTCGTAGCTGATGATCACCGACAGCGCTTTTTTATTGACCCGGTAGTCCACAATGCCGGGAATACCCCCGATGATTTCGGTTAACTCGTCCTCATTGACCGCCCCCAGCTTCTGGGCCCCGTTCCAACTGGCCTTGATCCGGATACGGCCGGCAACATGGTGGGCGACATGAAGATAGAGCATGTGGTCAAGCAGACCATCGACAAGCTGTTCATTGGTATACATGAATAATTTCCTTTCTTTTCAAATAAATACGTTCACGTGGCGATGAGATTTCCCCTTCCGGTCCCGACCCGCCGTTCTCATCCGGGTCAGTCCTTGGGGTTGTTGACCGGCGGCACCAGGCGCAGGGTTGCCGTGGCCTTTGCCGGCAGGGCAGTCAGGGGGGCCTGACGGCTCCCCTCACCGGGGCAGGGGGACTCGAGGCGTTTGCAGTGCCTGCAGCATTCCAGCGGTTCGACCGGCGGTTCCCAGTGGAGCAGACGACCTGAGTTGAGCAGGATGCCGCCGGTATGGAAAATATGAATCATGCCGGCGAGAACCGGTGACAAAAGCCCGATCATCGCCAGGGCCGCGCCGATCAAATCGGTGGAAACGGCCAGGTAGTGGTTCTGGTCGATGATGCGCAGGGTCTGGCGGCTGAGATTGCGCACCTTCATCAACCCTTCCAGGTCGGAATCGGCCAGGGCGATATCGGCCGCCTCCATGGCCACCTCGGCCCCGGCCGCGCCCATGGCCACGCCGATGTCCGCCTGGGCCAGGGCCAGGGCGTCGTTGACGCCGTCGCCGACCATGACCACCGAGGCCCCCCGTTTGAGTTCATCGACCCGCCCGGCCTTTTCCTCGGGCATCAGTTCCGCCCGGCACTCGTCAAAGGGAAAGACGTCCATCAGGCTTTCGGCGATCTCGCGGCTGTCGCCGGTCACCAGGTGCAGGGATTTGACCCCGTCGCGGCGCAGGCAGTTGAGCACCCGCACCGCTTCCGGCCGCACCGGGTTGGCAATGCCGAGCATGCCCTGGACCCCACCGTTCTTGGCCACGTAGACCACGGTATTGCCCATGGCGCGCTGGCCGGCCGCCTTTTTGTCGAACCAGCGGACATCGACTTCGTGCTCGTCCATGAACCGGCGGTTGCCCACCAGGATCACCGCATCGCCGCCCACGGTGCAGAGCACCCCGCGTCCGGCCTTGAAATCGCAGACCGCATGGGGTTCGGGGTTCAGTTCCCGATCACGGGCAGCGGCCAGGATCGCCTTGGCCATGGGGTGCTGATTGTGGGATTCGGCGGTGGCGGCCATGGCCAGGATGGCATCCCCGGACATGGACGGCGTGCGGCCGAACACCGCAATCACCTCCGGCTGCTCCATGGTCAGGGTGCCGGTCTTGTCGAAGCAGTAGATATCGGCCTTGCCCACGGTCTCCAGGTAGAGGCCGCCCTTGATCAGGATCGAATGCCGGGCGGCATTGGCCAGGGCGGCGGTAATGGCCGAGGAGGCCGCCAGCACCGTGGCGCAGGGGCAGGACATCACCAGCATCACGGTCAGGGCGCGCATGGGATCCAGGGTGAGCAGCAGGGTCAGGGCCGTGGCCGCAAAGCCGATCTTCATCAGCCGGCCGGCCAGTTGATCCGCCTTCTGCTCGACCGGCGCCTTGTTGGCCAGCGAATCCTCGACCATCTTCATGATCCGCGCCAGGTAGGTGTCCTCGCCGGTCTTGAGGGTATGGATGAACAGCACCCCCTGACTGAGGATGGTGCCGGCAAGGACCCGGTCGCCCCGCCCGCGAGCCAAGGCCTCGGAGCGGCCGTTGATCGAGGATTCGTCGACCAGGGCCTCACCTTCCTCGACCACGCCGTCCACCGGGATGCGCTCGCCGGTGTGGACCGCCACCACGTCGCCGGGCCGGATCCGGCTCACCGGCGTTTCCATCTCCATGCCGTCGATCATGACAAAGGCGTTGGCCGGCGCCACCTGGAGGATATCGCGGATGGCCTGGCGGGAGCGCTGGGCCACGTACTCCTCGGTCAGCTCGGCCACGTTGTAGATCCACAGGATCTGCACCGCGGAGAAGGCCTGGCCCATGGCGATGGTGATCAGGGAACCGGCGGCGAGAAAGGGCGTGACCGTGACCTTTCGCTTGACCGTGATGTCGATCACCGCCTCGCGCGCCAGGGGCAGGGCCCCGAGCAGGGCCACCATGCCCAACAGGCTGAGGGGCGTCTGCACCAGCGGCAGGCCAAAGACCCATTTCCGCAGGGCGACGTAGGCCATGCACCCGCTCAACCAGACAACCCGGCGCAGTTTGACACCAAAGGCAACCTTGGCCGGGCGGTCGCAGTCACAGAGTGAACAGGCCGGTTTGCCTTCCCCCGCAGGGTCGGCCCCGGCCCGAGCATCCATACAGGCCAGCGGCCGGAACACCTGCTGAACGATAAGAAAGAGCAGGGTGCGGACCGTCACCTCCCGGGGATTGAACAGGACAATCACCGAGCCGCTGACCGGCCTGGCCTCGACACCGACCACCCCTGCGGTCAGCAGGAGATGGGCACGCATCCAGGCGGACTGTTTGCTGTTGCCGCGCAATCCGGTGACCCGCACCCGCATCCGGCCGGCCATGGCCTGCTTCAGCGAAACACCGGCTTTCCTGAGCAGGCCGGAGGTCAGGCAAAAGGAGGCTGTGGTTGCCTGGGGAGAGAGTTGTTGAGCTGCTGTTATCATCGTCTGTACCGTCTCGGAAAATGCGTTTATCTTCGGGGAGAGAAACTTAGTTACTCGCGACAAAGAAAAACGTCACAATTTTAACCACTTGACAACAAATACCCTGCCGTTTATTTTTTAATCATCAACCCCCGCCACCACAAACGGGGCGGGATGATCGTTCCTGTTCAAGGAGGTTTTTCCATGTTCCATATCCCCCTGACCACGACACCGGTCGGTTGGCTGATCCTCGGCCTTGGCGCTTATACCCTGTACCGGACCGGCAAGAAAAAAGGCGAGGAAGAAGCCGCCGCAAAGACCACCGCAGTCCCCGCACCTGTGGAAGTCCAAGATGAATCCGCGGAACCCCAAGGAGCCCAGTAATGTCCCATCCCATCATCGGAGTGCCCCTGTTGACCAGCAATCCCCTCGGCTGGGCCGTGCTCGGCGTGGCCGGCTATCTGACCTACCAAGCCGGGAAAAAAGCCGGCAGGCGCAATGTCGCGCAGGTCGACCGGGAATGCCTTCCGGACCGCGCGATCAAAGGCGCGATGAAAACGGTCTACAAAGCCAAGCTAAAAACCGACGCCGTGCTCAGCTCCACCAAGGAGAAATACGGCGAAATGTGGAAAGAGGCACAGGCCGAGGCCGGCCAGGTTTAAGGGGCGCGGAAAAAAATCATTATCCCATCCTGCTTGTCTTTCAGCCCGGCTACGGCGTTACTTCAACTTGTGAATATGCTTGATATTCCCAAGTTGAAGCGCCTTGTATCCGGACCGAAATCCGGCGCACTATCAGGATACTTATTTCTTTCCCCGCCCCTGAGCGGTCCGCGCCGATCACGACTCCACCTGTTGTCCGGCATCGGCATCCGCGCCGTGCCGGACATCGCTCTTGACAATCACCTGGGCGGCCTGGGTCCGATTGAGATAGAGCCGCAGCCCGCTCTGGCTGGAAATGGTCACCGGCTCCACTCCCGGCTTGTGCAGTTCCCTGGTCTGTTCGATCGATTCGAGCACCAGGCTGCAGCCGGGCGTGATCCCGTGGGTGCGCAGGTGGTCGATCACCTTGTGGCCGCCGATGATGTCGCTGACCCCAAAGGGCTGGTTGCGGGGCGCGAAGTAAAACTGTCGTTCGACCCCGTCCTCGCTCTTCCCCCACAGCCGCGCCGCCTCGCCCTCGGTCAGGCGGGTCCGCTCGCGGCGCTCGATCACGGTCACGTAATCCATGTGCGGCAGGGCCCGGATAAAGGTGACCTCCGCCTCCTCGGCCAGGCCGAGATGGTCCAGGGCCTGGACACAGCCGCGGCCGCAGGACATGGTTTCCACATGCCCCCGCTCCTTTCTCTGCATCTCCACCAGGGGCTTGCGCTCGCCCGTTGCCACGTGGACGAACACGCGGATGCCGAGCCCGGCCGGGACCACCACGTCGCCGCGCCGGGTGCGGACCCGCACCGGGAAATAGTTGACCTCCTCGTCATGGCGCATCAGGTGACTGCCGGCATACAGGCCCAGCCGCTGCAGCCAGCGCCGCAGGCCGGGATGGGTCACGTCCAGGAGGATGAGATCGGTGCGCACGGGCGCGTCCAGCAATGAAGAATACATGTTTTAGCCCTCCTGAGGATCGGCGGAAGCAATAAGGCGTCGCTGCTGCTCCGGCACCTTTCGGCCGCGCAAGGCGGCATAGCCGAGAATGCCGACGGTGCTGAGGTTATGCAACAGGGCCGCGCCCACCGGCTGCACCAAACCGAAGGTGGCCAGGAGGAGGAAGGCGGAATTCAGGCTGATGGCGGTATAAAAGGAACGATGGATGGTCTGGCGGCTGCGCAGGGCGACCTGTCGTCCGGTCAGCAGACAGCCCAGGTCCTCCTGAAGGAGGATCACCTGGGCCGATTCCTTGGCCAGGTCGGCGCCCTGAGGGAGGCAGATCCCCACATCCGCCGTGACCAGGGCCGGGGCGTCGTTGACCCCGTCGCCGATGAATCCGACCCGGCGGCCCTCGGCCTGCAGTTCCTGGACAATGGCCGCCTTGCCCTCGGGCTTGAGCTCCCAGTGGACCGCATCCACCGACGGCAGTTGGGCGGCGATGGCCTTGGCCGTGCGTTCGGCATCACCGGTGAGGATGACGATCCGGGTGATGCCGGTCTGTTTCAGCGCCTGGAGTACGCCCTCGGCCTCGGGCCGCAGCTCGTCGCGCAGTCCGATAACGCCCACCAACGCTTCCTCGCAGGCCACGTAGAGCAGGCTTTTGCCCTGCCGCTGCAGCGACCGGCCGATCTCGTCGACCGCGTCACAGGGGATGTGCTCATCCTCCTCGATGAAATGGCGGCTGCCCACGAGCACGTTCCTGCCGTGGATGTAGGCGGAGACGCCATGGGCGACGATGAAGTCGACCTGGCTGGTGGGCGGCAGTTCCAGGCCGCGCTCCCTGGCGGCGTTGACCACCGAGAGGGCCACCGGATGGGAGTAATGCTCCTCGGCCCCGGCGGCCAGCTTGAGCAGGGTCTCCTCATCGTAGCCGTTGACGCCGTGCAGGTCGGTGACCACCAACTGCCCCCGGGTCAGGGTGCCGGTCTTGTCGAAGATGAGGGTATCGATCCCGCAGAGGCTGTCCATGGCCTGGGCCCCCTTGAGGAGGACGCCCTGCCGGGCGGCGGTGAACATGGCCACGCGCACGGCCACCGGATTGGCCAGTTCGATCACGCAGGAGTAGTCCACACTCAGTACCGCCGCGGCCTTGGTCAGGTCGCGGGTGAGCGCCAGCAGCCCCAGGCCCAGGCCGAAGGTGACCGGGACCAGGCGGTCGGCGAGGCGGTCGCTCTCTTTCTGCGACCCGGACTCGCTGCGCAGCGACTGTTCGAGAAAGGTGGCGATGCGCGCCATCGAGGTTTCCCCGCCGACGTGGCTGGCCACGAAGACGACGCGCCCGCTCTCGATCACCGAGCCGCTCAGGATCTCGCTGCCGGGGCGGACATGGACCGGCACCGATTCGCCGGTAATCGAGCTGGTGTTGACCGAGGCCTCGCCCTCGACCACCGCTCCGTCCAGGGGGACCAGTTCACCGGCGCCGCAGACCACCCGGTCGCCGATGCGGGCCTGGTCCAGGGGGATCTCCAGTTCCCGGCCGTCCTCTTGAATCCAGATCTTTTCCACCTGCGGTTTGAGCAATCCCTTGAGCAGCCCGGTGGTCCGGTTCTCGCTCAGTTCCTCGAGGTACTCGCCGACCGACAAGAGGAAGATGATGCTGGCCGCGGTGAAGTAATCGCGGCGTACCAGGCAGAAGAGCACGGCCGAACCATCCAGCACCTCCACCTTGACGCCACGGCTCCACAGTGTTGCCACGCCCTCGACGATGACCGGGAGGGAAAAGGCCAGGGCCAGGGGTGCGGCGACGACCCTGGGCAGCACCAGCAGGGACAGCGCCAAGCCGCCCTGCAGGGCCAGGGTGAGCGGTGACTGCAGGGTCCGGGCATTGCCGTGACCATTCATCGCCTTGCCCGGCAGCTCCGCCATGTAGGCGAGAATGGCATTGCGGGTGGCGTCGCGGCCGTCGTAGCGGATGGTCACCGAGGAGGCCCTGCTGTTCAGACGCACTTCGTCCACTCCCGGGACGGTCTCCAGCCCGGCCTCGAAAAAATCCGGATCCAGGGTGTGGCTGCCGATCAAGCGGCTGCGCAACCGGATTCGCCCCTGCACCTCGTGGGCAATGGTGATGGGCAACGGAGCGACCGGGTTCACGCCCTCACCTCATGCACAATCGCGCCGGGTTCAGGCCTCTTTTCCGCCATGGCCGCATCGATGGGGAAATGGCCGCCGGTGGGCATCGCGCGCTCTCCGGGAATCATCCCTGCCTGCTCACGACTCATAATCCTCTTCCTCAACAGCGGGAGCCTGTTCGTACTGCCGGAGATACCGTTGAAAGCGCTCGACCGCGCCCCCATCGGCATCACCGTGATTTTCCTTAACAAAACGGGTATAGAGCACCACTCGTCGAATCAGGTCGGCGGAAGCCGAATGCTCCATCTTGCAAGCCCCCTCTTCCGCCAGCGCCTCCTCCAAACCCAACACCTCCATAAAGAACCGCTTCAGTGTTTCATGCCGATGGTAGACCGCTTGTGCGACCTGCTCCCCCCTGGCGGTCAGCGTGATAGGCCCGTACGGAACGTAGCTGACCAAGTTTTTGTCCTTGAGCAGATGAAGCGCCTCCGTGACCGACGGTCCCGTCACCCCCAGCCGGGCAATGATTTCCTTTGGCCGCACCGAGGCGCCGTCACGTTCAAGGAGGTATATCGCCTCGATGTAATCCTCGAGGCTGGCACTGAGCACTTCCCTGGCAGTCATATCTTCCAACTCAACGCCGTGTTTTCCGAAAGTGATATTGCATCATGGACCGACCGCCCCTCTTTTGGGCGGCGGGCCCGCAAAATCCGCCACCGCTAAACTATCAATACATTGCTTATTTTTTTAAAGCTAGTTAATTGAATTAGAGCTAACTAAAATAAAGCGGCCGCATTGTCAATTTAATTTTTTACGCCAGAAAACCCGGTGGACTTGCCGGCAGCCGAAGACGAAACAAGAGCGACTCTAAAAACGATGGGTTAGGACCAACACATTGTCCTTTTCACGGTTGGGTAAGCGGCAGGGAATCTCCAAAGGGCGGCCGGACAGGTCCGGGAATGTCGAAAAGCGAAATGAAAAAAAAAATCGGCGGGTGCGCCACAACGAATAAAACGCCTTGCCTTGTCCTCACAACGCCCCGCCAAACAGCCAGGAAAAACCGCACAAAGTTGTACGCATTCATAGGAATTGTACCTATCGGAACGCTTCTGCTTGACCGTGCCAATGCAATCGTTATCTTTTTTTAAAGAGAATGATAGGAACAAGGCATCGCTGCTCAACAAACAGGGCGGAAACGGGCCTGGCTGTTCCCTTTCAGCAGGGTCGAGCGGCCCCAAGACGCAAAAACGACAAAAATTAAGTCCTGGCACATGATTCGCATTGAACCATATGGAACCAACCTGTTGGGAGTTACCTATGACAGCATCAATGTGCCCGCAAGCAATAATTATCCATGACACCACCCTTCGTGATGGCGAACAAACCGCCGGGGTGGCGTTTACCGCGGAAGAACGATTGGCGATCGCCGGCTGTCTCGATGCGGCCGGCGTTCCGGAGCTTGAAATCGGAATTCCTGTGATGGGAGCGCAGGAACAGGAAGAGATCCGGGCCATTGCCCGGCTCGGCCTTGCCGCCCGGCTCGTCGTCTGGTGCCGGATGCACGAGGCGGATCTCGAAGCGGCGCGAAGGTGCGAAGTCTCGACCGTCAACCTTTCCATATCGGTTTCCGATCAACAGATCCGCGGCAAGCTCGGTCGGGACAGGCCCTGGGTCCTGTCGCGCATCGCGGCCATGACCGCCAGGGCCCTGGACATGGGCTTTGAGGTCTGTATCGGCGGAGAGGACAGCTCCCGGGCGGATCCCGATTTCTTGCTCCGCGTGATCGAAACCGCCGAACGAGCCGGCGCCAGGCGGTTCAGGTTTGCCGACACCATGGGCCAACTGGAACCGTTCGCCACCTGCGACA
>JBFWIP010000061.1:0-11181 GCA_050255935.1 Desulfobulbus sp.
ATGGCGGTCAACGATCCGGGAAGGAGATAATCCTGGCCCCGGTCGCCGCGGAAGATGGAGGCCGATTGCTGGGCCACGTTCTTCCAGGTGATCGAGGAACTGTTGCTGGCGATGATCTCAAAAAACATCTTGTTGTAGGGGTCGTTGATCATGGCCAGGCCGGTGCCGATGGTCGCCAGGATGTCCACCGAAGAGGCGAACAGCCGGGTCAGGGTGGTGTAGACCTTGACCCCGCCGCAGGACCCGAGGCTGAGAAACCGTTGCTTGCCGCGGAGATCGTATTCGCTGACCTGGTTCTCCTCGATCAGTTTGGTCAGGGGCTCGATAATCTGCTCGGAACGCCAGTAGCTGTGCCCGCGCTGGGCAAGCATTTCGTCGCCGGAGCGGATGAAGCGGCGGAGCATCTCCATCTGGTTTTCCATGTCGGAGTAGACGAACTGGGTATGGACGATCTGGATGCCGTTGACCTGTTTGGTGAAGGCCACGGCAAAATGGCGGTTGCGCATCGCCTGGAACAGGGACGTCAAACCGGCACCGGTGGCGCGCTGGGTTTCGGCACGGAAGGCCGCGGTCATCGGCGGGATGGAGTATTGCTCGGAAACAACCAGCCGGTAGCCGCTGTTCAACAGCATGTTGGCATTGGAGACAAAGGATTGGCGGCCGTCATCATCGGGATGGTACATCGACACCGAACCCAGCCGGCCGTCCTGTTTCCACTGGGCAAAGGGGGTGCTCTGGTACATTTCCATGTTGACCGCCCCGTGGCGGACGATCATGCGGCTGATCAGGATCCTGTCCGCCTGGCCCAGCAGTTCGGGATAGGTTTGCAGGTAATATTGGAGGATGACATTGATCAGCTTGGAGTAGGCGGCGTTTTCAGCATCGCTCTGCTCGGCCATCAGGGTGATCAGGTAGGTCCTGGCCTCGGGGGAGAGCACCTTGAGCAGGTGGCTGAAGGTGGCGGAAAAGAGAAGGATCGAATCTTCGTTCTGCAAGGCCGAGGAGGCCACCAGATGGAGGATCGCCTTCTGTTGCGAGGGGTCGGAGGGGAAGAACTCGGTCAGCTTCCCTTTCTGGGCGCAACTGGAAATAAAGTCGGAAACCAGCAGGTTGCCGGGATCAATTGCCTTGAAGAACTTGAGCAGATCGCCTTGATAGCGGTTGCTGATCCGTCCTTGCAGGACCGGCACCATGATGTCGCGGAAAGAGGAGTCGTAGAGTTCGCTCCCCTGGGCCATGATGGCATAGGCGTTGGCCACGGTGAGGTCACGGGCGGTTTGCACCCGGGCTGCCGCGGTTGCCCGCTTGAGAAGAGCGATGGCTCCGCCTCTGCCCGCATTGGCGATGCTGCCGAACTGGGCGCGGACCACGGGTTGCAACTCGTTGTATTTGTCCTGGAATTGCTTGCCGGACCAACCGCTGAGCGTGGCCTCGGAAATTTCATAGCCGTTGCGGTCGGTGACCGCGTGCAGGTTGTTGATCTTCCACAGGAGATCGGTGCCGCCATCGTACAGGGCCTGGAGCAGAACGGTTTTCCGGCGCGCATCGAGCTTATCATACTGCGCTTCCTGGATGTTGGTCGGGAGGGCGAAGTAACCGACCAGCCAATCCCAGGCCTCATGGGCGCTGATGGTTTTGTTGGTGAACAGGCAGCGTGCGTTCCAGGCGTCGTCCTGGTAGAGCTTCAAGAGCAGATCCAGGCCGTCGAACATGGTTTCGACGGTCATGGACGGGATCTTGGCATAGGCCTCGGCCGCCTTGGCCTGGTTGTCGCGCAGGCGCATGATCTGGGAGAGTCCCTTGAGGGCGATATCGACCCGCATGCCGTTGACCTGGAAAAAGGCTTGGGCCGCCCGGGCGTTGGCGCTGCTCATGTTGTTGAGCATGGAAATGATCCCCAGGGCCTGTCCGGCGGTGACGCCCCGGACTTTGACAAAGGCGCGGAAGGCCCGGCCGGCGTCGAATCCCATTTCCTTTACCGTGTCAAGAGCCTTGACGCCGCTGCCGATATCCATGGAACTGAGTTCGGCCAGGGCCTCGAAGGTGAGCACCTGCTCGTAGCTGAACCGCTCCCGGCCAAGGCGTTCGATCACCTGTTGGGCATACTCGAAGTTCACTCCCGGCAAGGCGCAGATCTTGCGCAGGATGCGTTGGGCGTTATAGTTCAGCCTCGGGATGACCGTTTTGCCGTAGGTGAGTTGTTGGCCGGTCAGGCCGGGAATTTTCTGGTAGAGGCCCATGGTCTGCTGCTGGCTGACCGAATTCGGTTGATACGTGGCACTCCAGGCCGACGGAGCCAGGAGCGCCAGGGGCAGGAGCAACAGGAAAAAAAGCCGAACGGGACGAGGAGTGCGCCGGGCGGTCCGGCAAAGGGGAGTAGGGGTGTGCATGGTCTTCAACGTAGTGGGTTAGTGTTGTCCGGTGGTCTGCAAAGAATGCTGCCGCTCATGGCGTTGTTTTTGGCCATGGCGCTTTGGGGCAGTTCGTTTGTGGCCTTGAAATACAGTTTTCAGGAAATGCATCCCCTCATGATCATTTTGGGGAGGATGGTGGTTGCGTCTCTTTGTTTTGTCCCGTTCATGCGGTCGGTGTCCAGGGGAGGGATACGCCGGTGCCATGCACTCCCGCTGCTGCTGATGTGCCTGTGCGAACCCTGTTGTTATTTTCTTTTTGAAACCGCAGCCCTGACCCGTACCAGCGCTTCCCAGGCTGCCATGATCACCACCATGCTGCCGTTGATGGTGGCCTTGTCCGCGGGTTTGGTCCTGGGGGAACGAATCACCCTGCGGACCATCGGCGGCTTCGTGGTTGCGGCAGCCGGAGCCCTCTGGTTGAGCCTCGGCGGCCGGGAAACGCTGCAGGCGCCGCAACCGGCTTTGGGGAACTTTCTCGAGTTCATGGCCATGGTTTGCGCGACGGGCTATACTATTCTAATGAAACGGTTAAGTAAAGAACTCCATCCGTTTTTTCTTACCGGGATCCAGGCTTTTACGGGCGCTGTTTTTTTTGCTCCGGTCCTGCTCTTCCCCTCGGTCCGATCCTCTTCGCTGACCTGGGGCGGTTGCGGCGCGATTCTCTATTTGGGGATCGTGGTCAGCATGGGGGCTTACGGTTTGTACAACTACGGCGTCAGCCGCATTCCCGCCAGCCAGGCCTCGGCCTTTGTCAATTTGATTCCGGCTTTTTCCATCCTGCTGAGCTATCTGATTCTGGGAGAGCGCCTTGCTGTATGGCAGTGGATGGCCTGTGGACTGGTTTTTGGCGGGGTGCTGATTAGCCAGGAACGTCTGTCGTTTGCGCGGAAAGCTGAGAAAACGACGTTCCCTGTTTCATGACAGTTCGTTATTGTGGTATGTGTTCCCGATCAGGTTGTTGACTTTCCCCGCAACCCTTAACCATTTTTTCGCCAAAATGCTTCGGGCATGCTGTTCCTCGCTTCCGCCTTACATTTTTCCCTTCCCTGATGGATCGATTTTTTTTTTGGGGGGGGGGACAAGGCTGTCAGGGAATCGTCTACCGGGAGGGCCGTCTTATGAACAGAACGCTGGTTATTTTGGGGCTGATCTGTGTACTGGTCGGTTTGTTGTGGCCCTGGCTCAAGCAGTTACCGCTTGGCCGCCTTCCCGGCGATATCCTCATTGTCCGCGACAACGTTCGTTTTTTTCTGCCGGTGACCACCTGTATCGTGGTGAGCCTGGTCCTTTCCCTGCTCCTTTGGTTTTTTCGGAAGTAGGTTGCCGGTTATGCCGAGACCGGCCGGGCAGTCTTCTTGCGGAGGGCTTGAAAGCGGTGGCTGGTGTGCCCGCTGCGGCATGTTCCACACTTTGCCGGCCTCACCACTCCTTGATGATTGCCGCGCGCTGATGATCCATTTTGAGGAACATGGCTGTATCGACGGGCTGGAATCCGGCGCCGGCAGAGATCCCCGTTGTCGCACGGATGCCCTTTTCTCCGAGGCCGGCGGCAAAATGTTCGGATTGCTTGCCTGCCGGGATGCAGCCGGCCAACGGGTGGTCCTTCGTGCATTTTCAGGACAGTACAACGGATTGTGGCAGGTCCCCGGCTGGGTGGAGCCCATCTTTGACGTGGCCCGGTTTCAAGATCTGGTGGATGAGCCGGACAGGGAGATCAAAGCCCTGGGCAGGGAATTGGCAGGGCTCGCCCCGAATTCGCCCCGCTTTCTGCTGGTGAAGCGGCAAAGACGCCGGCTTTCGCGGCAGCTGATGCAGGCAATTCATGATCTCTACAGGTTGACCAACTTTCACGGGGTTTCGGCTCCTCTTGTCGAGGTCTTTTTAGGCAAGGGACAGCCGCCGGCGGGAACCGGCGACTGTTGCGGGCCCAAATTGCTCCATCATGCCGCCTGCAACGAATTGCAGCCGGAGGCCATGGCCGAGTTTTACTGGGGGAGAACCAATAGCTCCGGGAGCAAACAGCACGGCCGGTGGTATCCGGCCTGCGCCTCGAAATGTCAGCCCATCCTCGGATTTCAACTGTGTGGATTGCAATGAAGCTGGAAATGGACATCCTTTACCAGGATAGGGATATGGCGGTGGTCAACAAGCCGGGCGGGCTTTTGGCGGTGCCCGGTCGCGGCCCGGATAAACAGGACTGCGTTACCGCCCGGGTGCGGCAGCGGATTTTGGGGTGCATCGAGCAGCCCGCTGTCCATCGCCTGGACATGGATACTTCCGGGTTGATGGTGCTTGGTTTGACGCGCGCCGCCCACCGGCATCTTTCCTGCCAGTTTGCCGAGCGCCGGGTGGAAAAACGGTATGTGGCCCTGGTGGCCGGCGAGGTCGGGACGGATGCGGGCGAGATCCGGCTCTGTTTTCGATTGGACCCGGAGAACCGTCCCCACCAGGTCTATGATCCGGTCCAGGGCAAGCTGGGCATCACGCGGTGGCGGAGGCAGGCTGTTTTTCCTGGGCAAAGCCTGATAGAATTCACACCCCTGACCGGCCGAACCCACCAACTGCGCCTGCACGCCGCCCATCCTCTCGGACTTGGCTGTCCGATCGTCGGCGATCGCCTCTACGGTTCCGGACAGCCGGGAGAAACCCTTTGCCTGCACGCCGCCTGGCTGCAGGTTATCCATCCGGGCAACGGGTCCTTGATGCGTTTTTCCTCGCCCGCTCCGTTTCCTGTCCCGGAAAACAGTGGAGGCTATTGCGGTTGACGGCAGCGGCTTTCGATCCCGTTCAGCCGAATTTGTATGCCCGGAGCCAGGTGATCGGGATTCTTGACCTGACCACGGTTGACTGCATGGATTTGTTGCCAAAGATTCTCGTCGCAGAAGAGGTGTTGGGCGATTTTGCTGAGTGAATCACCCGGCTGCACGGTGTAGGTTTTTTCCTGCGGCTGGGCCTGATTTTGAGCGGGAGGCGGTGGTGCGGCTGCGGCAGGCGACGGTTCGCTGCTCTTTGGCGCGGGTGGTTGAGGCGCGGAGAGGGCGACGGCCTGTCGCGCTGGTGTGTCGGTGCGTGGATGAGCGGCAGCAACAGGTGCCGGATCCTTTGCCGGTTGTCCGGGTCCTGCTTGTTTTTGATTCTCTTGGGCGGCGGATTGGGTTGCAGGGGACGCATCCCGTGGCGGTATCGCGGTTGAATGGGCCGTGACCCCTGCTGTCGGCTCCGTTGGTCCGCGTTCCTGCCTGCTGCCGGGGAGGCCGTGGAACCACCAGATCCAACTACCAAGGCCCAGCAGCGCGATCCCGGCAATGAGCAGGGCGGGCAGGGTTCTTGTCTTTCCTGCGGGGGAGGTTCGTTTCGTTCTCCCCGCTTGGCCGCGAATGCGTTTGGACCTCAGGCGGACGGCATTGGCCAGGGTCAGCGCCTCCTCGACCCGTCTGCATCGTTCATCGATTCCGGGGAAATCAGCGGCAAATGCGGCAACCTGTTGATAGCATTGCAGGGCCTCGGCATTTTTTCCCTCCTGTTCCAAGGCTTGGCCTTCGGCAATCAGGGCGGAGGCCCTGGACCAGAGTTGCTGCCGCCGGGATTCCAGGGCTTGCCATTCCTCCGGCTCCAGTTTCCCGCCGTGCATGGTCAGCAGAGTGCATGCCTCGACAACACGTCCGGCGTCCAGGAGGGTTTGAATTTCTGCGCTTGAAGTAGAGGGCAAGGCGGTGTTCTCCTGCAGGGAAAATGATCATGGAGAGAACAGGGGGCACGGCTTCAGCTTGTCACGCCCGATAGAGCCCAACAAGGAAAGAAAAAAAGGGGTGCCCGTAGAGAACACCCCTTCAAGAAACACCTCAGGGTTGAGGGCGGATCTTATTTGATGTGATCGGCGACAGCGGCACGCTCGCTCTGGAGTTCGGCCTCGGTCTTCTTGATCATCTCACGGCTGAAGTCGCTGATTTCCAGGCCTTCGACGATCTTCCAGTCGCCACCCTCGCAGATGATCGGGAAGGCAAAGATCAGATCCTCGTCCACACCGTAGGGGTTGCCCTTGCTGTTGACGCCCATGCTGACCCACTTGCCGTCGCTGCCCAGAGCCCAGTTGCGCATATGGTCAACGGCTGCGGAGGCTGCGGAGGCTGCGGAGGAAGCGCCGCGGGCTTTGATGATGGCGGCGCCGCGCTGCTGGACGGTGGGGATGAAGTAGTCGTTGTTCCATGCATCGTCAACCAGCGATTTAACGGCTTTGCCGTCTGCGGTTGCATAGCTGATGTCCGGATACTGGGTGGAGGAATGGTTACCCCAAACAACAACCTTCTCAACCTGGGTGGAGTGGGTGCCGGTCTTCTCGGCGATCTGCGACATGGCACGGTTGTGATCCAGACGCATCATGGCGGTGACGTGGCGCGGGTTGAGTTTCGGTGCATTCTTCAAGCAGATCAGGGCGTTGGTGTTGGCCGGGTTACCAACGACCAGAACCCTGCAGTTGGGGTTGGCGTTGTCGCTCAGAGCCTTGCCTTGAACGGTGAAGATGGCGCCGTTGGCGTTGAGCAGGTCGGAACGTTCCATTCCCGGACCACGGGGACGGGAACCGACCAGCAGGGCGAAGTCGATATCCTTGAAAGCGACATTGGGGTCATCGGTGGCGATAACGCCTGCAACCAGCGGGAAGGCGCAGTCGTTGAGTTCCATCAATACACCCTGAAGGGCGCCCATTGCCGGGGGAATTTCCAGAAGTTGCAGGATAACGGGCTGATCGGGCCCGAGCATGCTGCCGCTGGCGATGCGGAAAATGAGGGAATAGCTGATCTGGCCGGCAGCTCCGGTTACTGCTACACGTACGGGTGCTTTCATTTGTTTCTCCTTGTTGTTGAACCTACCAAATTAGTAGACCAAAAAATTGGTAACTACCATCAGTTGTCATGCAAATCCCCGGACGGGGTGTCGATCAAGAAACGAACGCGGTACTCATGTGAAGCAAGATAAAGCCGTGGAATTGGACAGGGGAACATGTTTGGGCATGGCCGAAGAGACCGGGCGGGACGCATGCCGGGCAACGGCACGAATCCGGGAGGCGGAAGAAATATTGAAGAATTCTCGAACGCTCCATCCAAAGAGGCAAATTCCCTTTCAAATCCGCCGTTATTGATACAAATCAACGGATAAAAAGTCAAGCGCTCTTTCTCGCGTCTCTCCACTCTACAATAGAGAAATTTTTCAGGAAATATGCGCGTATCGGTCGGCGATCACCATCATCAGCGTCTCGTAGGTGAAGCCCCAGATGAATCCTTCGGAGACCGGGATACAGGGAAAAAGGATTTTGGGGCACCGCGGACTCATCGGCCGCTTGATGATGTTGGCGCTGTCGGTGACATAGTCCAGCTCCAGCCATTCATGACAGCTGATTTCCGATTTCTGCAGGCGAATCGGAGGAATTTCAGGAAGTTCGAAGAGATAGGTCGTCACCGGAATAGGTCGGTTGAGATGGTTCCCCGCCTGACGCACCGGATACTGTTTGACCAGGCGGTCGGTGGACAACCGAATGCCGCATTCCTCATAGGTTTCGCGGATGCAGGTCGCCAGCAGCGAGGGGTCCCCGTCGTCGCGTCGCCCTCCGGGAAAGGAGTAATGCCCGGACCAGGGGTCGCGGGGGTTGGCGTTTCGTTTGAGGACCAGGACCTCCGGTTCCGGACCATAAGAGATGATGGTCGCAACGGCTGCTTCCTTTTGAGTGAAAGATTCCATATCATTTTGTATAGCAAATTCCCGCTTGATCCCCAAGGGGTGAATGGAGGAAAGTCGCCATCCGGATTGTGTTCCACCGGAATCCGGCGCGCGGCAAAATCTCCCGGGGTGCCTGCATTCCCTGTACAATCAGCATGGTTTTGAGTATTTTGCACACGATGAAACGGCAAAAAAAATCCTTTTCTGAAAGCGCGGGCCCTCTTTCGGCCATCGGGCGTATCCCCGCCTCATCAAGAGTAATTCTATGAATGTTCTCATCTACGGTGCCACCGAGACCGGATACATGGTGGCTTCACAACTGTACCGCAAGCACGATCTCACCATTGTCGACGATGCCGACCGCCTGCCCGACAGATTCAATAACCTCGATATCAGTTTCGTGGCGGGAAGCGGTGCCGATGTCCAGGTGCTGGAGCGTGCGAACACCGCCAAGGCCGATCTCTTCATTGCCTGTTCGCTGATCGACGAGGCCAACATCGTGGCCTGCTGGACCGCCAAAAAAATCACCGATGCGGAGACCATCTGCTTTGTCCGCCGGATGGAGCTGTATCGAAACCTGAATTCGCTCTCGCAGCACCGGTATCAGACCAAATACGATATCGATACCATCATCTGGCCGGAACAGCTCCTGACTCAGGATATCTTCCGCATCATTTCCGTGCCCGATGCCATCGATGTGGAGTATTTCGTCCGCGGCAAGGCCAAGATGTTCGAGTACCGGATCAAGGAGCATTCCATTATCCGGGGCCGGCGGATCATGGACTGTTCCTTCCCGCAGAATGTCCTTATCGTCGGCATCACCCGCGATCACAGCCTGTTCATTCCCAACGGCGCCACCACGATCCAGACCGATGACAAGGTCGTCTTCATGGGGACCGGCCCGGCATTGGACAGCCTCGCCGCCCAGTTTTTCCAGAACGTGAACACCATCAAGACTGCGGCGGTCATCGGCGGCGGCAGCGTCGGCTTCATGCTTTCCCAGAAGCTCGAACAGGCAGGTATCAAGGTAAAGCTGATCGAGCACGACCGCAACCGCTGCATCTTCCTGGCCGACAACCTCAAGAACAGCTTGATCCTGCAGGGGGACGGCACCGACCTTGAACTGCTCGAGGGGGAATCGATCGGCGACAGCGATGTCACGGTCTGCGTCACCAACAACGATGAAAAAAATCTGCTTTGCTCGCTGTTGGTCAAACAACTCGGTTGCGAGCGGATCATCACCCGGGTGGGCAATGTCCGCAACTCGGCCCTTTTCGAGCGGGTCGGCATCGATGTGGTGGTCTCGCCCCGGGAATCGGCCCTGAAGGAGTTGCTCAACCGCCTCCACGCCAAGGACGTCAACATCCTTGCCCTGGTCGAGGGCGGGCAGGGCGAGGTCCTGCGCCTGACCCTGCCCGAGAGTTTTGCGGAAACCCAGGTCAGGGATTTCAAGCTGCCGGCCCGGGCGATCATCGGTGTGGTCAAGCGCGGCCGCAATGTGATCTTCCCCCATGGCGAAACCGCACTCATGAGCGGGGATCAGTTGATCATCTTCACCATGGCCAAGGATGCCGAAGCCATCAAGGCGGTCTTTTCCCGATGAAGATGGCCGCTATCCTCAACGTTCTCGGTATTATCCTGGTCGCCTTGGGGACCATCATGCTGATCCCGATCAGCATGGCCCTGTTCGTCGGGGAATACAGCTCCATCCTGCCCTTTGTCGTGGCCTGCGCCACCAGCGTGGCCCTGGGGCTGCTGTTTCAGTGGCACGGCGGCTTTTCGCGCGATTTCGACAACCTCAAGCGTACCGAAGGCATGCTGATCGTGACCCTGGCCTGGCTGGTGACCGGCTGTATCGGTGCGATCCCCTATCTCTTCTATCAACTGGGCCCCCTGGACGCCTACTTTGAATCCATCTCCGGATTCACCACCACCGGGGCCACCATCCTCAAGGATTTCGCCCCCTATCCCAAGACCTTCTTTTTCTGGCGCAGCTTCACCCAGTGGCTGGGGGGGATGGGTATTATCGTGCTCTTCGTCGCCATCCTGCCCCAGTTTGCCGTGGCCGGGCGGCAGATGTTCTTTGCCGAGGCCCCCGGCCCCACCGAGGAAAAGGTGACCCCCCGCATCACCCAAACGGCCAAGGCCCTGTGGATGATTTACATTCTGCTGACCGTGGCCGAGGTGGTATTGCTGTACTTCCAGGGCATGCCGCTTTTCGATGCCGTCTGCAACTCCTGCTCGACCATGGCCGCCGGCGGGTTTTCCCCCAATCCTTTGTCGATCATGGGGTACCAGAACAGTTCCGTCACCTGGACCATTACCCTGTTCATGTTTCTGGCCGGCGGCAACTTTGCCCTTCAGTACCGGGTGCTGTTTCAGGCCAAACTGCGTTCATTGCTGCACAACGAGGAGTTCCGTTTCTACCTGACCATTGTGGTCGGGATGTCGCTCGCCCTCTGCGCGGCCCTGGTCCTTCTTGAACAGGACAGCTGGCACGACGGTCTGCGCGACGGCTTTTTCCAGATCGCCTCGATCATCACCACCACCGGCTTCGCTTCGGTGGATTTCGGCCTCTGGGCCATTCCGGCGCAGACCATTCTCTTTACCATGATGCTGGTCGGCGGCTGCGCCGGTTCCGCCGGTGGCGGCGTCAAGGTGGTGCGGGTGCTGTTCGGTCTCAAATATCTCAAGCGGGAAGTTGCCCAGGTGGTCCATCCCAAGGCCGTGCTGCCGATCAAGATCGACCGGGTTACCGTGCCCGAGGACATCCAGCGGCAGATCCTCGGCTTTCTTCTCTTCTATATCGCCCTGATGACCTGTTCCTCGCTGGCGGTCACCGTGATCGAAAGCGATGCCGTGGTCGGCATTATCGGCACTGCGGCCACCATCGGCAACATCGGCCCCGGTTACGGCACCATCGGGCCCATGGGTACCTTTGGCGAGCTCTCCCCCTGGACCAAGACCATCTTCATTGTCGACATGGTGGTGGGCCGGCTGGAATTGATTCCCTTCCTGGCCATGCTGCATCCGGATTTCTGGACCTTCAAGCGCA
>JBFWIP010000061.1:11281-13884 GCA_050255935.1 Desulfobulbus sp.
ATCCATATCGGCATGGAATCGGGTTCCGATGCGGTGCTTGCCAGGGTGAACAAAGGGGCCGACAGCGCGATCCATGTGGCGGCGGGAGTGAAGGTCAGGCAGGCGGGAATCGAGCTTTCCGAATACTTCATGCCGGGACTGGGCGGGCGGGAACTGTCGGAGGAACATGCCCGGGAGAGCGCGGCGGTCTTGAACCGGATCGACCCGGACTTCATCCGCATCCGCACCCTGGCCTTGCCCGAGCATCTGGAACTCGCGAGGGAACAGGCCTGCGGCCGGTTCGTCAAGCCGGGAGACCGGGAAATCGCCTGCGAACTACGGCTTTTCCTTCAGTCGCTCACCGGTATCAGCAGCCGGATCAAGAGTGACCACATCCTCAACCTCTTTGAGGAAATCGATGGCCGGCTCCCGGAGGACCAGGCGCGGATGTTGGCGGTGATCGCCCGTTTCCTCGACCTGCCCCCGGACGAACAGATGCTCTACCAGATCGGCCGCCGTACCGGTGTCTTTCGGCAGTTGGCCGATCTGCGTTATCCCGGCCTGAGAAGCCAGGCGCTGCGCTATGTGGAGCAGTGGATGGTCACCCCGGAGAATGTGGACCGGATATGCGATCAATTGATGCAGCGTTTCATCTAAATGCGCCCGTTTGTTCTTCCTTTGCCTTGAGGCTCGGTACATAACGCCGGTCAACGCCCTTGATGTGATTGATCAGCCAGTCGCTGAGGAAATTCATCAGGTCCAGGGTAATGGTGACGCTGCCGGATTCGAACCGGCGCTGAAAATCCACCACCTGGGCCACCAGTTTCTCGTGCTCGCGTTTGTGGGCCTCCAATTGCGGATATTTTGCCGCCGCCATCATCTTTTCCTCACTTTGAAAATGCTCAACCGTGTATTGGGCCAGTTCCGCCAAGGTGGAGCCGAGCACCTTCTTGCCGGCCCGGTTGCGCATGGCGTGGTGCAGCTTGTTGATCAGGTCCACCAGGTGGTGGTGCTGCCGGTCGATGCTGTCGATGCCGAAGCGGATGGAATCGTTCCAGGTGATGAGGTCCGGCGCGTTGTCGGTGATCGCCTCGACCGTCGCACTGGACCGGTCCACCTTGAATTCGCCGATCATCGCCTTCAGGTCAGCGGCCAATTGGGTCAAGTCGCCGGCGTTGACACTGACCTTGCGGCTATTGTCGGCGATGTCCAGGGCAATGGCATTGACCTCGTTGATATCCGAGGCGATTTCGCCGGAAAAGGTGCTGCTGGAGGCGACATTGCGGCTGACCTCATCGATGCCGCCGGAGGCCTGGTGCAAATTCTGGATAACCTCTTCGGCCGCTCTCCTCTGGGTATCCACCGCGGCGGTGATCGAGGAGACCGTGGTGTCGACCTCGTTGATCACTTCGGCAATGCGGCTGATATCGGTGACCGTCTCTCGGATATGGTTCTGCACGCCCTCGATTTCCAGTTTGATGTTCTGGGTGGCGGAGGCGGTCTGACGCGCCAATTCCTTGATTTCGTTGGCGACAACGGCAAAACCTTTGCCCGATTCGCCGGCCCGGGCCGCCTCGATGGTGGCATTGAGGGCCAGGAGGTTGGTCTGCTCGGAAATTTCGGTGATGGCCTCGCTGACCTTGCTGATTTCCGCCGCCGCATTCCCCAGATCGTTGACCTTGGACGATGCCTGCAGGGTTTCGGCCACGGCTTTGTCGGAAATCGCGCGGGCTTTTTCCGAACTGGCACCGATTTCGGCCATCATTTGGTTCATGCCATCCACGGTCGAGGCGACGATGCGGACATTGGTCGCCGCTTCCTCGGTCGCCGCGGCCACCGAGTGCATGTTCTGGCTCATTTCATTGGCGGCCCGGGCCACGGCCGAGGACTTGTCGCTCAGGGACGTCATCCCCTCGTCCATCTGCTTGGAGATGAACAACAATTGATTGGCCGATGCGGTCACGGTTTCAAAATATTCGGCGATATCGCGGACAATGTCGTGGAGCTTGCCGATAAAGGCGTTGAACCAACCGGCCATCCGCCCGATCTCATCCTTGCCGTGGACCTGCAGCCGTTTGGTCAGATCACCATCACCCTGGGCTATTTCCCGCAGGATTTCGCCGGTATTGACGATCGGCTGGGTAATCCGTCGGCTGAGCACGGCCACGATGATCAGGATGAGCACGAGGGTGCCCACAATCATCAATCCCAGATGGAGCCGCTGCTGATTGACCACCGATTGGATCTGCCCGCTCTTTTCCTGAACCGCCCGGTTGACATCGGTAATGTAAACCCCGGTCCCCACCACCCAGTTCCAGGGGGCAAAGCGCTTGACGTAGGCCAGTTTGTCCTCGGGCAGGTCATTGCCCGGTTTCTGCCAGGAATAGGAGACCAGCCCTTCACCCTGTTCCCGGGCGACGCGGCTGAATTGCTGGAACATCAGGAGCCCCTTGGCATCCTGGAAATCGACCATGTTTTTGCCTTCCAGCCCCGGTTGCGCCGGATGCAGCACCATCACCGAATCCAGGGTGTTGATCCAGATATAGTTGTTGGCGTCGTAACGCATGGCTCGCAGGGTTTCGATCGCCAGGTGTTTGCGTGCCTCTTCCGGGAGTTGTTCCTGG
>JBFWIP010000062.1:0-13428 GCA_050255935.1 Desulfobulbus sp.
AAGATTGAGGTGGGAGGGACCCAAAAACGATTTGACGCGAATACCGAAGAACACTATCACATCCGCTGCTCAGTCTGTGGCAGGGTCGATGATATAGATGTCCCGGTGGTGAAGGAATTGGTGGCCCAGGCAGCAGAATCAAGTTCCTACCTTATCCAGGGACACCACGTCGAATTTACGGGCATCTGCAGCGATTGTCAAAAAAAGCGGCACTGATTTATCGCCTCGCCATCAAACTGCAACAATTATACGCTCTAACCAACAAGAGCGGTGTCCCGAAAATGAAAGGACGCCGCTCTTGTTGGTTCTTCTGCAACGATCAAATCCCTGCCGTTCTGAGTAACACCTGTTTGAAGGATAATTAGTTAAAAACTACGCGGCAAAATCTCCGTTTTCCCACCTTCAACAAAAGACTTCCCTGCGCAGGAACGGTGGCATTGATATCCTCCACCTTATTGCCGTCAAGGCTGACAGCGTTCTGTTGAATCATCCGCCTGCCGTCGGAAGTGGATTTTACCAGGCCGGCGTCCAATAACAGTTTCGGGACCCAAACGGGTTCGCCGGACGGCGCCATCCGAATCTCCTCGATTTCATCCGGAAGTTCATGGCGGGCAAAGACCTGCTCAAAATTGCGCTCCGCCTCTTCAGCAGCCTCGGCCGAATGGAAACGGGCCACCATCTCCTTGGCCAACCGTACCTTGACGACCTTGGGATGGATATCACCTTTCTCCATTCTCGCCTTCAGTGCACGCACTTCCTCCATGGGGAGGTCGCTGAGTAACTCATAATAGCGAAACATGAGTTCATCACTGACCGACATGATCTTGCCGAAGATGCTGTCCGTCGCCTCGGAGATACCAATATAATTCCCCAGCGATTTGCTCATCTTGTTGATGCCGTCAAGGCCTTCCAAAAGCGGCATGGTCAGCACCACCTGTGGCTCTTGGCCACGGCTCCGCTGCAGATCGCGCCCCATCAGCAGGTTGAAGAGCTGGTCGGTGCCGCCCAATTCGACATCAGCGTGCATGGCGACCGAATCGTATCCCTGAATCAGGGGGTAGAGAAACTCATGAATCGAAATCGGCCGGTTGGATTCGAAGCGCTTTTTGAAGTCGTCGCGCTCGAGCATGCGGGCCACGGTGAGTTCCGAGGCCAAACGAATCATGTCATACGAGGTCAACTGGCCAAGCCAGGAAGAATTGAAGACCACCTTGGTTTTATCAGGATCAAGGATCTTGAAGACCTGTTCCTTATAGGTTTCAGCGTTCTGCCTGACATCCTCAGGAGTCAAAGGGGGACGTGTCTCGGATTTCCCTGTGGGGTCGCCGATCAACCCGGTAAAGTCGCCGATAAGAAAATTGACTTCATGCCCCAACAGTTGAAAGTGCCGTAATTTCTGGATCAACACCGTATGGCCGAGATGAAGATCCGGCGCGGTCGGATCAAACCCGGCTTTAATCGTCAAGGGTTTACCCGTCTCCAAGGAGCGGGTCAGCTTCTTGACCAGATCCTCCCTGGAGTGAAAATCAACGGCCCCCCGCTCGATCAGGGCAATTTGCTCTTCTACCGACTTCATTCTCTCCCCCTACTTTGCGTATTCAACTGCTCTGGTTTCACGGATGACCGTGACCCGAATCTGCCCGGGATAGGTTAATTGTTCCTCAACCGCTTTGGCTATATCACGGCTCAACAAGGTTGCCTCATCGTCGGAGACCTTTTGGCTATCGACAATAATGCGCAGATCGCGGCCGGCCTGGATGGCATATGATTTTTCCACCCCTTTGAAATTGTTTGCAATATTTTCCAGGTCCTCAAGGCGCTTGACGTAACTCTGGAGCATCTCCTTACGCGCTCCGGGCCGGGCACCGGATAGAGCATCCGCCGATTGCACCAGGATATCCAATACCGATTTGGGCGGCTGATCCTCGTGGTGGGCACCGATGGCATAGACAATGTCGTCAGCTTCACCATATTTTTTGGCAAGATCACGACCGATAACCGCGTGTGATCCCTCGACTTCGTGGTCAACCGCCTTGCCGATGTCATGCAGCAAACCGGCACGCTTGGCTTTTTTCACATCCAAGCCAAGCTCTGCCGCCATGACCCCGCAAAGGAAGGCAACTTCCAGGGAGTGCTGGAGAATATTCTGTCCGTAACTGGTCCGATATTTCAGCCGTCCGATAAGGTTGATCAATTCGACGTGCATGCCGTGGGCCCCCACATCAAAGGTGGCCTGTTCACCGGACTCACGGATGCCCACCTCAAGATCCTCGGCAACCTTCTGGACGACCTCCTCGATACGGGCCGGATGAATACGGCCGTCGGAGATCAGCTGTTCAAGCGCCAACCGGGCCACCTCCCGGCGGATGGGATTAAAACCGGAAAGGATGACCGCTTCCGGAGTGTCGTCGATGATGATATCGATACCGGTGGCAGCCTCGATTGCCCTGATATTGCGGCCTTCCCTGCCGATGATCCGTCCCTTCATCTCTTCGTTGGGCAAGGGAACCATGGAAACGGTTTTGTCGGCCACATAATCGCCCGCATATCGGGCAATGGCCAAGGCCAGGATATTTTTCCCTTTGCGGTCGGCCTCTATCTTCATTTCGTTTTCAATCCGGGAAAGCCGTTTGGCGCATTCCATCCGCGCCTCGCTTTCAATGGACTGCATCAACTGAACCTTGGCTTCTTCGCGATCGATTCCGGCAATCTTCTCCAGCTTATACCGTTGTTCATCAATGAGAGAATCCAGTTGTTTCTGCCGGGAAGCCACGTCTTCCTCATTGACGCCGAGCCGTTCCTCACGATATTTCAGACTTACCTGTTTCTCTTCAAGGATCTGAAATTCCCGTTGAATTTCGTCGAATTTTCGATTGAGCCGACGCTGGTCGTCCTTCAATTCCTGACGAGAGGCCTTGAGTTCACGGTCAGCCTCCTGCTTGATCTGAAACGCCTCTTCCTTGGCCTGAAGCAAGGCTTCCTTTTTTATTTGCTCCGCCTCACTGATGGCATTTTCAATAATCTGCCGCCCCTGAAGAGCGATATTTTTCTGGTTGCCCTCTACAAGGCGTTTACGAAGCAGGATGCCAACAGCGAGGCCCGCTACAAGGTTGACCAAGGCCAACAGTAATGTTGTGACGTTAAGTTCCATTGAACACACCTACCCTTCTCTATGAAAAATATTTGCCCCGGTTCGCCAATCCGCTCACCAAGGCTGCTCTATGAAAATGAAGAAGAGAAAGACGGTCAAGAAAGGTGTGGTGCATGCACCACAAGAGACGCCGCTTGTCTACAAGCGACAGGAAGAGCCGAACGCCCTGGAAAACGCTCAGAACACCCCGGTGGTCTTCAGTCCGAAGAAAAGCAAGAAATTTACCTGGATCAACAGTTGATTGGGCCCGATATTTTCCCTGATAACATCCTGTGTGGGGGATTACTCATCTATCGTCAACCTGATCGCATCAGTGTTGTCTTTCTCACTGGACCAACAACGTCCGCTTTATCTAACCGGCCATCCTCTTACGTTTCCGCAAATGGCACTCTATGCAAACAGCGAAATTCACGCTGGAAAAAAGCCCCCCGCGCTGCCGTGTCAGCGAAATGATTAAACCTAATTAAATTAGGTGGGCAGTGCCCCTGTCGGCCCCTGGAAATCTCTGCAGTTTTCCATCATCCGCCATCCGGGCTACCCTTACATTGCGAGTTGGCTCAATATTCCACTGATCACCAACAGAGCAGGGGTACCTCATTTTTGTTTTCAGTATAGCAGATGTTGCACGTCTGCCCCACCACATTTTTAGGTCGGCGATCCGACCGTCTTTGAAATTTTATCGAGCAAAGCGTCAATGGCCTGCCCCTGTGCCTGGCGGTACCGGGCGTGTTCCCGTTGCAGGTGGATATATTTTGCCGCTATGCGCAAACAGCCCAACACGAGTATTTTATTTGAGGGGACGGTACTCCGGTTGAATGTTTCCTGTCCCTCAAGCTCTTCGCGGAGCATCGATATCACGGCTTCAACTTCCTCTTCCGCCGCATCACTGTAAAACGTAAATTCCTGGCCGAACAAGGTGAAGTGAACAAGTCGCTCCTGCATCGCTTGGCAACAAATGACGTCAGTACGTTTTCATCTCGGGGCCATTGCGAAACAATGATCCCTGGGAATCGTCATGCTCCTCATCAAGGGGAGCGCTTGCAGCCATCTGGTCGTTTTCCCACTGTTCGATTCGATCCAGTAGCCCCGACACCTTGTTGCCGACTTCGGTTCGTTCCGTACTCAATGCAACCACCTGTTTTTTCAGGTCGGCACATTCAGTATCACGCTGATGCAAGGCCTCTTGCAACGCATGAGTTTCAGACTTCAATTGATTGTGTTTACTCAATAATTTATCGACAAACTCCTCCAAGCGAGCCAGCTCTGCTCCATATTCCATAACGTGTCCCCTGAGTAGTACATTTTCATTAAGGCTTACGTCTAACCTTACGGAATTATAAATAAACTCAATCGGTCCGATTATACCGACCGAACCATTTGCCCGCAAGGATTTTACCTGTTCCATTCCGACTAAAGGCGGCAGTAGCTCCAATCAACAGGTTTACCGTTCAGATAGGGCATATACCCATGAAAAATCCGCGGATCCTCATCGAAAACAAGCGGTAGGAAATAACGGTCTCCTTCCCACATGGGCAAATCCATCATTCTTGAAATTGGAAACCACCCCAGCGTCCCCTCTTCGTTACTTCGTTTCGGAACCCCTGTAAAAGCAGTGATCAAAAAAATGAAGCCGAGCCAGTTCTCACCATGTGGACCGAATCCAGTCCAATTTATGGTGCCCCGCAGGTGCATCTCGGTGCATTCAAGTCCGGACTCTTCAAAAATTTCTCGGCGCATGCAGGTCAGGACGTCCTCATCTGCACGCATTTTTCCACCTAATCCATTGTATTTTCCCAGGTGTTGATCCGTTTGCCTCGCGTTGCGATGTACCAACAGTGTCTCGCGGCCATCAGGTGAAAGGATGTAGCCAAGTGTCCCGATTATGGGCAAATACAACTCCTGTTCCGCGCACTCCACCACCACTTCCACTCCTTCGGCAATAAACCGATACCACTTTGACGTTCAACCCTTTATATTGTTCTCAGTGATTCATGAACACTTCGTTTCCCCCTTTTCAATTGATTCTTCTTACCATGGTTTTGCTTCCGCCGAAATGTAAAGATTGGAGAAGACGCGGCCATTGTTTTTTCGTCACGATCATCCTGTTGCAACTCGTCTGGGTACAGGCAGGCCACGCCGAAGCGACCTTTCCGCTCTATCCGTGCATCCGAAAAAACGTCCGTTTCTGGGAAACGATTTATAGCCATTACACCACCCGCCAGGGTGTTCTTCATGATGCGGACGATCTCGGCCGAATCTACGCCGTTGTTGAATTGGTCGATTGGAAACTGCCATGGGCAGCTTTGGTCAATGACGGGCGGATCAAGCGGGAAAAGAACCGCGTCAAAGGTGTCCTTGAAGCCCTTGCTGCCGGTAAACCGCCACAAACGGCAGAGGCCCGTCGCATTGCCGCGCTCTTTCCCGGAAAATGGCACGCCTCCCTGGGCCAAGCCCGTGATTCCATCCGTCTGCAACTTGGCCAGAAAGACCGCTTTCTGGAAGGAGTCATTCGTTCGGGGCGGTACCTGCCCGCTTTCCGCCGCATCTTTGCCCGCCATGGGCTTCCACAGGACCTAGCCTATCTGCCTCATGTGGAATCATCGTTCAACCCAAAAGCCTTCAGCAAGGCGGGCGCTGCCGGGCTCTGGCAATTCACCCGTGCTACCGGGAGTGACTACCTTGTTATAAATACCCTGGTTGACGAACGCTACGATCCCTATTTGGCGACCGATGCCGCCGCACGCCTGCTACAAGACAATTATAGAGTTCTCGGTTCCTGGCCCCTTGCCCTGACCGCATACAATTACGGGAGGGCCGGGATGTTGCGGGCCGTTCGGGACCATGGCAACTATGAACGGATCTTCCTGTCGTATGAGCAGGGGTATTTCAAGTTCGCCGCGCGCAACTTTTATTCGGAATTCGTTGCAGCTACCCGGGTTGCCAAAAAGCTGGGAGCCAACCCGTCATTGCGCAAGGACCAACCTGAGTCGATCTCCACCTACCGGCTACGGACGGCAACGCCCATGACGCAGCTGCTTGTCCAAACAGGACTTTCCCGGGAACAGTTCGTCAGGCTCAATCCGGCTCTGCAGAAGCCGGTCCTTGAAGGGAGTCTGCCAGCCCCTCAGGGATGCCTGATCAGAAAGCCCGGAGTCCAAAAGACCAAGGTTGCTCAAATTGCCACAGACAAAAACTTGAAACCGCCCCGGATCAAAAAAACGTCACCCCACTCCGCCACCCGTTCCCGCAACCTGCCCTATATTGTTCAAAAAGGAGATTCAATTACATCCATCGCCAAAAAATTCAAAATTTCTCCAAAGGTGGTCCTTGCTGCCAATAAGCAGAAAAAGACCGTCCGATCCGGTGAAAAACTTCTCATCCCTCGATACAACAATCAATTTTCTCAATAACCCCTATCCGCACAGGAGGAATATATGGATATCTCCAAAACTATTGCCGAGATGAAAAAACGCCCTGATTTCACTGAAAATGTTGGCATGATTCTTATCCACAACGGAACCGTCCGCGGCTGGTCCCGAAAGGATCACGACGGCGTTGTCGGGCTGGAAACAACAGTTGATACTGAAAAAGTGGAACAATTACGCCAAGAATACCTTGAACGGCCTGGAATCTATGACATAATAATTGAAGCCCATTGTGGATCATTCCTTCCCGGCGACGACCTTCTCTTCATTCTCGTTGCCGGTGATATCAGGGAAAATATCAAACCGGTTCTTGCCGAACTGCTTGATCGAATCAAGGCCGAAGCTGTAACGAAAAAAGAAATCAAAAGCTGACAGCGTTTGGAGATCCACGTTTTTTCGATTTCAACCCCCTTACGAAACCATCTCAATTCACTCTAAACTGCCCGTTTGCGTCCTGTTCCTCAAGGAGCCACCTCATGCCAACAGCCGAAAAACTGATTGAAAAATTTAAAAAAATCAGAACATTACCACATATTGTCACTCGGCTGGTCCAATTGGTTAATGACGAAGAATCGACCCTGCAGGATTTTGAAGAAGTCATTCGACTCGATCCGGCTTTGGTTGCCCGCCTCTTGACCCTGGTCAACAGTTCCTATTTTGGCTTGACCAGAAAAGTGGACTCAATCTCCCGGGCAGTGGCACTGTTGGGGATGAAAAACCTGCACAACATTGCCGTCACCGATGCAATCCAGGGAATGTTGCGATCCAGTTCCGGAATCACGGAATTCTCCCCTCAGCGCCTGTGGCTTCACAGCGCTGCCTCCGGCATTTGCTGCAAAATGATTGCCGAACGCATCTTCACCATCAATGGTGACGATGCGTATCTCTGTGGAATTCTGCACGATATAGGCCTCATCGTTGAATTGGAGGCAGAGCAGGAAACATTCCTGCGACTCATCGATCAACTGGTTCCGGATGGTCCTTCCATTACCGAAGTCGAACGAAGTCTATTTGACACTGATCATGAACAAATCGGATACTTACTCGCCAAGGAATGGCGCATTCCCGATACGATCGCCGAGGCCATCCGATACCATCATCATAACAACGGCCAGATAGAGCCTCAATCCCCAACGGGTATTCTTCAGATGAGCGAATACATCATTCAGCAACTGAGCTATCCCGCCATCAAGGAAGGCTTGCCCTTCAATCTGGCTTCGAGTTTGGCGGCACATATTCACGAGAATGTGGAAGAGTATAAGGTGCTGGCCGAAGATCTCCCGGAAGAGCTCGAAAAAACACAAAAAATGTATGGTGGCTAAGGAGAGCGATCATGGTTTTGGCAGCCCTGTTTGCCGATCTCGTCGATCCGGCTGGAGAACTGACCACACTGCTTAACCATCTCGAGCAGGAAACGGACGATCTCCTCTTTTTCTGCCTGAACCAATCGGGGCAGCATGCAGCCTCTCAGGGGTTCCCGCTTTCTTCCAGCGAGGCCGAGGCAGCGGTCGAGCAATACGAAAAAAAATCCTCGGAATTGAATTTTCGCATCAACAACCGG
Organism: Desulfobulbus sp.; assembly: GCA_050255935.1. Classification (GTDB taxonomy): domain Bacteria; phylum Desulfobacterota; class Desulfobulbia; order Desulfobulbales; family Desulfobulbaceae; genus Desulfobulbus. Next base: position 8,138 of record JBFWIP010000062.1, read on the forward strand.
GCTTTTTTTCTTTTGGCCGTCCCGGACCTGCAAGGCTACGTCCTGGCAACACCTCTCACAAACGATCCATTAATCACTGCCCAATGGGGCAGCACCATTGTTCGCTTGGCGGTCCGTTTGTTTCTATCCCTCAGGGAAACGACCGAAACCGTCAACAGACTCCGGATTCAAAAAAAGCAATTTGATCGGAAATCCGCAGTGCTGGAAAAAAAATTCCAGGATATCATGGCGGAAAACGAGCAGAATTATCTTAAAATCCAAGAACAACAACGGAACTATTCCGAAAGATTGCAGGCAGAAATCCGGCAACAGACAGCAGAACTGCGCACGGCAAAAAAGGCCGCGGAAGCCGCCAATATCGCCAAGAGTGAATTCCTCGCCGCCATGAGCCACGAAATCCGTACTCCAATGAACGGCATTATCGGTTTTACGGATATGCTGCTGGATACGGGACTGGATACCGAGCAGGAAGAATTTGCGCAAACCATCAAACGTAGTGCTGACGCATTGCTGTCACTGATTAATGATATCCTTGATTTCTCCAAGGTTGAGGCGGGAAAACTTGATCTGGAATGCATCAACTTTGACCCGGAAATCACCGCCCAGGATGTTTGCGACCTGATCAGGCCCAAGGTCGCCTCCCGGCCGATTGAGGTCCTGTGCCGAATTGACGATGCCCTGCCCGCCAACGTCATGGGGGACCCCGGCCGCTATCGACAAGTTCTGGTCAATCTGATGGGCAATTCGGCAAAATTCACCAAAAAGGGTGAGTTAGAATTGGCCATTGCCGTTGATAGTGAAACCGAAGAGTCGATCACGGTGCATGCGCGCATCCGTGATACCGGAATCGGCATTCCCGAGGATAAATTGGAATCAATTTTCGAGGCGTTCCGTCAGGCTGACGGGTCCACCACCAGAGAATATGGCGGCACCGGTCTCGGACTTTCCATTTGCCGAAAAATTGCAGGTCTTATGGGGGGACACGTCTGGGCAGAAAGCGAAATTGATCGAGGCAGTATCTTTCATTTTACGGCAACGCTGAAAAAATCCCCTGAAGAAGGAAAGAAAAGCTTTAAAAAAATCTCCCTCGCACACAAGCGTGTCCTCGTTGTTGACGACAACCCCACCAATCTCAGTATCCTTCAACACATCCTCAGCGCCGCGGGGCTTGATGTCGTTGCCGTTCAGGATAGTGCCGTCGTCCATTCCCTCTTGCAACAGACAATCACCGAAAATCGGCTTCCGGACCTCATCATCCTTGATATCCAAATGCCGGCACCGGATGGCTATGCCTTGGCGCGTCTCATCCGTCATGAAATGAGCGAGACGGCTCATATTCCCCTGCTGGCCTACACATCCACGACGGAAAGAAATGCGCAACATTGTAAGGACGCCGGGTTTGATGCATTCCTGACCAAGCCGACCCGTCGTGAAATTCTCTTCAAAACAATCGAAAAATTGATTGCCACCGAAGAAACAATCTCCGCTCATCCGGCAAAAGAACAATTTATTACCCAATACAGTGTGCGTGAGGAAATCAAACAATCTATCCGCATCCTCCTTGCAGAGGATAACCCGGTTAATCAAAAACTTGCCGTGTTGATCCTCAATAAGGCGGGTTACCAAGTCGAGGTGGCCAATAACGGGAAAAAAGCCGTTGAAACCTTCTCGCAGCAACCAAAAAACTTCGACCTGATTCTCATGGATATTCAGATGCCGGAAATGGATGGCCTTGAGGCAACCAAAGCATTAAGGGCCCGAGGATTCAATAGTATTCCCATCATTGCGATGACGGCTAACGCCATGAAAGGCGACCGGGAAATCTGCCTGGCGGCAGGGATGAACGATTACATAACCAAACCTGTAAAAAGAGAGATTATTTTTGAACTCATTGAAAAATGGCTTCACCGGGAACTGGGGAGATAACGCAAACGGCTGAGACTATCGGCCGTTTGCCGCTCCCAGCAGATTCCGGAGTCCGGCAGTTCATGGCAAGTACCATTTCCGAGGCGCATGGACACGACGACTGTGGGGGCGCGTGCAACCCGTGTGAAGTATCCTTCACTCAGGCTGGCGCCACCCTTTCTCATCAATCTGTCGGCGACCACTTCACCATGAAGAAGGGCGTTTCACCGGCTGCAGGGGCAGATTCTTCTTCGTGGCTCATACCTCAGAACCTACATTGCCCTCGTCCTATTTCTTCTCGCCCACATTTCTCATGAGCATTTTGCTCTCAATTAAATAAAATCACATAAATCAAGCCGTCTTCGAGACCTTTTCACAATACCCCAGGAGTAACAACAATGCCGCAACCGCTGCCCCAAACCATTCATAGGATTCTTGGCAGCAACAATATCCTGCTGATTGTCCCCAATGGTTACAATCCGCCCCAACTTGATCAGGCAACCAGCTTTCTTGCTGATCTTGCCCTGAACCTGGCAGAACGACTTCACTGTTACGCTGTGATCAACACCAAATATAAAAAAGAAATCATGGACCTTGCCGACCTTAACGTCGTCAGGGGACGGCCTAAGCTCGCCCAGGATTTCCTCCAGCCTATTATCCGTTTTCAAAAAGAGATCAGCGGAAACGGTTTACTGCCCCTTGTGCTGATCCTCCAGCCCCTGCCACCTGATGAACACCCGGAAGCAATGCTCTTGCTCGGATATGGCCAGGGGGAGCGCAATTCGCCGCATGCTCCCCATCGCCCTACGATTTCTGCGTCACAGCTAGCCAAACTGCGCATTGCTCTTGAGGATAACCACCTGACTACATCTCTCACCGCGACCGATTCGCCCTGGTGCGGCAACCAAGAGTCTCATCTCAACCAACTCTTCCGCAATAAACAGTATCCTGATTGTTATGCACCGGAAACCAGCTCCTTGATCCTCTCCTTTCGTCATGACCTCCTGAACGAGCAACAAACAGCACTTTCGATTGCCAACATCCTTGGAGCCAGTCTCCTCCCCTTCGTCAACACCATGTCACTTGTGCGGACTATTGCTATCGACAGCATTGACACCAATAGTGCTGAGGATTTGCAGTATATTTTCCGCCTGCAAGGTGACAGCCGGTATGTGGAACTGATGCGCGAATCGTATATCGAAGAGCTCGCCCAGTCGATCGAACGAAACGGGCTGCTCCATCCCTTGGTGCTTCTGAAAAAAAATAACGGCCGATACAAAATCCTTTGCGGTTACCGCAGATTTCAGGCACTTAGACGACTTGACAAGACTCAGGTGGAGGCAAAGGTCTACCAGGAATCAAATTTTGCAGTTGAGGATTTTTTCAATATCTCCTTGGCAGAAAACACAAAGCGACGCAATCTCAACCCTATTGAAATCGGAAATTTCTTGGAATCGGCCAGTTCGGCCCTGGGGCTGAACAATGCGGAACTTGCCGAACAGTTTGGCGCGACCCTTGGAATTGGCAAACCCGGCCAAAAAGTCTCACATTCAACGATCCACAAATACCGGAAAGTGAATCAAATCCGGCTACGGGGTGAGTCTCCAGAAATCATTTCCGACGTAGTAAACGAAAAACTGCAATTCTCAATCGCCTCTGAAATACTGGCCCCCATAAAAAACAGCCAAGATCGTGATGCATTGTATATGGAGATCATCAAGCCATTTGCACCGACGCGGCCCCAGCTCACGAAAATCATCGCCCTCCTTCACGACATCGCCCCGGAACTTCATAAAGCTCTTTCTTCAAAAAAAGTTCAGCAATCCCTGACGAAAAGCAAGGAAAACGCTCAACCGATCCCCTCTCTCATCAAGGCCCTTTCAGGGGAAAGGGTACCCAAAAGCCACCAAAGGCAAGCGCTTGAAGAAAAAATCACCATGCTTCGCAAAACCTATTTCGGGGAAAAAGCAGGGAAACGGGATTTTAACGCCACGCCCTTTTCATCCTCGAAGAGCGATGAATTGATCATTCAATTCCGCCTCAAAAAGGGACAGGAGCAAAGCACTCTCGACCGCCTTCAGCAGATTCTCCAGCACGATGAACTCTTTGAAAGATCGGAGACCAGCAAGAAGCAGCCCAACTGACGACAGATGGTTTTCGCAGGCGAAAATTCCACAGGAAAAAGGGAACAGGAGGATCATCAGACTGTTTCTCACAAGAGAAAAAAGCAAAACGGGCTCCCGAACAAAACAACTGAACGGAGCCCGTTTTTTTACCATGCCGTTTTCCCGGCTCTTGGCAGAAAATAAATGTAGCGTGGATCAAACCGGCTTGTTCGCCTCCATGTGCAGGACCAAATCCAACATGCGATTGGAATACCCCCACTCGTTATCATACCAACTCATTACCTTGACGGTCGTCCCCAAAACCTTCGTGCACTGCCCATCGACAATCGAAGAATGGGAATCTCCCTGGAAATCGATGGAAACCAGAGGCTCATCCGTATAGCCGAGATAACGGTTCGCCGCAGATGCAAGGGCTTTATTCACCTCAGGAACCGTCGTTTCCCGTTCGACTTCAATAACCACGTCAACCAGCGAAACATCCGGGGTGGGGACACGAACGGCAAGCCCATCAAATTTATTTTTCAACTCGGGAATAACCAAGGCAACAGCAGCGGCGGCACCGGTTTTGGTCGGTACCATGGACAGGGCTGCCGCCCGAGCCCTCCGCAGGTCGGAATGCGGAAAATCGAGCAATCGCTGGTCACCGGTATAAGCATGGACCGTGGTCATCAAGCCGCGCTTAATACCGAAATTATCCAAGATGACCTGCGCCACCGGGGCCAGACAATTCGTTGTACAGGAAGCGTTGGAAACCACATGATGGAGGGTGGGATCATATTCATCTTCATTGACTCCCATGACGATGGTCTTCACCTCCCCTTTGGCAGGGGCTGAAATAATAACCTTGGACGCCCCGGCATCAATATGAGCCTTTGCGGTTTCCAAATCACGAAAATGACCACTGCACTCCAGCACATATTCCGCACCCACATCGACCCAGCGGATGTCCCCCGGATTACGATGGCTGGTGAGTGGTATGGCCTTCCCATCAACGAGGATGGCGTTTTCCGAAAAGCTAATTTCCTGGTCCGCACGCCCCATGATGGAATCATACTTCATCAGATGGGCGATTGTCTTGGCATCGGTCAAGTCGTTTATGCCGACGATCTCAATATCGGCAAACAGGGGATCCTTGCTCAATGCCCGAAAAATATTCCTGCCAATTCTACCGAAACCGTTAATTCCCACTTTAATGGCCATGATGCGTCACTCCTTATAAAAATTTATTGAATTTCACCCGTGAACTACTCATGCCAACTT
>JBFWIP010000063.1:0-11358 GCA_050255935.1 Desulfobulbus sp.
ACCCTGGCCGACCATGGCATCACCATCATGAGCGCCCAGGCGGGTCTTGCCATTGACGGCGATATCAAAAGCGATACCCAGCCCCTGCATCGTCTGGTCGGCGCCCTTCTCGAGGAAAATGCCGGTCTGGTCCATGTGCTGCGCGATCCCACCCGGGGAGGACTGGCGACTACCCTGTGCGAGATCGCCCGTTCCTCCGGCGTCGGGATCACCATCGAGGAGGAACGGTTGCCTGTCCGCCCCTCGGTCAACACCGCCTGCGAGATGATCGGCCTGGATCCGCTCTACCTGGCCAATGAGGGGAAGATGATCCTTTTCTGCGACCGGGACGGTGCCGAGGATCTGTTGCAGCTGATCCGCCGCATGCCCGAAGGGCGTGATGCCGCCCTGATAGGCTGGGTCGGGGAGCGGGGCGAGGGCAGGGTCAGCCTGACCACCCGCATTGGCGGTTCGCGTTTGCTCGAACCCCTGACCGGCCAGCCATTGCCGCGAATCTGTTGAGCGTATTTTTCAAGGAGTCTTTCCCGTCATGCATGAACTCTCACTTGCGCAAAGCCTGCTCGACCAGTTACTGGGGTTGGCCCGAGAGCACCGGGCAGAGCGCATTACCCGGGTCTCGGTCACCATCGGTCCCTTTTCCGGCATTGTCCGCGACAGCTTCGAGTTTGGTTTCAATATCCTCAAGGATTCGCTGCCGCTCACCAAGGATGCGGTGCTGGAGGTGGAAACTCCGGATCCGGTCTACACCTGCCTGGACTGCAGCAAGATTTCGGTGATTCCCTTTGCCCAACCCGGTGAATCCCCTGAAATGATTCTTGCCGGTCCCTATCCGAAAAAATGCCCCTGGTGCTGCTCGAACCGGCTTTCCCCCAAGGGTGGAAGCGAACTCATCCTCAATCAAGTAGAAATGGAGTAAACACATGTGTGATACCTGCGGCTGTCAATTACACGACCATCATCAACAGGACACCAAGGTGGTCGAGGTGAACCGGAGTCTGTTGGAGGCCAATCAGAAACAGGCCCATTCCAATCGCCATCACATCGAGTCCATGGGCGCCCTGGCCATCAACATGATTTCCAGCCCCGGCTCGGGGAAGACCACCTTGCTCGAGCGGACCATCGATGTGCTCAAGGGCACGGTCAAGATCGGTGTGATCGAGGGGGATATTGAAACCGAACGCGATGCCGACCGCATCCGCGCCAAGGGGGTCCCGGTGGTGCAGCTGACCACCGGCGGTGCCTGCCATCTCGATGCGCCCATGGTTCACGGCGGCCTGCATGTACTCGAGCATTTTGCCAAGGGCCGGGGCTTTGACCTGATTTTTATTGAAAACGTGGGGAACCTGGTCTGTCCGGCCACCTTTGACCTGGGCGAACACCGGCGGATTGTTCTCCTCTCCGTGCCCGAAGGTTCGGACAAACCGGCCAAATACCCGGCCACGTTCCGCGGGGCGGACCTGGTGCTGATCACCAAGACCGATCTGCTGGCCCATTTCGATTTTTCCGTGGATGAGGCCGAAAAGGAAACCCGAACCCTCAAACCCGACATGCCGATCATCGAACTCTCCTCCACCACCGGCGAGGGTTTTGATCGCTGGATCGACTATCTCAAGCAGATGTTGGACAAGTAGTTTTTTTCTTTTTTTCCGGTCCGCTTCAAAAATAGCGAAAACCTGCATTTCCGGCCGCAATGATATCGTCGCGTTGACAGGGCCAACGCGTTGCCCCGCCTCCTTTCATGCAAAGGCAGGTCGGCCGGTGGCGGAGAATCCCAAACCGGCACTCCATTCCGGGCATTCGGCCGGTTTGCGAGCGGCCGGAAAATACCTCCGGGGGGCAGGGCCTTCCGCTTGGCCCCGGACTCTCCCTGTGGTATAGACAGCAGCGCATGCATGGAGGTGCTTAAAAAGTGCAGCTGTTCACGCCGCTTTTTGCCCAGGGCCGCGAAATACTGTGTGTTGATTTGTAATATGCTGTATTCTGGCCACATTTTTTTCTTTTTCAGTACTATCAGGGCCGCAAGGTCGAGGAAAGGAGCAGGGAGATGGACATCAATAAAATTATCGTCACCGACCTTATCCTGGGCGGTGGCTTGTTTACGGAAGACGGGTATGATCTGGAGGAGAGTGCGGACAATCTTGCCGACCTCAAGGGACGGATCATCATGGGGTATATGGAGGAACATTATCCCACCATCGAGGTGTACGCCGATATTGCCATTGAAAAGAATGCCCGGGGAACCCGTCCCCTGGAAGTCCTGGCCTACAACAAGGGGGGCGAGATCATTCCCGCCGCCTCCGAGGAAATTCAGCGGCAGCTCTCCCGTGTGATTGCCGATGGGATTGCCGATGGTGCCTGGGCGGTGAAGGACCGGTAAGGCGGGGATCAAACCGGTTGGCGGTCAGAATTGAAAACCGAGTTTGGTGGTGATGCCGTAGGCCTCGTCATCATCAAGGGTCATGTCGCTGGAATATTCTTTATCCTGATAATATTCCAGCGAGAGGGTGGTCCTGTCCCGGAGCAGGATCGAGGCCTTGGTCGTGTAGCGCACCTCGGGCAGATAGTGGGAGAGGGTTTCGGAGGATTTCTGGTATCCGATGGCAAAGGTCGCGGGACGGTCGAGCAATTCCGTACTGTAGGCCAGTTGGCTGCTCCAGGCCGTTGGATCGTCTTCCTGCCCGTTCTGCGAAAAATCTGCCAGGTGGTCCCGCTCCTCGATGGCATGGATATATCCGCCGGTGAGCGTAAAGGCGTTATAGCTGTAGCCCAGGACCAGGTTGAGCGCGCTCATCTTCGCCGGAGAGTCGTACCCCGCCTGGGCAAAGGCCTGGGACATGCCGGTGGCATCGGAAATGTCGTAAATCCAACCCACCCCGGCGATAACCGATGATTCCCGGTCCATGCTGTACCGGTAGGAAAGCGGGGTATCGTCCGAGCTGGAATCAGCGGCGAACAAATACTCAAAAGCCGGACCGGTTCTGCCGTTTTCCAGCCAATCCCGTTTCATCAGCCAGGAGTCGGTTCCCTGGGGCAGGTCACCGACGCTCAGGTAGATTGCCTGTCCCAACGGGGTGAAAAATTGCTTGAACAGGGGCGTGTATCCGCCCAGATACAGGTGGAGCGGTTGGATAAAGAGTTGCGTTTCGCCCTCCTCCCCCTGGTCGACAAAAGGATGCTCGGCGAACCCGATCGGCGTTTCTTCCCCGTCACCAAAGGCCCATTGCAGATCCTGACCGGCGGCCAGGCACCCATTGAGGCCGGGATCAGCCATTGTGCCGCTCAATTCGAATTCATCGCGACAGATCATGGTGTTGTTGAGGATTCGCCGGCTGAGGCGGACAAAGGGGTTGTTTGCTCCCCCCTTTTTGCGGCGGATGTGTTTGCGCGCCTTGTGTGTTTGCGTGGAAGGGGCTTTCGAGACATTGCCGGCGGCGGGCGGGGGAGGATTACTCTTTTTTTGAGCGATATGTGCCCGCACAGGGGCCGGGGGACCGTTGTCGGCCCGGGCCTGGAGGGGGAGGGTGGCAAACGGCAACGTCAGCCAACCCAGAGCAAGCGCGACGGAGAAGCGAAGAGTTTGTGTTGCCATCAAGGTGTCTGTTTCCTGAGCCTCGCCCAGTCGCGGAGAATACGGGAAAATGTTTCATTTTCAAGTTGTTAGAATGTAAAGTAGATACTTTTCCCATAGATTGCAAGCTCTGCCCGCTGAAAAGCGTTGCGAGCGGCCGGAAAAGTCCTCTTTTGCAGACAATACATCGTTGTATTTGCCAAAGGCGGCAAAAAGAATGGGTTTTGTTTTGTAATATATTGTTTTTATAATATATTTTTTTTCGGTTTTCGGCCGATTGCGAATCGGCCCCAATCTGGGGATCCGGTTGGATTTCTCCCCGAAGAAGGTCCGGAAGGTGGGGGAATGTGCTTTCAAGGTAGCTAAAAACGCCAAGTTGCGGTAAGGAGGCCTGGAGAAAACCTCAAATCAACCAGTCCGCTCCCATGATCAAGAAAACTCGATTGAGCGCCAGCCAGGAAGATTACCTGGAGGCGGTTTACCATATTGTCTGCGAAAAAAAGGTCGCCCGGGCCAAGGATATTGCCAAACGGCTCAATGTGCGCGCCTCCTCTGTGACCAACGCCCTGCGCGTGCTTTCTTCCCGGGGGTTGATCAACTATGCACCCTATGACCTGATCACCCTCACCAAGGACGGCCTGGCCCTGGCCGAGGATATCGCTTCCCGGCATGAGGCCCTGGCCAATTTCATGATCACGGTCCTCGGGGTCGATTCGGTGGAGGCCGATGAGGCCGCCTGCAAAATGGAACATTCGGTGCCCAAGGCCATTCTCAGCCGTCTGATTCAGTACGCCGACTATATCGCCCACTGTCCCCGGGGCGGCATCACCTGGGATTCCGGATTCGGCTACTACTGCAAAACCGGTTGTACCGCGGGAGAGTGCGAGCGGACCCGGTCGAAGACCGAGCCGTCTCAAGCAGCCGATGACAATACCCCGGTCAATGGTTAATTATCTGTTCTTGTTCCAATAACAGCATCCCTACACCCCTGATGGAACGCTACTCACATGGATCGTCCTGAAATTACCCAACTCCTCTTTCGCCCTGTTCAAGTCCCTCGGAACATTCCGCCCGAAGGCGCAATCGATTTTTCGGTGCCGGTGGACGAAGGCGTGGATATCGCCTGCAGGCTGTACCAGCACTCCCTGGAGCGGCCGACCTTGATCTATTTTCATGGCAACGGTGAGATCATCCCCGATTACGACGAGATCGGCCCCTGTTACACGCGCGAAGGACTCAATCTGCTCGTGTGCGAATACCGTGGCTACGGCTGGAGCACCGGCACGCCTCTGACCAGCACCTTCCTTCCCGACAGCAATGCGGTTTTCCTCTTTGCCTACAACTGGCTCAAGGAGCACGGGTATACCGGGGCCATTTTCGTCATGGGCCGTTCCCTGGGCAGTGCCGGTGCCATTGACGTGGCCGTCAACCATAGCGACCTGATCTGCGGCCTGCTCATCGAGTCCGGCTTCGCCCGTACCCTGCCCCTTGCGAAAATGCTCGGCGTGGACCTGGAGCCCTTGGAGATCTCCGAAGAAGAGAGCTTCAACAACAGCGGCAAGATAGGCGAGTTCACCAAGCCGACCTTTATTCTCCACGGCCAACGCGACCAGTTGATTCCCTTGTGGCAGGCGGAAGCCCTGCATGCGGCGTGCGGCGCCAAGAGCAAGGAGCTGCAGGTTATTCCCGGAGCCGATCACAACTCGCTCATCGCCGTGGCCGGTCAGCTCTACTTCCAGGCGATCAAGACATTTGTCGAAAAGACCGCCGGCCTCGCTCCGGACTGGCGGGAGCGCAGACGACAGTTCAAGGCACGGCAGGCCCAGGAAAAAGGGGGCGGCGATGGTCGGTAAACGGAAAGGCTACCTCTCCTGGGACGAGTATTTCATGGCCGTGGCCATCCTTTCCGGCCACCGCTCCAAGGATCCCAATACCCAGGTCGGCGCCTGCGTGGCCAACAGCCAGAACAAGATTGTCGGCGTGGGCTATAACGGTTTTCCCTGGGGCTGTTCGGACGACGAACTGCCCTGGGACCGGGAAGGCGATTACCTCGATACCAAATATCCCTACGTCTGCCACGCCGAACTCAACGCGGTGCTCAATTCGATCACCTATGACCTGCGTGACTGCCGGCTTTATGTGGCCCTGTTCCCGTGCAACGAGTGCACCAAGGTCATTATTCAGGCCGGCATCAGCGAAATCATTTATCTTTCGGACAAATACAAGGAGAGCGACTCGGTTCGGGCCTCCAAAATCATGCTCGAAAAGTCCAACACCCTGTATCGTCAATTTACCCCCTCCCGGGAATCGATCCTTCTCAACTTCAAGGTGGAATGATCCCCAGCGGTGCCGCCGCACCGATTGTGGTGATTATCGTCGCCTCCATCAAAGGGCTGTTTCAGCGAACCCCGCTTCCGGGCCTGGAACAATGGAACGATCAATCGAGCCCGCCCCTGAACGGGGAAAAAAATAAGGAAACTGAATGCGATTTGAAGAACTGTCCCTGCCGGAACCCCTTGGCAGGGGCATTGCCGAAGCAGGCTTTGTTGAATGTACCTCTATCCAGGAAATGACCCTTCCGCTGACCCTCGGCGGCCGCGATGTCGCCGGTAAAGGGCAGACCGGTACCGGAAAGACCGCCGCTTTTCTCATCACCCTTTTTCGGAAACTGTTGCTGAATCCTGAAGGAAACGACCGGCAGCAACCGCGTGCCCTCATCCTGGCGCCGACCCGCGAGTTGGTGGTGCAGATCGAGCAGGATGCCCGCCAGTTGGGCTGCCACTGCGGTTTTTCCATTCATGCCGTGTATGGCGGCGTCGATTACGACAAACAGCGCAATATCCTGAAGCAGGGGGTGGATATTCTCATCGGGACGCCGGGAAGGTTGATCGACTACCTCAAGCAAAAGGTCTACAGTCTTTCCCGGGTGGAGATGTTGGTCATCGACGAGGCTGACCGCATGTTTGATCTCGGGTTCATCGGCGATCTCCGTTTTCTTCTCCGCCGCCTGCCACCCTATGATCAGCGCCAGAACCTGATGTTCTCCGCTACCCTCAATCATCGGGTGATGGAATTGGCCTACGAGTTCATGAACATGCCGGAAAAGGTGAGTGTCGGAGGAGAGACGGTCACCGCCGACAAGGTTGAGGAAGTCCTGTACCACGTCGGCAGTGTGGAAAAATTTTCCCTGCTGCTCGGCCTGCTCAACCGGGAACAGATGGAGCGGACCATGATCTTCGTCAATACCAAGCGCCAGGGGGAACGCCTCCAGGGGCTGATGGAGGCGAACAAGTTTGCCAGCCGCATTATTTCCGGTGACGTGGCCCAGATGAAGCGGCTCAAGATCATGCGTGACTTCAAGGAGGGGAATCTGCCGTTCTTGATCGCCACCGATGTCGCCTCCCGTGGGCTGCATATCGAGGGGGTCACCCATGTGGTCAACTACGACCTCCCCGAGGACCCCGAGGACTACGTCCACCGGATCGGCCGTACCGCCCGCGCCGGAGCCGAGGGAAAGGCTATTTCTCTTGCCGACGAGGAGGGCGCCCTTTCCCTGGAGGCCATCGAGGCTTATATCGGACATGCCGTTCCCACTGAATGGGCTGAGGATGACTTGTTTGTGAACGAATATGCGAGGCCAAGCCGGACAAAGCGCAGCAAACGGCGGAAAAGCAAACGGCCGGCGAAAAAGACAGAGTCGGCCGCCTCGGGAACGGTTGGCGCCGATCCCGGGGGCGATGCCCCAAAAACCGACCGGAGACGGAGAAAGAAAAGATCTCCGACAAAAGACTGATTTTTTTTTATTTCGACATGCCCGGAGACGCGTACATCGCATGAAGAAGGACGTGCCGGGCAAGAAGTGAAGGTCGTTCCCGCAAAAAGCCACGGGAACGACGTTTCGAATTTGGGAACCTGCTATTTTTACAACGCGCGACTGTTCGAGTTGTGACGTTTTACCGGGCTGGCGTACCTCAGCCTTTCATTGGGCAAGGCAATCGGGCCCGGACCCGAAAGGAGAGCCGGGCAGGGGGCTCGCCCGAATCCCCTGGGCCGCCGGGTCAGTGTGCGCGGGCCTCCCGCTGCGTCGGGCTGGCCGGCACCCTTTTGCGGGCGGTCGCGGCGGTCTTCTTCTCAAAGGTCATTCCGTACCAGGGCTGTTGATTCATCAGGCCGACAGCATGCCGTTCCATTTTTCCCTGGCCCGCCCTTTTCTCGATATAATCCATCCACTCGACCGCCTGCAGGCGGGTGGGGAACGGACCGGCAATCATGATGTCGGTGTGTTCGATGCCCTTGGATGCAAGGTAGGTGTTGATCTGCTCCTGTTGCTGAAAGATTCCCAGTTGTAGTTTCACGTGAAGTCCCTGTTGGTTGAATGGATTGGTGGAAAGTGAGCCTGCGTTGCCTCGAAGGGGCCGGGATTAACAGGCCGCGCCGGCACGGGGACGGCGTTTCCCTTGACGGGGCGCGTTTATGCCCGCCCGTGGTGCCGGAACCGGTTCCCGGACTGCTTGAGATGCCCTTGTCGCGGCACCCGTGAGATCGGAACAGTGGAAAAAAAGGTACCAGTCACTGCGCTGCCTTGGTTGCCGCGCCTCATTTTCGAGAACGCTTTTTGCCGAGACGCTGAAGAGCGAGCGACCAACCACGCCGGCCAGATGGATTGCGCAGACCAAGACCACTAATCCTGAAAAAAACTGACTCAGTGCCATGTGGTTCTCCCTAAAACGTAAACAATAGTGTGGGTTTGTTGTTGTTGGTTTGTGCAGACTCTCGTCGTCACCATGGATGTGCTGCAATGGTTGACGCTGATTTAAATCAAATCGCGCACCCCGTTTTTCCCCAGCCGTTTCACCACCAGGGTCGGGCGCGTCGAAATCATGGCCACCCGCTCGACAACGCTGCCGAGCAGGATCTTGGCCATGGCGGTGCGGCCATAGGTCCCCAGGACAATGAGATCGATATCGTGTTTCTCGCTGTACTGGACAATGGTTTCCGACGGTGATCCGTGGAGGATTTCCTTGGTCACCTTGATGCCGAAACGTTCCCCCTGGCCGGTTAGGGTTTCCAGCGGCGGGAAGCTGTCCCGCCGCGCCGATTCAAGCACGCCATAGAGAAAGCTGCGTTCCATGGGGATGTCGAGGACGGTCAATGCATGGACCTCGCTGCTGCCGAAGGCCAGGGCCAGTTCCAGGGCCCGCTGTCCGGCCTCCATGCTGTAGCGGGACCCGTCGATGCCCACCAGGATTTTCGAAAAACCGATTTCCGAGCCTTCGGGGATCATGAGCACGTCGCAGGGGCTGAAGCCGATCACCTTGGTGGTGGTTTGCCCGAGGATCACCCGTTCGAGCCGGGACCGTTTGGGGTAACCCATGAGGATCAGTCCGGCATTTTCCTCTTCCGCCGTATGAACGATCTCTTCGACCGGGTCGCCGATGGAGAGGATGGTGCGGACCTTCTGTCCCTGTTCTTCCGCGTACTGCTTCATCTCCGCCAGACAGTGCTGAAAGGGCTGGCTGAGCTGCTCGTCGGCGTTGCTGATTTTCCACCGGTTCATGTTGCCCTCGTAGCGGGGCGTGACCGAGATGGCGATCAGTTCGGCCTTGAGAAACTGGGCCATGCGCAGGGCCTGTTGAAAGGCCCCCCTGCTTGCATTGCTCGGGTCGACAGCGACCAGGATGGTGGAGACAGTCTCGGGCATACCGTACCTCTTGCAGGATTGATCAGATATTTTCGACGGCGGCGTTTTCCAGCCGACGTGCCTTGAACAGATTGGTGAGGATGATGCCCGCGCCGATCAGAAGAGCGCAGCACATGATGATGAAGCTGACCTGGGTCAGGATTTTTACCATGCCGTCGCTCAGGGACAGCATCTTCAGTTGGGTCATGTATTTCGGCATGGCGAAGAAACGGCTGACGGCAACGATCAGCATGATGGTGGCCATGACGTACTTGATCATATAGTCCTTGACGTAGGTGGTGCCGATGGCGCCGAGCTGGACACCGAAGAGCGAGCCGGCCAGGATGAGCAGGACCAGGCGGATGTCGACCATGCCGTAGTAGGCCCAGATCAGGGTACCGCCGAGGCCCATGACAAAGGCGATGACCAACTCGGTGGCCGAGGCGACGATGGAGGTGGCGCCGACGATGTACATCAAGCCGGGAACGCCGATGAATCCGCCGACGGCGATGGTGGCGGCCAGCATGCCGGTGGCGATGGACACGGGGATCAGGAACCATACGCTGATGCGCAGGTTGGCGGTTTTGAGGGTGAGCATCGGCCAGAGTTCGATCTTCTGGAGCCGTTTGGCAAAGGTGGGTCCGGGAGCCGGTTGACCGTTGTCGGAGGAATTCTTGATTTTGATGGCATCGCGCATGACGAAGGAACCGACGATGACTAGGACGCAGACAAAGACGAAGCTGACGTAGAGATTGGAGCCGGCCGGTCCCCACTGCTCGAGGATATACTTCTGGATCTGGATACCGATCTGGACACCGATCTCGGCGAAAACACCCATGATGACGCCCAGCTTGATGTCGACCTGGCCGTATTTGAACCGCTTGATGGCGCCGACCAGGGCCTTGGGGAATTTATGGCACATGTTGCTGGCCACGGCCACGGTGCCGGGGACGCCGAGGCTCATCATGCCCGGGGTGAGGACAAAGGCGCCGCCGGAACCGATGAAACCGGAAACCAGGCCGCCGATAAAGCCGACAAGGAAGAGAAAGACGATGGTATAGGTGTTGAGGTCGATGAATTGAATTACATCAGCAACTGGTCCGTGCATTGTGAACTCCTTGAGTGTCGTTGTTGCAAAAAAACGGGAAAGCGGTGTTTCGTGCCTTGTCCCCTGGTGCTTTCATGACCCAGGGAGGCTCTTCCTTCCCTATTTTTTGCGAATCTAGTGTCTTCAGTCTTGTTGGGACGAATATCGACTGACCGTCTGTTCGTGACGCAGTGGGTACAGGGAATCGATCAGGCGTTCACCTGGGCCCGGGGACGGGTGTCGGGACGCGGGGCAACCACTTTGCGGTCGGCTTCGGTCCGTTTCTGGGAGCTTTTTCTCGAGGCTTCAATGCCGAGAGCGGACCAGAAGGAACTGGTGAAGTTGCCATGGAGATAGGAAACGGCAAAAACAGTGGCCACCGGCAGCAATGCATACACACCACCTTTGGTGAAATACTTCATGACAAAGTCCGAATGGGTGAACACCGCCGCATACAGGCATGCGTTGAGTGCTCCAAAGATGAAACAGTTTTTTACGTGGTGTGCCTTGCTCAGAGTGGACATAGCGGATACTCCTTTTCCTTTGGTAGTATGAAAAATGGTCTTGCTACTGTGACCTGACTTGGTGGTAATGACGGGGAAAACGGGCACCGGCGAACCCTTGGCCACCTCGGCCAGGCGGATTCCCTTGTCGATGACCACGAATTCGATCCGTTTTTTTGCGTGGCACATCCGGTCGATAACGCCGGAGATTTTTCCCAGTTCAGCAAGATGTTCGACAATCACGCCCCGGGATTGGGCCTTGCGCTGAAAGACCAGCTCGCTTTCCCGCATGGCGGCGGCAAACAATTTGCTCCGTTTGCCCCGGGCGCAGAAAAAAGGAAGGGTGTCGACGTGGACGGCGAGGATGTTGTATTGCATCCGATGGGCGACGTTGAGGGCGTATTCCATCACATGCTCGGACATGTGCCCATTGCGGGTGACAGCCAGAATAAACGGTCGCTCCTTTTGTCGATCTCCCAAGGATGCCGCTTCGTCTGCTCGGAAAGCACTGGGATTGGAT
>JBFWIP010000063.1:11458-13201 GCA_050255935.1 Desulfobulbus sp.
CAGCTCCCGCCACAAGTGCTGAATGCATTGAACAATGAGCTGGAAAAACTGGAGAAAACAGATCCGGCCGTTGCCGAATATTCGGTGGGATTCAACTACATCGAACTGGTCCTGGCCCTGCCGTGGAACAAGTCGACCCAATGCAAGCTCGATGTCAACCGTGCCCAGGCGGTCCTCAATACCCGCCATTACGGCTTGAAGCAGGTCAAGGAGCGCATCCTCGAGTTTCTCGCCGCCAAGACCTTGTGCAGCAAGGCCCAGCAGACGATCCTCCTGGTCGATGACGAGGAAATCGCCCGCACCAACATGGACCATGTCCTGCGCAAGGAGGGCTATAGCTGCCATTGCGCCGCAAACGGGGCCGAGGCCCTGGAGGTCATGGCCCGCGAGGATATCGACCTCGTGGTCACCGACCTGAAGATGGAACAGATGGACGGTATCGAACTGCTGCAGCAGATCAACCGCACCAACCCGGAGATACCGGTGATCATGGTCACCGGTTTCGCCACGGTCAGTTCCGCGGTCGATGCCCTGAAGCAGGGGGCTGCCCATTACCTGGGCAAGCCGGTCAATCTCGACGAGCTGCGCGAGACCGTGCGCGAGGTGCTGGAGAAAAAGCTCTTCGTGCAGATGGGCAAGGGGCCGATCCTCTGTTTCACCGGCCCTCCCGGAACCGGTAAGACCTCGGTGGGCAAGGCCATTGCCGAGGCCCTGCAGCGCAAGTTCATCCGCGTCTCTTTAGCGGGCCTCCGCGACGAGGCCGAACTCCGTGGACACCGGCGGACCTATGTCGGCGCCCTTCCCGGGCGGATCATCAACGAACTCAAGCGGGTCGAGGTCAACAACCCGGTGTTCATGCTCGACGAGATCGACAAGATCGGCCAGGATTTCCGCGGCGATCCCGCCTCGGCCCTGCTCGAGATCCTCGACCCGGAGCAGAACGTCCACTTTACCGACCATTACCTGGAACTGCCGTTCGACCTTTCCCGGATCATGTTCATCGCCACGGCCAACGACCTGAGCAAGCTGCCGAGACCGTTGCTCGACCGCATGGAATGCATTGAATTTTCAGGGTATACCGAAAAGGAGAAATTGGAGATCGGGCAGCAGTACATCGTTCCCCGTCAGTTGAAGGTGGCCGGGCTGTCACGTTCGGCGGTCAGTTTTTCCGACGAGGCCCTGGTGCGGGTGATCAGCGATTATACCCGCGAATCGGGATTGAGGAATCTCGAGCGGCAGATTGCCGACGTCTGCCGCAAGATGGCGATGATGTACCTGAAATCAGGTGACAAGCAGGCCGAGCTGATCACGATCGACGGGCCTTTGGTCCGCAAGCTGCTCGGTCCGCGCAAGTTCTACCGCGATGCCGCCGAGGCGAACCCCCAGGTCGGCATTGCCACCGGCATGGTCTGGGCCGAGACCGGTGGCGAGATCATCAGCGTGGAGTCTGCAGTGATGACCGGCTCGGGCAAGCTGCTGCTCACCGGCTCGCTGGGCGAGGTCCTGCGGGAATCCGCGCAGACCGTGCTCAGTTATCTCCGCAGTAATACGGAACTCTTCGGCATTGCCGACGATTTTTTCCGGGATGCCGATATCCACATCCATTTTCCCTCGGGCGCGGTGTCCAAGGATGGTCCCTCGGCCGGAATCACCATCTTTGCCTCGCTGCTCTCCCTGCTCACCAAACGTCCGGCCAAACGGGATGTGGCCCTGACCGGGGAGATGACCCTGACCGGGCGGATT
>JBFWIP010000064.1:0-5235 GCA_050255935.1 Desulfobulbus sp.
AACTTGGCAATTGGTTTGCCATGGTGCTTGACCCAATTTTCATAGGCCCCCCATTTAGTGAGAATGATTTCTACTTAATGATAGGCTCGTTTGAAACCTGAGTCAAGATGGAGCGGAGTATTTTGGAACAGTATTCATTCACTGTAAAAAGGCAGTCGGCCACGTTGAAAAGCATTTGGGCGGAAGGACATCCGACACTGGAACCGGGAATTGAACCCTGTGTCACGTCACCCGTACGGCTCAAGGGCTCCAGGGATACCAGGATATCTTCGGGATACTATTGCTAAATCGTGCTCTGTCCCCCAGAACCTTGCCGTCAAAAAGTTTCTATTTTTTCAGTTGGTTTACTCTTTGAAATTGCGATATTTGTAAGCTTCATTGGGGTATCCATTTTGGCACATATCGAGATACCCCCGAAATTACCCCCAGCTTATCGTCGCTGTCAATGGATTCGCTTAGACACCGCTAGACAACAAAAAGCCCGCATTCTCAATGAAAATGCAGGCTTGTTGATTGCTTTGGACTGCTTTAGATGAATGAATGGGGTGAGCGATGGGACTTGAACCCACGACCTCCGAGGCCACAACCCGGTGCTGCCACCAGCTGAGCTACGCTCACCACGCAAACGTGGGCTTATATACCCGCACGTAGTCTTTTTGGCAAGGAGAAAGTCACGCCGACAGTTCCCGTCCGCAATGTTTGCAGACCTTGGCCTGCGCCTTGATCAACTCGGAGCAGTACGGGCACTCCTTGACATAGTTGGCGGCCAGCACCTGCCGCAGGGCCAAGTCCACTTCGATGGCCAGGTGTTCGTTACGGAAGGTGTGGTTGCGCAGCGGATCCAGGCAACGCAGATCATTCAAAGGCACCAGCATTTCAACCGCGCGCTTGCGATCCTCCGTCCGGGCGGATTCATCGAGCAGAATGGTCATCACCGGCTGGAGATTGTTCTCGGCCACCGCTGTTTCCATCTCGGCCAGGGCTTTTTTCTGGATCTGGTAACGTTCGTTCTGCTGTTTCAGCGCCTCGATATCGACAATGCTGCCGGTGAAGGCATCCTTGCCGGCCACCATCATGTTGTACGTCTCCTTGGAGTTGGGGATCTCCATGTAGCGATAAGAGCCGACGTGGCCGTACTGATTGGCAATATAATCCCATCCCTTGACAAAGAGGGGGCAATTATCGTTGAGGCAGACAAAAAGATATTCCGAACCCCAACCCAACCCATCGCCGACATGGACGGCCGGGGCGTGGCAAAGGACGAGATCGCCGCTGCAGTGCGGGCAATAGTGTTTTTCTTCGGCATATTTCAACACGGTGGACAGCATGGTCAATGACTCCTCAGGGTTGAACTACAGTTTCTGTCCTCGGCAGGGGACAGGGGGGACCGCCGACCGACGGTAGATGCACAGCGGGTCAGCTGCCGCCGGTCCGCCCGACCGGTCGCAGCAGCGACAGGATGCACCAGAGGGCAAAAAGCAGCAGGAAAAAGAGTTTGTTTCGACGAAATTCAGGCATGCCGGTAGGGTAACCATTGACCCGGCCGCGGTCAACCGGCCCCTCAAAGCATTCGCCCCAGAACCTCATCCACGGCCTTGGCCTGGCGCATCCTTGCCTGGAGGAAGGTTTGGCTCAGGTGATCGGTGTTTTCATCGATCAGGTCACACAACCCCTTGATCAGGGCTTCATCGGCCATCCCCATCACCCTGTGCAGATTCTTGGCAAAATCGGTCACAATCTTACGGCCCTCACCGGAAGTGGACATGATTTCGGCATAGGTTCGCGGGTTCTGCGAATGCACCCGGGACATGGCCAGGATGGGATAGAGCGAGGTCAGGGTACAGTGACTGGCGATGTCGTCGCTGGTGATGCCGTTCTCCCCCAGAGTCATGGCCAGGGCCACGGAAATCATGGTGGGCAGCTTTTGGCCGATCCCCATGAGCAGGTCGTGTTTCGTGGGCGAGTCATGGAAGATATCGGCGCCGTGCTTATATAAAAACGCCTCGAATTCACTGCAGAACATGCCGCTGCGCGAGGTCCGGACCACGATGGCGTTCTTGTCCTTCATGGTTGCCGCCTGCGGGCCCCAGAGATTATGCACCAGCATGACCTCGACCTCCTCGTTGGTGGCTTCCAGGGCGGTCTTGATGGTGTCCTCGGACTCGCCGGCCAAGAGGATGAGGGCCTTGCCCGCGGCCAGCAGCGGACCATAACGGCGGACCGTGGCCGAAGTCACCGAAATCGGCACGCAGATCACCACCACATCCACCTGGTCGATCATTTCCTCGGGCCGCAGGGTGGAGGTGCGGCCGGTCATGATCACCTCATACCCCTCCCCGGCCAGACGGTCGGCAAACCATTGACTCATGGCGCCGGTACCGATAAAGCCGAAGGACTTGATATACTTGGTCCGCATATCCACCCGGGGAAAACTGCCCAAAACGCGAATCATGCCCTGCTGCTGAATGACCCGTGACTCGATATGGGCAATGGCGGCGGCCATGTTGTCATCGGTGATATGCCCCTCGGCCTCGAGATAGATCCGCAGCTTCTGGGTTTTGATGTCGTTTTCCGTGCGCATGTCGGCAATATTGATGCCGCGCCGGGAAAATTCGTTGAGCAGATCCACCAGCAACCCGACCCGGTCATCCAGGGGTTCGGTAATCAGAGTGGTGGCATCGTAGCCGGTGACCGGGGTCAAGGCATGGCCGAGCACCGCATAACGGGTCCGGTTGTGGGGGGCGACTTCGCGCTCGATGATCCGCAGGCCGTGGGCGGTGAGCGTCTCGGCGTTGTCGATCACCGCCCTGCCCTTGCTCCGGCCGCTTTCGCGGATTTCGGCGATGGCTTGGCCGATATCGAGCACGCTCATCTCGCTCACGCCGGGAAGGCGGTTTTCAATGAACTCCTCGCATTGGTTGAACACCTCCCGCTTGCCCACCAGCATCTCCAGATCGGCAAGGGTGTCCGTTTCCTCGAACACTCCGAGGGAAAGATTGGAATGGAGCAAGACGTTATCCACCCAGTAACCGGACTTGATCTGGTCAAAAAAACGAAAGGACTGCTTCTTCTCGCCTTCACGGGTATTGTAGACCGGCAGAACGGCATAATCGACGGCACCGGCGACAAAGGCGTCGAGCAAGGCCTTTGCGTGGGGATAGAGCCGAATTTCCGCCTCCTTGTCGAACAAAACGGCTGCCTGCCATGATTGAGAGTATTCCGGACCAAGGGTCGCGATCGTTTTCATTGCGGGATGTTCCTGAACCAAAATTGTCGTTCTCGCAAAAAACCGCGAAAACCAGGGGCCGTACTGCGTCGCCTCCTGTTCTCAGAAAACACGGTTTTTTGCTCTTTTGTCTTTCTGCGGGCTTGTCAAGATGAACAAGGATTCCCGCCGGCCGGGCATCCCTGCCCACGAAACACGAAGGGGGAAGAGCCGGAAAAGTACCGGCGTGCATATTTGACCGGTCGAGTCGCACAAATGTAGTCTTTCGGGAGAGAAAACAGTACGGGGAGTGGGCACATCCGAAACAAAACTACAATTCGGTCAAATACATGTTCAGACCGGGATAGTAAAGTTTTTTTTCCGCGGACAGGGCCGAATCCGGCCCAATCCCATGAAACATCCCTAAAACCCAAGCGTATGAGGCCCTTGGCGGCTTCTTCCAGCCCTCCATGTGCACGGGCATTTCTATTGACTCTTTTTTCCCCTGCCCCCTACAATAGATCCCAAGCAATCCATTTAGGTCCACGAAAACCTCTGCGCCCTGTTTGAGGAACGATTCCATGCCCCCTTCCCTGTTTCGTCAACCATCGGTCCTGATCATCGAAGACGAGGCGACCCAACGCCACATGCTCCAAAGCCAACTCACCGGCCAGGAATACGGGGTCATGGTGGCGGCCGATGGCCGGGAAGGGCTTGCAATCTGGTCGAAGCACCCCGAGATCAGACTGGTGATCACCGATCTGGCCATGGCTGATCTGGATGGAGTCGAGGTTGTCAAGGCGATTCGCAGCCGGGAAAAGAGCTACACCTACCTCATGGTCCTGACCAGCGTCGACGACAAGGAATGGCTGCTCAGGGCACTTGCCGCCGGGGCCGATGATTTTGTTCATAAGCCCATCCTGCGGGAGGAGCTGAACCTGCGGCTGCAGGGAGCGCAACGGCTGCTGCGCCTGGAGGATCACTACAAACTGATCGGAGGCCTGGCGGAACTGGCCGCAATTCGGGCCGGTGAAGAATCCTCGCGGGTGTATCGGCTCAAGCGCTACTGCACCCTGCTGGCGGATGACCTTTTCCGCCACCATCCGGAATTGGGACTCAACCGGCAGATTATCGAGGACCTGTCCAATGCCAGTGTCTTGCATGACATCGGCATCATGAACATACCCGACAGCTTGCTCAACAAGCGGGGGAAGCTGACGCCCCGCGAATTGGAGCAGATCCAGCAGCATGCCCGGGAAGGAGGGAAAATCCTCCACAAACTCTACCGGGAAAGCGGTTCAAGCTACCTCCTCCTTGCGCACCAGATGGCCTCCGGCCATCATGAACGTTGGGACGGCACCGGCTACCCCGACAAGTTACGGGGCAATGCCATCCCCCTTTCGGCCCGTATCGTGGCCCTGGCGGATACCTACAATGTGTTGCGTTCGCGCCGACCGTACAAGGATGCCATGCCCAAGGAACACACCGAGTCGGTGATTGTCGAAGAAAAGGGCAAGCATTTCGATCCGATGCTGGTCGATAGCTTTCTCCGCGTCAAGGAAAAGATGGCTGAAATTCACGAC
The DNA here is from genome assembly GCA_050255935.1 of Desulfobulbus sp. Classification (GTDB taxonomy): domain Bacteria; phylum Desulfobacterota; class Desulfobulbia; order Desulfobulbales; family Desulfobulbaceae; genus Desulfobulbus. The sequence continues at coordinate 4,789 of JBFWIP010000064.1, forward strand.
CAATTCCGCGATCTCTCGGAAACCTGGTAACCCCCTGCATTCCCTCTTTTGTTCCCCACCCCACAAAAAAGCCGGCAGGAACCGGTTCCGCCGCGACGGAGCCATCACTGCCGGCCCAAAAGGGTATTCCCAAAAAAATTCTTACTTTTTGCGTGGATACGGCCAGCCCATGATGCCGCCTTCCATCACCTTGACGTTGGTGAATCCGTTGGCCCTGAGGATGCACTCGGCCTCATAGCCGCGTAGCGAAATCTTGCAGAAGCAGATGATCTCGGCATTCTTGTCCGCCGGTAGGTCGGCAAGACGCGAACGCAGTGCCCCCAGCGGAATCAGGTTCTCACCGATACCCAGCTCCATCTCCTCGAACTCGTTGGGATTGCGGCCATCGAGGAGGAAGGGTTTTTCGCCGGCATCCAGCTTGGCCTTGACCGCCACCGCACTGATCCC
>JBFWIP010000064.1:5335-9404 GCA_050255935.1 Desulfobulbus sp.
CCGATGGCCATGACCGCCAGCGCACACTCGATCACCGTGCCGTCGGCCAGTTTGACCCCGGTCAGCTTGCCGCCCTCGCCCACGAACTCGGCCACGCCCGTGCCGGTCATAACCCGGGCGCCCTTGGCCTTCATGTGGTTTTCCACCAACTTGGCCAGATCCCAGTCGAGGAAGGTCAACACCTGGTCCACCGCTTCCACCACGGTCACCTGAATCCCGGATTCCTGCAAGGCCTCGCAGGCCTCGACCCCGATGAGACCGCCGCCGATGACCACTGCCTTCTTGACCTCGCCCTTGTCGCGGATCGCACGCAGATAATCGGTGTCCGCCATGGAAACCAGGGTGCTGACGCCCTCGAGTTGGATACCGGGAATGGGCGGCATGTTGGCCCGGGCACCGGTGGCGATCACCAGCTTGTCATAGGCTACCGTCTGTTCCTCGCCGCTCTTGAGATTGCGGCAGGTAACCGTTTTCCCGGCCCGATTGACAGCCACCGCCTCGGTTTCGACCAGTGCTTTGATTTTCTTGGCCTTCTGGAAAAAAACCGGGTCGCGGACCACACCGGCGGGCGTGCACAGCAGGGCGTTACGGTTGTTGAACACCCCGCCCACATAATAGGGATACCCGCAGGAGGCCATGGACAGGTCCGGGGCTTTCTGGATGATGGTGATGTCCGCGAACTCATCAAGCCGCCGGGCTTTGGCCGCGGCTTTGGCACCGGCGGCCGAACCGCCGATCACGACAATCTTTTTTGTGCTCATATTGGTTTACTCCTCTAAATTGATGATCAATGGAAGACGCCCAACGTTGACAAACACGCAAAAGCCAAAAAACGACGACTACGTCATGCAAACATGAGAGAACGACGCAGGAACACCGTTTCCGGTCTTTTGCGCGCCCGACAAGGCCGAGCGGGAATACACATTTGTTGATTTACTTCCCGGTGATGACGGCAGAAGATGCCCCCGGTTCGGGCACGCCTTCACTGCTCCGGGATTTCAGCATGGCGAGCACGCCGCGCACCGCACTGTAGTAGGGGGCATCCGTGCCCGCGGCCTTGGCCAGCACATAGCCGCCCTGAAGGATACCGGCAATCGCCGCCGCCGTATCCTCGACATCGAGAGCGGCATCGAATTCCCCCCTTTCCTTTCCTTGGACAATCACCTCGGCCAGACGCTGCTGCATCCAGCCAAAGGTCTCGTCTACCGGCCTGTGCAGGTCCGGATTGGCGACGATTTCCGGATCCTGGGTCAACCGCCCCAACTGACAGCCCTGCAGAACCTTGCGCTCCTGCATCAAAAAGGCCTCGATGCGTTCGTAGGCACTGCCCGGGCCGTTGAGTTTGGTGTCGGCAAAGGATCTGATCTGTTCGGCGCACCGCTCGATGGCCGCCAACGCCAAATCCGACTTACCGCTGAAATGATGATACATACTGCCCTGACCTACCCCGGCCCGCTGCTGGATCGCCTTGGGACTGGTGCCGACATAGCCCCTTTCCCACAGCAACGCCTGAGTACTTTGAATTAATCGTTCACGTGCATCCATCCTAATTACCGCCTTTTTCAAATTTACATACCAGTAGGTACAAAATCAAAAAAGCTTCTGCAAGCAAAAAAAACAAGCGGGTGCAAATACCACATTTGTGTAGAATTTCCCCTGTCGCCCTTGCCTTTCAATGCGGTGCTGATTATCTGAAAACCAACACCGCTCCCGGAACCAGCGAACAGACCCCTTCTCTCCTTTTCTTTATGGCCGACTCGAACAAGCCGATGACCGGCGTTACCGACATCATCCTCGAAAGCATCTCCGACGGCGTGTTCACCGTCAATCACGAATGGCGCATCATGTCGTTCAACCGTGCCGCCGAGGAAATCACCGGAGTGCCGCGCGAGGAGGCCATCGGCCGCTACTGCTGGGAGGTGTTCCGCTCCAACATGTGCGAGGGCAACTGCGCCCTCAGGCGAACCATGCAGGAGGGGCGGTCCTTTGTCAGCAGCTCCACCTACATCATCAACAGCGACAAAAAGCGGATTCCCATCAGCGTCTCCACCGCGCCGCTCAAGGATGAATCGGGAGAGATCCTCGGTGGGGTCGAGACCTTCCGCGACAACACCGTGGTCGAGGAGTTGCGCCGGGAGTTGAGCGGCAGCTTCCGCCAGGGCGACATGGTCAGTTGCAGTCATGCCATGAAAAAAATCTTTGCCGTCCTGCCGCAGATCGCCGAAAGCGATTCCACCGTGCTCATCGAGGGAGAGACCGGCACCGGCAAGGAACTCCTGGCCAAATCCCTCCACGACCTCTCCGGCCGCCGCGGCAAACCCTTTGTGGCGATCAACTGCGGCGCCCTGCCCGATACCCTGCTCGAGTCCGAACTGTTCGGCTACAAAGCCGGGGCCTTTACCAACGCCGCCCAGGACAAGCCGGGCTATTTCAGCCTGGCCGACGGGGGCACCATTCTCCTCGACGAACTGGGCGAAACCAGCCCCGCCTTCCAGGTCAAGTTGCTGCGGATTCTGGAAGAGCGGGAATTCCTCCCCTTAGGCGGGGTCAAAAAGGTGAAAATCGATGTGCGTATCCTGGCGGCCACCAACCGCAACCTCGAGGAGATGGTCCATCAGGGCACATTCCGCCGCGACCTGTTCTATCGGATCAATATCGTCCGCCTCGCCCTGCCCCCGTTACGGGAACGCAAGGAGGACATCCCCCTGTTGATCGATCGCTTCATCGACCGGATGAACCGGCTTCGCGGCAAGGCGGTCAGCGGCATCGAACCCGAGGCCCTCGAGCGTCTCATGGCGCACGACTATCCCGGCAACATCCGCGAACTGGAAAACATCATCGAGCACGCCTTTATCCTCTGCACCCAGGGGCCCATCGGGCTGCATCACCTGCCCTCGCACCTGAACACTCCGGCAGGCGGTTCCCCGACGTCGACTCAGCCATCCTCCATGAGCCAAATCCACCGGGCCACGGAACGGGAAGTGATCCTTGCCGCCCTTGAGCGCAATAACTACAACCGGCTGGCCACGGCCAGGGAACTGGGGATGCACAAGAGCACCTTGTTCCGCAAGCTGAAAAAACTGCAGCTCGACCTGCCCGATATCGATGGCCGGACCCCGTCCGCACGCAACCCTACAGTCGCTTGATCGCACCGGCAAAGAGTCGCATTGAGTCGCGACACAGTTCCATCCGTGAGACCGGCGCAGGTGCAGCCCCTGCGGACCAACAAAATATTTCCCGTTTTCTCCGGCACTTTTCCTCTCCCGGCAGAATATATGCGGTCCCTGGCACAGCCCGTGCTTACTCTCGGACATGAAAGCACGAGGAACGGGGCGAAAAATAGCGGTAACGGTCTGGGGACAGCGGGTCTCTCCGGTATTCGATTCGGCGCGCACGCTGCTGATCGTGGAGATCAACGGCAAGGTCCTGACCGCCACCTCCCGGATCGCCTTTGATCCGGAGCGTCCGCTGGAACTCCTGCACCTGCTTCGGGCCCAGGAGGTGATGCTGATCATCTGCGGCGCGGTTTCGGAAGGGCCAGCGGCCATGATCGAAGCCGCCGGCATTGAACTCATCCCCTTTATCACCGGCGATGTGCATCAGGTGCTCGAGCATTTTCTCCAGGGGCGGGCCCTGGACAACACCTTTCACATGCCCGGATGCGGCAAAAATATCTGCTGCCGGGGAAAAATACGCAGGGGTCGGGGCATCCGCGCGGTTCATCGTCCGCCGGACCACATGGCCTGGCCCGCCTCCCCCCGGCCGTCGATACCGGTAGTCGAATCCGGGGAACAGACTGACGACACGTCCGGTGATGCGGGCGCACAGCAGGATACACATTCTTCAAACACCAACCCATAAGGAGGTGGAATATGCCTGGTATGGATGGAAAAGGTCCTCAAGGAAACGGACCGGTCGGCCGCGGAATGGGTGGCTGTCGCCAAGGCGGCACGCCCCTGCAGAACACCACCAACCCGGATCAAGCAAATGTGACCGGCCAAGGTCTTGGCCGGGGCATGGGCATGGGCCGGGGCAACCGTTGCAACAACGGCGCGGGCCGGGGTGGACG
>JBFWIP010000064.1:9504-13021 GCA_050255935.1 Desulfobulbus sp.
GTTGAGGAACCCAATGCGCACCTCTTTCTCAAGCCTGAAATCCGGCGGAGCGAACGGGTCGACGCGCCCGTCCCCCTGATTGATGAGAGCAAATGCACCTTCTGCAAAAAATGCCAGGAAATCTGCCGATTCAATGCCTTGGCCGTGGTCGGCAAACAAGTCCTGGTCTTTGCCGAACTCTGCCACAGCTGCGGCGGCTGCATGCTGATCTGTCCCGAAGGGGCGATCAGTGAGACCGGCCGCGAACTCGGCACCCTCAACTTCGGTGACCGCGACCGGATCGGCTTCATCAACGGCCGGCTGCGGGTCGGCGAGGCCATGTCGCCGCCCCTGATCAAAAAGGTGCGGGCCGCGGCGGACCCCGAGCGGATCACCATCATCGATGCCCCGCCCGGTACCTCCTGCCCGGTGATCGCGGCGATGATCGACACCGACTTCGTCCTCCTGGTCACCGAGCCGACCCCGTTCGGCCTGCATGACCTGAAACTGGCGGCGGAGGCGGTCAAACTGCTCAATATCCCCTGTGGCCTGGTGGTCAATCGGGCCGATCTGGGCAACGATGCCGTTTTTCACTATGCCGAGGAGGCGGATATCCCGGTCCTGATGACCATCCCCTTTGATCGACGCATTGCCGAGGCCTACTCCCGCGGCAAATTGGTCGTGGAGGAGATGCCCGAATGGCGGGAACGGTTCGTGGAACTGTTCGGCAACATTGAAACCATCGTCAACAGGAGCAAGGCCCAGTCATGCGCGAACTCGTAATTATAAGTGGCAAGGGCGGGACCGGGAAAACCAGCCTGACCGCCGCCTTCGCCGCCCTGGCCGCCCGGGAGCAGCCCAGTATTCTCTGCGATGCCGATGTCGATGCCGCCGACATGCACCTATTGATGCAACCGGAAATCCGCAGGCGGACCGATTTCATGGGCGGCGGCAAGGCCCAGATCAATCCCGATCTTTGCACCGGATGTGGAACCTGTCTCCCCCTCTGCCGCTTCGACGCCATCAACGAAAGGTTTGAGGTCGATCCCATCCGGTGTGAGGGTTGTGGTGTCTGCGTCGATTTCTGTCCGGTGGAGGCCATTGATTTCCCCATCCAGCGTTGCGGGGAATGGTACCTCTCGGACAGCCGTTTCGGCCCCATGGTCCATGCCCGGCTGGGCATTGCCGAGGAAAACTCGGGCAAGCTGGTCAGCCTGGTACGCAAGGAGGCGCGGCAACTGGCCGAGGACAAGGGATGCGACCTGATCATCACCGACGGCCCTCCCGGCATCGGCTGCCCGGTCATTGCCGCCATCGGCGGGGCCACGGCCCTGGTGATCGTGGTCGAGCCCACGGTTTCCGGCCTGCACGACATGGAGCGGGTGCTCGATCTCGCCGCCCATTTCCAGATACCGGGCATGATCGTGGTCAACAAGTTCGACCTGAATCCGGAGATGACCCGGGCCATCGAGGAATCAGCGCAAAAGCGCAACGTCACCCTGTTGGGGCGGGTGCCCTTTGATCCGGTCTTCACCCACTCCATGGTGGAAGGCAAGACCCTGTTCGAGTACGGCGGCGAAACCCCGACACATCAACTGGTCCGGGAGATCTGGGCCAAAATCATCAACTCACCGTCCATGAATCCCCTGGGGATTGTGGATTTCAAAGCAACGATTCAATAAGTATGGAGAACAGACCCATGATACGATTGGCGATTCCCTCTGAGGGACAAGGCGGTTTAGACGGCATGCGTGCAGGACACTTCGGACATTGCGATGTCTTCACCTGCATTGATGTGGAAGATGGTCAGATCAAGCAGGTTTCCATCCTCCCCAACAAGGAGCATGTCCAGGGCGGCTGCATGGTTCCGGTCAACCTGCTGGCAGAGGCCGGGGTCAACGCCCTGGTGGTCGGCGGCATCGGCATGCGCCCCCTGATGGGATTCCGCCAGGTGGGAATCGATGTATATCACGATGGTGTCCGTCCGGAAATCCGACCGGTGGTCGAGGATTTCCTGGCCGGCAAACTTCCCCAAATAACCAACGATCAGGTGTGCGGCGGCGGCGGACAATGATCTTTCCCTGCAAGGAGGCGCCATGAAAGTGGCAGTGACATCCAAAGGAGTTTTATTGGATAGTGAGGTGGACCCCCGTTTCGGTCGTACGCCCTATATAATCGTGGTCGACACCGAGACCATGGCTTTCGAGGCCGTGGACAACGGCGTCAACGTCAACGCCTTCAAGGGCGCCGGCATCCAGGCTGCGACCATGGTCTGCGAAAAAGGAGCCGAGGTCCTGATGACCGGCTACTGCGGCCCCAAGGCTTTTGCCACCCTGCAGGCCGGAGGCGTCAAGGTGGTCAGCGACGTCAGCGGTACCATCCGCGATGCGGTGGCCGCCATCAAGGCGGGCAAGGTGACCTATTCGGACGGGGCCAACAAAGACGCCCACTGGTAAGCTCCTCAGACGGCTTCATGCAAGCCATCCACTAAAAAAAGCCGGGCAGCGTATGCTGTCCGGCTTTTTCCGTTTTTCCTCAAGTAAACAATCAATTTAAATTTTGAAGGTATTGACAATCTCCTGAAGTCCGTCGGCCAGCATCTTGAGTTGTTCAGCGCTCGCCTTAAGCTGATGGCTCCGTGTCGATATTTCATTGGAAGCATCATCCACCCCGGCAATATCGCGGGTAATCGTTCCGGCCATGGCAGAACCTTGATTCACATTTTCATTGACTTCACCCAATCCCAAGGAAACCTGGGCAATATTATGTGCAATTTCCTCTGTGGCCGTTGATTGTTCGCCGACCGCACTTGAAATCGATGCAACAATTTCGTTGACGCTGTCAATGATCTTTGTAATCCGGTCAATTTCTCCAACCGTCGCTTCCGTCGTTTGTTGCACCCCTTCAATCTGGCGTTTAATATCCATCGTCGCGGCAGCCGTTTGCTTGGCCAGTTCCTTGATCTCATTGGCGACCACGGCAAAACCTTTGCCCGCCTCACCGGCACGAGCGGCCTCGATGGTGGCGTTCAAAGCGAGCAGGTTCGTCTGCTCGGAAATTTCGGTAATAGCCTCCGTAACCTTACCGATAGCTTGGGCCGCCTGCCCGAGTTCAGTCATTTTTTCCGATGTACTGGCAGCCTGAGACACCGCCTGCAGCGAAACGGAATGCGCTTCCTCGGCATTTTTGGCAATCTGGTTAATCGTTGCCGTCATTTGTTCGGCGGCGCTCGCCACCATATTGCTGTTTGTGGTCGACTCTTCCATGGCCGCAGCCACGCTACTGAGATTTGCACTCATTTCCTCAGCGGAAGAAGCTACATTATCGGCCCGCCTCAGGGTATCTTCTGCATTTTTGTCCAAAGAGGATGCTACATCGGATAATTCAGCGATAGAAACTTGCACATCTTTTGATGTGTTACTGATATTCCCGATTATTTTCTGCAATTTCTCGATAAAAATATTAAACCATTTGGCTAATTCTCCGACCTCATCCTCGGTCGTGACAGCCAGCCGCATGGTCAGATCCCCCTCCCCCC
>JBFWIP010000065.1:0-4103 GCA_050255935.1 Desulfobulbus sp.
GTCTGGGCAATGGCCAGGCCCAGGCCGGTCCCGGTTTTGCGGGTGGAGAAATAGGGCTCAAAGACCCGCAGCTTGACTTCGTTGCTCATCCCCGGACCGTTATCCGCCACCTCCAGCCGTGCCGTGCCGCCGTCCTCACCGAAACCGAGGGCCACGGTGATGGCGCCGTCCTTGTCCAAAACCGAGACCGCGTTGTCCATGAGGTTGATCAGCACCCGCTTGATCTGGACTGCATCGAAGAGAAATTCCGGCAGGTCCGGATCGATATCGCAGCTGATGTGGAGATGTTTGTGGGCCTCCCGGTAAAGGAGGACGACCTCGCGGATCAGGCGGCCGAGATTCTTACGTTCCTTGCGCAGCTGGGGCATGCGGGCGAAATCGGAAAATTCGCTGACCAGATTTTTGATCTCCTCGACCTGGTTGATGATGGTGGCGGTGCACTGGTCAAAGATGTCGCGATTGTCGGGGATGGTTTCCAGGTAGCGCTTGCGCAGCCGTTGGGCGGAGAGTTGGATCGGGGTGAGCGGATTCTTGATTTCGTGGGCGATGCGGCGGGCGACCTCCTGCCAGGCGGCCAACCGTTGCGCCTTTTCCAGGTTGGTGAGGTTGTCGAACACAAAGACGAAACCGATCGGCTGCCGGCGTTCGTCAATCATCCGGGTCACGTTCACCTGGAGCGACAGGGTTTCTCCCCGGCGGATGGTGATGCGCAGGTGGCGCTCGATGGTGGCCTTACCGCTGTGGAGGAGTTCATTGAGGAAACTCTCCACGATCAGGGCATGCTGCCTGGGCAGGGCATGGTGAAAATTCCGGCCGAGGAACGATTCCGGGCGAATGGCCAGCAGTTGTTCGGCAAAACGGTTGATGGTGGTGATCCGGTTGTTCTCGTCCAAGGCGATGACCCCGGCGGCGACGTTGGTGAGGATGGTTTCCAGATAGTTGCGCCGTTGTTCGGAAATTTCGTTGCTGTTTTCCAGGGCTCGGTGGGTCTGGGCCAACTGGCGGTTGGAGGCGAGGATTTCCGAGGTCATGGAGTTGAAGGAGTCGATCAGCATGCCCATCTCGTCGTCGGTCTCCTTTTCGACGATGAATTCCATGTCACCGTCCGCCACCCGTTTGGTGGCTTCGGCCAGTTTGTTGATCGGTCCCGTCAGGCCGCGGGCAATGTAGAAGCCGAACCAGATGGCGCCGAAGAGGATCAGGAGGGTGATGATGAGGAGCATGATGATCAGGCTGAATTTGATCGGCGCCTTGAGCATGATCATCTGCTGGTAGCCGGTAATGCCCTCGGAAATGGCCTGCATCGTTTCCAGTTGTGCCGAGGGAATGAGCTGGCTGGTGATCAGCAGCCAGGTTTGAGCGGTCTCGAGACGGACCTGGACCGGAACGATCGCCTGGATCAGTTCGCCGACGGTGGTGCGGCGGTTCACCATCTCGATGCGGTCGGTATCCGCGGTCAGGCGGAGGGCCTCGGAGGGCAGGGAGGGGAAGGCGATCTGCTCCAGGCGCGGACCGCGAATGGCGGCAACCGTTTCGTATTGTGGGTTGAGCAGCATCAGGCTGTCCGGTGCGGCGGAAAGATTACCGGCCAGGGTCTTTTTGAAGAGCTGTTCCAGCGCCTCCCGGTCGGAGAGGTCCACCAGCCCGTTTTCGAGGAGCGCGGCAAAGTGTTTGCCCAGGTACTGGACCTGCTCCTGGGTGTTGTGCAGGGTCTTCTGGGCCAGTTGCAGCGAGGCCTGGAGCGACTCCTCGACCCGGGCATTGAACCAGTAGTCCATGGAGGTGGACACAAAGCGCAGGGCCACGAAAAAGAGGATGGCCGTGGGGATGAAGGAGAGCGAAATAAAACTGATCACCAGTCGGGTACGCAGCCGGGAGCCGAGCAGATGCTGCTTGCGCTCGAAGATCAGTTCCACCAGGTTGCGCAGGACCAGGTAGAGCATCAACAACAACAACAGCCCGTTGATGTTGATCAGGGCAAAGACGAGCACCGTGCTGGAGAGGGGGAGGCCAAGGTCGCCGCTGAGCAAGCCGCGTTGGGCATAGTTCAACAACAGGATCAGCAGGAAACAGCAGACAATGACGATACGGATCAGGCGCTGTTTTTTCTTTCTCTGTTCCGCGGTCAGCATTGCCTCAAATCGCGTTCATCAATATCTGAATTCGATGGTTCGCCAGTCGGTCTCGAAGTTCCAGAGTGAGGAGAAGGGGAGGATCTTCTGCATGCCCATAGGCAGGGAGCCTTTTTTCAGCACGACCTTGAAATGGATGGCATAGGGGGCGTCCGGGACAAGACGCGAGAGGGTGATCACCTTGACGCCGTTGAGTTCCGACATCAGTTGTTTGGCCTGTTCCAGATCCTTGGTGGTCACCACCTTGTCCGGCTGGTTGGAAAAGGCGATGCGGTATTCCTGTTGTTGGGGGACGTAACTGAGGGTATGGGTCACCGCGGTCTTCACCAGCGAGGTATCCAGCCAGTGTTCGCTGGCCTTGACCAACTCCAGGTTAAAGGTGAAGACAATCGGGGATCCGGATTTGACCTCATCCACCATCTCCCGGGTGAACCCGTTTTTCACGGTGGCGAACAGCAACAGGTCGACATCGGAGGTGGTGACGATAATATCCTTGATCTCTGGGGTGATCTCCCTTGCGGCCCAGGACATTCCGGGATGGATGACCAGGAGGAAACCGCAAAGGAGCAGCAGTGGGAGGTGTTGTCGTTTCATCGTATGGGAAAAGGACACCGCCGGTGCGGTGCCCTGAAATGTACCGTTCGCATTTTTTTTGAACAGCTCGTGTGAACCCTCAACAAACATTCCTTGAGCATATACCTGATCAGGGCGCATTTGTCCACGAATAGCAACCCTTGGTCAGTGGTCCTCCGGAGAGGCGGAAAAGGGCCGCTCCCGCCAACGAGCCGGTGCCGGCGCGGGATCGATGGATATCGCTTCCCCTCGGTTGACCGGTTGTCCGGGAGGGGGGGGAGGATGTACCGCGAGCGATGGCGGTTTCATCGCCGTCGTTTGGACAATATCTCGAAAAAGCCTCGGAATCCGAGGGGAATGTTGTGCAATTTACTGTTTTTATGAAAAATTATTTTCATTCTTTTCCTTGCTTCCGATAGCTTACCATTCGACCCGGAGAACATTGTCCAGGGGCCGTACCCGGGAGAGGCGGATGCGGACGGTATCTCCCGGCTCCACCGGGAAGGCCGGATTGGGCGGCAGGTCAACATCGAACAAGCAGTCGCACAGCAGCAGGTTGACCCGCTTGGGACCGATACCGACCACCATGGCATTGAGCCGTTGCCCCTCCTTGGGGGCAAGATAGCGCAGGATCCAGTAACGGTGCCGTTGTTGGCGCAGGGCATTGGCACGGCCGAGTTTCTGCTGAATGATCCCGGCAAAGGTCTTGCATTCCTCCCCGGAGAAGAGGATCCCGCGGCCATGGATCATGTGGCTGAGTTGATGCTGCATGGCCAGGTCGAGAAAACGGCGGATCGGCGAGGTGATGGTGGTGTAACTGTTGAGGCCGAGGCCGCTGTGCGGTTTGGGATGGGAGGTCAACTCGCCCCGGGCGAGAAATCGGCGTTGGAAGGCGATATCGGCCAGGCTGTTCTGCACTCCGGAGATGATTCGCCGCCGGGGCGGCGGCTGGGAACGAAAGAGCCCCGGTGCTTCATTGTTGGTCATGTAGGCGGCGGCCAGGCCGTTGGCCAGGATCATCAGCTCGGAAATCAGGTTGCGGGAGGGGGTGTCCACCGGGGAAAGATAAACCTGGATGTTTTGGCGGTCGCGGACATCGACGTTGACATCCGGCAGGGAAAGGAGCAGGGCGCCCCGGTCGACCCGCTGTTGCCGCAGCTGCTGGCGGATGCCGTTCAATACCTTCAGGTCGGGATCGCGGTCGATGAGGCTGTCGGCGTCGCGATAACTGAGCTGCCGCTTGACCTCGATAATCGAGGGCATGATCGAGGAGCGGAGCATCTTGCCCTGGGCATCGAAGTTGACCAGAAAACTGATCGCCGGACGAATTTTCCCCTGGATCAGGCTGCAGAGATCGAGCGACAGGTTTTTGGGCAACATGGGGATGTGCCCTTCCGG
>JBFWIP010000065.1:4203-13019 GCA_050255935.1 Desulfobulbus sp.
CTGTTCCACCTGCTCCGGACTGTGGGTGGCGATCAGGCCGTTCTTGAATTTGAAAAACAGGGGATCGGCAAAAACCGCGCGGAGAAAGGCGGCTCGCTGGTCATCGCTGCTGATACTGCCGAAAAGCAGGTCGGCCAGCAGGTCGGGGGGCAATTCCTGGTCCGCGTCCTGGTTGATAATTTCCCACAATTCAGCCAGATCGATCGTCTCGGCGAGTGCGGCCCGCTTAGCGCCGCATTGTTGCAGCAGCCCGGTCAGGGCCTCGCGGCTGGCCGGCTGGGGGATGGGTTGCCGGGAAACGGAGAGAATACGGGAAGCCGCAAGATACATCTCGCGGCCGTTCTGGCTGACGAGTTGAACCTTTTTTTCGGCAACGCCGGTGACAAAGCCGCAAACGAATTTGCCACCGTCAATAAATTCAATAATGCTGCCGGGGGAGATCATTGGTACTTTACTTTGCTCAATTGACGGGTCATGGTAAGCTACAGTGGATAGCAGGATTCCACCTCTTTGTCATTACTTTCTTTGGGGAATTTCCCCCGACACCGCTGCGAGGCACGGATATATTTTGAATTCCCCCACCCATCGTTCCGGGGTGGCCGCGATTATCGGCCCACCCAATGCCGGAAAATCAACGCTGCTCAACCATCTGTTACAATTCAAGATCGCCATTGTCACCCCCAAGCCGCAAACCACCCGCAACCGGATCATGGGCATTGTCACCGGGGAAGACTACCAGATGATTCTCCTGGATACCCCGGGCCTGCACCAGGCACGGGAAGAGATGAATCGGCAGATGGTGCGGGTGGCCCTCGAGAGCCTTGCCGAGGCGGATGTGGTGTTGTTCCTGGTCGACGCCACCGATCTGGCACCCAAAAAACGGGAACAGCGGGCGGAGGAATTCAAAGGATACCTCGACAAGACCACCACGCCGGTGGTCCTGGCGCTCAACAAGGTGGACCTGATGGATCCGGCCCAACTCCTGCCGGTGATGGACTGGTATCGAACCCTGCATCCGTTCAGTGCCATCGTCCCCCTTTCCGCCCTGGTGGGGACCGGAGTCGAGACCCTGACCGCTGAGTTGGTCCGTCATCTTCCGGAAGGTCCGCAGTACTATCCCGACGATCTGCCCACCGATGCCACCGAACGGTTCATCGCCTCGGAGATTATCCGGGAAAAGGTGTTCCTGCTCACCCGGGATGAAGTGCCCTATGCAACGGCGGTGGTGATCGATGCGTTCGAGGAGGGGGATCCGGTGGTGATCCACGCCACCATCATGGTGGAACGGAACTCCCAGAAGGGGATCCTGGTGGGGCGGAAAGGGCAGATGCTGGCGGCCATCCGCAAGCAGGCCGGCGCCGATATCGAACACCTCCTCGGCTGCCGGGTCCGCCTGCACCTGTGGATCAAGGTCCGGAAAAACTGGACCGGCAATCAGGCCATTCTCAAGGATTTGGGCCTGGCCTGATCGGAATCGATGCGCCCGCTATTTTTTCCCTTTCCGCTGATCAGCGGCAAAATGCAGGCTTTTGAGGATGATCAGCGCGGTCCGTAACTGATTGTCCCGCTCCAGGCGTTTGCTGACCTGCTGGATTTCGTCCACCCGCTGAAAATTTTCTTCCTGGTTGCCGACCTCTTTCTCTTTGGCCGGTCTATTTCCCGGGCGGGAGGACTCGTTTTTGAGATGGTTGGGCAGATCCTTTTCGCGGATGGTTGAGGCGGTTTCCGGCACGTCCCCGTTTTTTCCCTTGTCCTCCGCAAGATACGGGTTCAGGGGGACCACCATGTCCGGTTTGATTCCGGTGGCCTGGATGGAATCCCCGCTGGGGGTATAGTATTTGGCGGTGGTCAGGCGCAGGCCTGCCCCTTCGGGAAGGGGGAGCACCGTCTGTACCGAACCCTTGCCAAAGGTGGTGGTCCCGAGGATAATGGCCCGCTTGTGGTCCTGCAGGGCCCCGGCCACGATTTCCGAGCCGCTGGCGCTGCCGCTGTTGACCAGCACCACCATGGAGTAATCGTTGGGGATGCCGTCCGGATGGGCTTCGAAGATCATCTGTTCTTCCTTGTACCGCCCCCTGGTGGTGACGATCACGCCCCTGTCGAGAAAAATATCGGCAACTTTCACCGCCTGGTCGAGCAGCCCGCCCGGATTGTTGCGCAGATCGAGGATCAGTCCCTGCAGGGTCCGTTTCCTGCGCAGCCTGCTGAGGGCATCGAGCACGTCCTTGGTGGTGGAGGTCTGGAAATTGGAGATGCGGATATAGCCGAATCCCGATTCCAGTTCCATGGAGTTGACCGAAACCAGGGGGATGGCCTCGCGGACCAGGGTAAAGTCCCTGGCCTCCTTCCATTCCGGGCGATGGACGGTGATGGTGACTTTGGTGCCGATTTCGCCCCGCAGTTTTTTTACCGCCTCCATCAGGGTCATGGTCTTGGTCAGTTCGCCGTTGATGCGGATGATCTGGTCGCCGGACTTGATCCCCTGTCTGTCCGCCGGTGTCCCCTCGATCGGGGCCACAGCGGTGAGTACGCCGTCACGAATGGAAATTTCAATCCCGATGCCGGTGAAACTGCCCGAGGTCTCCTCTTCCAACGCCTTGAAATCCTCCGCGGTCATGTAGGCGGAGTGGGGGTCCAGGGAGCCGAGCATGCCGTTGATCGCCCCGTTGATCACCTTGTTGGAATCGACCTCGTCCACATAGTACTGCTGGATCAATGTCAGCACGTTGGCAAAGGTTTCCAGGTCCTTGTAGAGATCCCGTTCCTGTTTGCCGTTTTCGGCGTGAACAGTTGAAACCGCAAGAAAACAGCAGAAAAAGAAAGCGAAAAATGGGCGTGTCATGGGGTTAGCAATACACCGGGGTGTTGTGGGGGCAGGCATTCGGGATGAAGTGGTCACTGGCGCTGATTTATGCGCCGAATTCCGGGTAGTTTAACGGGATTTCCCCGGTGAGGCAACGGTTATCCTCAATCGTCGCTCAATCGGGTCGTCCTTTTTCAATGTAGGCGCAGGCTTCCCGGGCTCAGCCAGGTCAATGGATCTTCCGCCACGGCGTCGTGACGGATTTCAAAATAAAACTCGCCTCCGGGGCGGTCGCTGCCTTGAGCGGTGAGGCCTATAACCTGCCCCTGGGCGATGGTTTCTCCCTGACGCACGCGGGTTTGCTCCAGCCGGGCACTCACCGAATAGTAATGTTGGCTGTGGTCAATGATGACCATGTTGCCGTAGCCGCGCATGGGGCCGGCAAAAAGGACCGTGCCGCCGGACACGCTGTAGACTTCGCTTTGGGGGAGGGCTTTGATGGTGAGTCCGTTGGCGTAGGTGGTGTCGCCGTCCTTGCCCGGCTGCCGGAACTGTCGGACCACCTCACCCCAGAGCGGGGGCGGCAGGGTCCCTTTGTCCTGGAGAAAAGAGCCCTTGGGCTGGCTGGGGGCCGGGTGTTCCCGATGCTGCATGCTTGCCGTGAGTTCGCGTTCGGCCTGGCGCATTTCCTTCAGGGCCACTTCGTAGAGGCCCTTTTGTGTCTGAATTCGTTTGAGCAGGTCGTTTTTTTCGCCAGCGGATTGCTGCAGGGCCCGGTTTTCCTGATCCGCGTCGGCGAGGAATTTCTCCAGCATCGTTTTTTCCAGGGACTTGGCCTCGGTGACCCGATTGATATCGGCGATGGTTTCCCGATATTTTTTGAAAAGATCCTGGTCGTAGGTTACCAGATAGCCGAACGCATCCTGGGAAAGCAGCAGCTCGGGCAGGGTCTTGCCGGAAAAGGCGATGGTGAAGAAACCGTTCCCGCCCATGACATAATAGGCCTTGAGCCGTTTGATCAGGTTGTTGCGCAGGGCCTCGTTCTGGTGCATGATGCTGACCATTTCCTGTTCCTTGGCCGCGAGGATCTGTTGCTGTTCGCTGATTTTTTCCTTCAACTCGTCGATTTTCCGCTGATGCGCAAGCATCTCCCCGTTGAGCCGCCGCAATTCGGCAAGCAATTCCTGTTCTTCCCGGGAGCTCTGTTCGATGAGCTCTTCCTGATCCTCGATGCTGAAGCGCAGCTTGCCGATGGAGATATGATCTCTTTGTTGCTGAGTCGGTTCCGCCCCGCACCATTGGGCAATCACCAGCAGGCAGGCAATGAGGGGAAAAATTCGTTTCATCGGTGATCAGGCCGCAGGGTTAGAGACGCAGGAACCGTCTGATGGCTGAAAAACTGCCGATGACGCAGAGCAGCGAGGCCAGGCCGAGAATGAGGCCGATGGACGGCCAGGGAAGAAAGGTGAAGAGCAGGTTCGTGGTTGCCGGTCCGGCAAACTGGAGTTTGATCCAGTTGAACAGGAGCAGCAGGGCGACGATGCCGCCGCCGGCCCCGAACAGCCCCTGCAGGGCGCCCTCGAAAAGGAAGGGCAGGCGGATGTAGTTGTTGGTTGCCCCCACCAGCCGCAGCAGCTCCAGTTCCTGCTGGCGCGAGAGCAGGGTCAGGCGGATGGTATGGGCCACCATGAAGGTGGTGGTCATCACCAGTAGGGCGCCGGAAAGGAGAATGACCACCCGCATCAGCTGGATGAAGGAGTGGAAACGGTCGATCCATTCCTTGCCGTACTGGACCTTGAGCACGCCGGGCAGGGTCTGCAGATAGTCGGAAAACCGCTTGATGCGCGACAGGCTGTCCAGCGAGCGGATGGGGTAGACCTCGATCGATGCCGGAAGAAAGTTCTCGGGCACGCCGGTGAGCACATCGCCGTTGGCGCCCAGGATTTTCTCAAAGCGTTTGTAGGCATCACGGCTGCTGACGAACTGGATTTTCTCCACCTGATCGAACTTGAGGATTCTACTGCGGTATTGGGCCTGCATCGGAGGCGAAGGCTCCTCGTCGAGGTAGACGATCAGGCGGAGGTCGTCGTCAAGTGACGCGCTTACCTGCATGGCATTGGTGTAGACCAGATAGAAAAACGAAAAAATCAACACCGACAGGGAAACCGTAAACAGGGTCATGCATTGGGATTTCCAGGTCAGCAGCATGTTACGGCAGGTATGCCGGAGAGTGACGGCGAAAAAGCGCATTGCTTACAGCTCCTGGTCGGAATCGGCGGCAGTGGAACGGGGTTCCGGGACGGCGGCGGCATCGGGTTGTTCCAGTGTGCGGAGGCGGCCGAATCGCAGTTCAATCACCCGGTCCCGGCCCGGACGGTAGAGGCTGGTGTCATGGGTGGCGATCAGCAGGGTGGAGCCCTTGCGATTGAGGCGGTGGAACAGGTCCACGACCCTGGCCGTGGTTTCGCCGTCAAGGTTGCCGGTCGGCTCATCGGCAAGCACGATTTCAGGCACGTTGGCCACGGCCCGGGCTATGGTGACCCGTTGCTGCTCGCCACGCGAAAGCTCACCGGCGCGGGTGGCGTATTTACGGCTGAGGTCAAGTTGTTCCAACAGTTCCCGGGTGCGCCGTTCGATGGTCGATTTGGGCGTGTAAAGCACCTCCATGGCAATGGCAATGTTGTCGGCCACGGTTCGATCCGGCAGGAGTTTGAAATCCTGGTACGCCATGCCGATTTTACGGCGCAGCAGGTGGATTTTGCTTTGCGGCAGTTTGGCCAGATCGAAACCGGCCACGTCGATCATGCCCTTGCTTGGTTTTTCCATCCGGCTGATCAGGCGCAGCAGGGTTGTTTTCCCGGCCCCACTCATGCCCGTGAGGTAGACGATTTCTCCCCGGCAGATGTTCAGCGAAATATCGGTGAGCGCCTGGACGTTGGGGGGGTAGGTCTTGCTGACCTTGATCAGGTCAATCAGCACATCTGGCGGGGGAGCGTCGGCGGTCATGCATTCACCGTGACAGGGTTGCGGAAGGTGCGGCCTCGGCGGAAAACCGGGTTGCCGCAAAGATTATCGGTTGATATATATTTTAAAAGATTCATTTTTTCAAGTCTATCCCGTTTGCCTCCTTTGTACAGTGAAAACTAATGTGCGTGAAGGCGAAGCCGGGGCGGAAAGGGGCAAAGGGACAAAAATCGTTTACGCTCGACCAGCCCTCCGGTTATAGTTGGCGTTCTTGTCAAAAAAAATCGGCCACGGCGGTCCGGGCTTCGTCATCCGCTGTTTTTGTGGTATGCAATTTTTTGTTTTTTGCGTGTTCCTGAAATCGCGATGGGGCCGGAAGGATGTCAGCATTGAGCGCCCGCGCCGTTGAAGGGCACCATTTATTGCTGAGGAGTAAAAAAAATGCATTACAAAGTGGTCCTTTTTGACCTCGACGGGACCTTGCTCGATACCCTGGAGGATTTGGCCAACGCCGGCAATCGGGTCCTCGCCGCCCAATCCCTTCCCGTTCATCCTACCGATGCCTATCGCTACTTTGTCGGTGCCGGCATCGCCACGCTGGTTGAACGCATCCTCCCGCCCACCCATCGCCAGCCGGAACGGATAGCCGCCACCGTGGCCGAGTTCAAGCGTGAATACGCCGAAAATTGGCACGATCGCACCGCCCCCTATCCCGGGATCCCGGAGATGCTTGATCAGCTGGTTGCGCACGGATTGCGGCTGGCCATTCTCTCCAACAAGCCCGACGACTTCACCCGGCTCTGCGTCGAGAAGCTTCTGCCCCGGTGGTCCTTTGAACCGATTTTCGGCCAACGGCCCGGGATCCCCCCCAAACCGGATCCAGCGGCAGCCCTGGAGGTCGCCGGGCTGCTGCACTGTTCCCCGCAGGAGGTCCTCTATGTGGGGGATACCTCCATTGACATGCGGACGGCCCGTGCCGCGGGCATGGCTCCCGTGGGGGTGCTTTGGGGGTTTCGCACCGCCGATGAGCTCAGAGAGGCGGGCGCCGTCTGGCTGATCGACCAACCCCGGGAACTGCCGGCCATCGCCGCAGCCCCTTCCCGTTAACCTCAATTGCAGGAATACCACCGTGTTCGCCCTTGATGCTTCCCTGTTCACTGCCCTGGCCCATCCCTGTATCGGCGCCTTCATCGGCTATCTGACCAACAAGATTGCTATACGCATGCTGTTTCGCCCCCTGGAACCCTGGTATGTTTTCGGGCTTCAGGTGCCGATGACCCCGGGCGTCATTCCCTCGAAGCGGCACGCCCTGGCCGAGAACATCGGCGAAATGGTCGGCCGCCATCTGCTGACCAGCAAGGACATAGGTGCCGCCATTTCCGAGGAACCGTTCCAGGAGCACCTGGCGGGTCTGGTCGAACGGCGTGTCCGGGAGATCATGATGCGGGATATGGGTGCGGTTCCCGAGGAAATTCCCCGCAAATTCAAGGCGTACTTCAAGGTCGGGGTGAAAACCCTGAAATACCGGTTGAGCGAGGGGGTGAACAACTACCTGGCGGGTGACCGCTTTGAGGAGCAGTTGCGGTCTTCCGTCAACAGTCGGCTCGACATTTTGGCCGAACAGGAGATAAATTCCCTCCTGGATCCGGAGAACCGGCGTGCGGTTTATCTTTTTCTCGATGAAATCTTGCGGGATCTGTTGGCTGGGCAACAGGCGGGGCTGTGGCTGGGCGATACCCTGGCCCAAGGGCTGCGGAAATCAGCGGCCCGGGGGCAGCAGCTCGGTGATCTGGTGCCCGATGATCTGACGCCCCTGATCAAGGAGTTTGTCCGTGAACATGCCGTCCGCATACTGGAGGGCATGGGGCGGCAGGTGGCCGATCCCCTGATCCGGGCACAGGTGATCTCCGGAATTTTGGGTGGCGTGGATCATTTTCTCGACTCCTTGGGACCCATGGGGGCCATGGCCCGGGGATTTCTGGAAAAGGAGACCCTGGAACAGAAGATCGGCGAATACCTCGGAGAAAAGGAGGCCGATCTCGTGGCTTGGTTCTGCAGTCCTGAAATTCGGATGCGGATGGCGGCGGTTCTGGATGAGGCGATCGACGATCTCCTGGACAAACCGCTTGCCGAGTTGCTGGCCGGGTTCCCGGATGAGGAACTCACAAGGTTGAGCCGGGAGGCCGCTTCCCATCTATTGGGACTGCTCCAGGAAGAGGAGGCCCTGAACGGCATCAGTGCCCTGGTCCATGTCGGCATGGAGGACCTGATCGACGGCGGTCGGTTGAGTTTTGCCGGGTTGGGGCAAAAATTCTTCTCCGATGAACAGGGGGGGCAGTTTCGCGAAGTGTTCATCCGTGAGGTGGTGGCGCTGTTCCGTTCCCACAAAACCGAGCGGCTGGTCGGCGCCATGTTGACCTCGATGGTCGATACCCTGCTCAACCGGCCGATCGGCATGCTCTATGACCTGGTGCCCCATGGTGTGCGCCGGGCCTTCAATCATGCGCTCACCCTCACCGTCAACCGGATGCTGTTGCAGGAGGTGCCGGGGGTGGTCGAATCCCTGAACATCAAGCGGCTGGTCACCGAGAAGATCGATCGCCTGGACCTGTTGCAGCTTGAACGGCTGTTGCTCTCGATCATGGAGGAGCAGTTCAAGTACATCAACCTGTTCGGTGCCTTTTTGGGTTTCTTGCTGGGCCTGATCAACCTGGTCCTGGTGGAATTTTTGTAAGAAATTCTTGATGGTTGAGACAAAAAAGCCCGCGCTCCGTTGAGTGCGGGCTTTTTTTTGGGGGGCTACGCTCAGGGTTTGAGAGGATGCAATTCCACCCGGCGGTTTTTTCGCCGTCCGGCTGCGGTCGCATTGCTGGCAATCGGTTTCTCCTGACCGTATCCGGTGACGACCAGTCGGTTTTTATCGATTCCCTTGGATGCAAAATAGGCGGCAACCGCCTCGGACCGCTGCTTGCTCAGGGCAAGGTTGAACCGGGCATTGCCGGCGGAGTCGGTGTAACCGGCCACCTCGACTTTCAGGCCGGGCAACTCC
>JBFWIP010000066.1:0-12944 GCA_050255935.1 Desulfobulbus sp.
TGCGCCATTCTTTTTTTTCTTAATGAAGCGGTGAACGGGAATAGGCATCGCTGTCGGCCTCGACCATCTGGCCGGCCAGGAACCGGTAATAGCCGGCAACCCCGATCATGGCGGCGTTATCGGTGCAATAACCGATGGAGGGCATGAACAACTCCAGGCCCCTGGCATCGCAACGCTCGGCAAGCCTTTCCCGCAACCGGGGGTTGGCCGCCACGCCGCCGCCGATCACGACCCGTCTGTGGCCCGTTTGATGGGCGGCCTCCATGGTCTTGTCCACCAGGACATCGACCACGGCCTCCTGAAACGAGGCGCAGATATCGTTGATTGCCGGCGGTTGACCGGCGCGGCGTTGGTTTTCCACATAAGAGGCCACCGAGGTTTTCAGGCCGCTGAAGCTGAAATCCAGGCTCTGCTCGCCGAGCCGGGCGCGGGGAAAACGGATTGCCGCGGGATTGCCCTCCCCGGCCAGCCTGCTGACGACCGGTCCACCGGGATAGCCCAGGCCCAGCAGCTTGGCCACCTTGTCGAAGGCCTCGCCCGCGGCATCGTCACGGGTACGCCCCAAGCGGGTGAAGCGCAGCGGAGAGTCGACGGCAAAGAGCGAGGTGTTGCCCCCGGACACGATCAGGGCGGTAAAAGGAAAGGCGGGCCGGCGTTCTTCCAGCAGGCAGGAGAGCAGGTGCCCGGCCATGTGATCGACCCCGACACAGGGGAGATCACGCACCAGCGCCAGGGCCTTGGCAAAGGTGAACCCGACCAGAAGCGAACCCACCAGGCCGGGCCCCTGGGTGGCGGCGATCAGGTCAATCTCCTCCAAGGTGACGCCTGCCTGCGACAGGGCCGCATCCACCACCGGACGGATCATTTCAATATGGCAACGGGAGGCCAGTTCCGGGACAATGCCGCCGAAGCGGGCGTGAATTTCGTTTTGGCTGCTGATGATCGACGAACGGACCCGGTGTTCGGGTTCCAGAACCGCTGCCGCCGTATCGT
Organism: Desulfobulbus sp.; assembly: GCA_050255935.1. Taxonomy (GTDB): domain Bacteria; phylum Desulfobacterota; class Desulfobulbia; order Desulfobulbales; family Desulfobulbaceae; genus Desulfobulbus. The sequence continues at coordinate 994 of JBFWIP010000066.1, forward strand.
CGCAGGAACTTTCAATGGCAAGGATTAACATAGGCATGCCGGTTGCAATCGGTCCTCTTCGGTGGTATCAGTAGACGAGTGCCGACGGTCCTCTTGTCAAGGATTTCAACGGCCTTTATTGTCTCTATGAAAAAGGTCTTGCAAGGGAGAAGCAGTCATTGCCCGTCGACCCGATTTCATTGTTTGTTTGTGGTTGGGCGACTCGCTCCAGCCATGGTGGTTTTCTTTGTCGCGGGCAGCATACACAATGATACAGAAAAATTCCAGTTTTCCCACCGGGGGAAATGGCCTGACCGATTTATTTGCACGTTCCATCTCTTATTTGCGCCTCAGTCTCACCGACCGCTGCAATCTCAAGTGTATCTATTGCGTCACCGAGGACGAGTCCTCGGGCTGTCTGACCAAGCTGAACCAGGCGGAACTGCTGACCTACGAAGAGCTGCTGTGGGTGGTCCGGGTGGCGGTGGGCATGGGCATGACCAAGGTTCGGCTCACCGGCGGCGAGCCCCTGGTCCGGCGCGGGGTAATGGGGTTCATCCGTGAACTGATGCGTATCGAGGGGCTTAATGATGTCCGCATCACCACCAACGGCGTGCTCCTGGCGCAGCATGCCCATGAATTGCTGGAGGCGGGGGTGAGCAAGGTCAATATCAGCCTGGATTCGCTCAGGCCGGAACGGGTGCGCGACATAACCGGGGTGGATTGTTTCGATGCGGTATGGAAGGCGATCGAAACCGTGTTGGCGCTTGGCTTTTCGCCGGTGAAGCTCAACATGGTGGCCATGCGGCATATCAACGACGATGAGATCCTCGATTTTGCGCGGATGTCGCAACGGCTGCCGCTGCAGATCCGTTTTATCGAGTTCATGCCCATCGGTGTTTCCAGCCGTTGGAACGCCGATACCTATATCAGTAGCGATGAGATCATGGAGCGGATCAGTACCCTGGGAGAACTGATTCCCCTGCAAAAAGGGCATAACGACGGCCCGGCCAAGGTCTTTCGTTTGGGAGGGGATGCCGCCGGAAGCCTGGGATTCATCAGCCCCCTGAGCCATCATTTCTGTGACCGCTGCAACCGGTTGCGGCTGACTTCCGCCGGTGCCCTGCGCTCCTGCCTGCTGCATGACAGCGAAGTCGACCTGCGGGCGGTGTTGCGCAACCAACCCACCGACGAATCCATCCGCGGGGCCATGATCGAGGCCATCCGCAACAAACCGCGCGGCCATCAGTTGCTTGAGCGGATGCAGCGTTCCGGCAGCGACTGCCACGGCCGCATGTCCCGCATCGGCGGCTGAAGCCGGGAAGAAACACCCCTTGCCCGATTTTTTCAGGAGGAGTGCTTGGAGGCCCTGTTCCGGACTGGCATGAACCAAGGGAAACGGACTCAGGATGCGGCCTGCAGCGCCGCGGCCACCGCCCTGCTCAGGTTGCTGATGGAATAGGGTTTTTGCAGGTAAGCGGAAACACCGAGGCGCAGGGCCTCGCGCACCTCCTCGTTTTCGGAAAAACCGCTGGCGATCAGGGCCTTCTGCCCGGGATGGCGGCGAATGATGCGGGCATAGGTCTCCCGGCCGTTGATCCCGGAGCCCATGAGCATGTCGAGGAGAACCAGGTCAACCTCATGGTCCTGCAGGTATTCCACCGCCTTCTCCCCGGAGGGCATGGCCAGGCAACGATAACCGAGGGTTTCAAGCGTTTGGGCGGCAATCTTCCGTTGCTGCGGTTCATCGTCGACAACCAGAACGGTCTCGCCGTTTCCCCGCCGGATCTCGTTGTCCGAATGCTCCTCCGGTAAAAGGGCCTCCTGCCCGGCCGCCGGGAAAGAGAGGGTGAAGACGGTCCCCTGTGTGGAACTGGACACCTCGACCGCCCCGTGGTGATCCTGGATGGTGTTCCAGACCACCGTCAGGCCCAGGCCGCTGCCGCTTCGGCCCATGACCTTTTTGGTGTAAAAGGGGTCGAAAATATGGTCGAGATCTTCCTGGGCGATACCTGAGCCGGAATCCGACACCTCGAGCACAACAAAGACTCCGGGCTCAACCCCAAGGGCCTGCGCCTTTTCCTGCGACAACTCCTGCATGCCTGTCCGGACGGTGATCTGTCCGTTTTGATCGATCGCCTCGGCCGCGTTGGTGACCAGGTTCATCAGGCTTTTTTTGATGTGGATCGGTGAACAGGTCAGGAAGCGGACCTGCTCGGAACGTTCACTTCGGCACTCGATGCCGGGATGCCGCTTGAGCAGTGCCTGGTGTTCGGGCGAGTTCAGATACTGGTCGACCAGCTGGTTGAGGGAGCAGAGTTTTTTCTCGCTGCTGATCCCCCGGGCAACGGTCAGCAAGTCCGCCACCACCGCAGCCGCCCGCTGGCCGGATTCCTGGATGGCGAGCATCGGCTTGCGCAGCTGGCTGTCCGGGGGGATCTGCATCAGCAGCAGGTCCGGATAGCTGACGATGCCGGAGAGAATGTTGTTCAGGTCATGGGCCACCCCGCCGGCGAGCAGGCCGATTGCCTCCATCTTGCGCGATTGCTGGAGCTGCGCCTCAATGACCTGACGTTGCTGCTCTCCCTGTTTGAGTTCGGTGATGTCGTCATAGACCATCACCACTTCACCGGAGGGAATTTTGTACAGATGGCCCTGACGCCATCGCTCCCGGTTTTGATAGGCAAAGAAAGCCGGTGCGATGACCGCCGGCTCGCCGGTGCGCCAAACTTGTTGCATCAGGGCCAGCAACCCGCTGGGTTCCACGCCGGGAAAGCATTGAACCAGGCTTTGCCCCCTGATCTCATCGGGTCTGTAGTTTTCAATACGTTCAACCGCCGGATTGGCGTCCTTGATCAGAAAATCCCGCCCCCCGTCTATCGCCTCCAGCACGCCCACGCCACTGCTGGTATGTTCAAAGAGGCTGCGGTAGATCGACGTCTGCAGTGTCCGTTCCCGCTCCGCCTGTTTGAGTTCGCTGAGATCCAGATGGATACTGTAGAATTCCTTGCTGCCGTCCTGGCTGTCCAGGTGGAGAAAGGCGACATACACCGGCACCGGCCTGCCGTTTTGATGGCGGAAGACCCGCTCCTCCTCGATAGCCCCCTCCTGATGCCTCCATGCCGCAAGTTGCTTTGCAAACAATGCCCGTTGTTCCGCATCGACGATGAGGTCGGCAAGCGGTTGACCGCAGGCTTCGGTATCGCTGAATCCATAGAGCCGGCGGCAGAACCGATTCCAGAAAAAGACGCGGCCCGTCCGGTCGATGCCGATAATGCCGACATGGGGCAGTTGATCGACAATCGAGCGGAAGCGGTGTTCGGAAACCTTGAGTTGGCCGCTGCGGTCGGCAACAGTCTGTTCCAACTGGTCGATCATGCTCTTGATGTTGCCGCTCATCAGGTTCAGGGTTTGCCCGAGCCGGCCGAGTTCGTCGTCGGGTTGCTCGGAGGCGTTGATGCTCAGCCGCCCCTGCCGGATCTCGGCCGCGCATTGGGTCAGTCCCTTGATCCGCCGGGTGATGGTCCGGGAAATGAAGCGGCTGGCCAGGACCCCCGTGGCAATGGCGGCCAGCAGACAGAAAGCCAGGGCAAAGAGTGCGCCGCTGACGGCGTGGTCAGCCTCCTTTTGGGCTGTTGCGACCTCCTTGGCCGCCTCGTCGGTCAACAGGCGGGCAATGGGCTGGACCGTATCGGTCTGCAGATTGAAATCATTGAAAGTGGTTTTGATTGCACCATCAACGGCCAGGATTTCTTCCCCGATCTCCCCCAGCCGGGCGGTCAGTGCATGCAACCGGTCCTTCACGGCCGGTCCGGCCGGCAGGGCGGTCTCGACGAGGGCATCGATACGGGCGAGTCCATTGAAGAGCGACTGCATCATGTGCCGCTGTCGATTGATTCGATATTCCTGGTGGAGCCGCTCAATTTCCCGGGTCAGTTCCGCCAGGGGCGGCGAGCTTGCGGCTTCTTTTTGCAATCGGGCGAGAGATTGGTCGAAATGTGCTTCCAGGCCATGATCGGGTGCGGCAAGTCGGGTGATCAACTCAAATGATTGGATGGAGGTGTCGGCAAACCGTTTGGCCGAGGCGAGATAGAGATTGATGTTGACCTGGTGCCGGCTTAACCGTTTGCCGACTCCCGACCGGGCGATCAATTTTTTGAGTGTACTGCTGGCGGATACCGCCTCGGCCACCAGGCGGATCGAGGGCTGGGCAAAGCGGACATGGGCCTCGCCCAGGCCGATGCGGTCGTAATGCAGGAAAAAATCCCCGTGGAGCCGTCGTGCTTTTTCGAGAAGCCGATCCATATTGAGTACGGTTCGTTCGATGGCCCTGCAGTCGCGGATGGTTGTCCGCGACTGGTTGACCCGGTTCAGGCTCCAGAGCCAGGCGGTCATGGTACAGGCGATCAGGAAGAAGACAAGGCCGAATCCGAGATACAGCTTGCCGGCAATGGTCGCGGGATGGCGGAATACTCGGCCCTTCATGGCTTCTCCCTGGAGGATCGGGGCGCATGCAGGTGGTCCTTGGGGATAAAGGTGAATTGGATGTCGGCGAGCAACCCCTCTATTCCCTGCTCCGGGGCATTGAGCCGCAGGATGTTGAATCGGGGGGAGATGCAGTCGCCGAAGGCATTGCAGTCGATGGGGCCGGCCACGCCATCGAGGCCGTGGCTGTCATACAGGGCCCGGCGCAGTTGCTCCCGGCCGATGACGAGGCGTTGGTTGGGAAGATGGACAGCGGCGCGTTCGATGGCGTCCAGGAGCAATTGGGCGGCGTCGAAGGCACTCTGGTAATAATGGGCAGCCGGGGTGGCGGAGAAGGTGGCGAGATAGGTTTGGGCCAGTTTGGCGCTTTTTTCAGTGGTCCCCGGTCTGGGGCCGACAAAATACATGCCCCGGGCAAGCTCCCCCATGGCCGAGATGAAGGAATCCTCGATCAGGGCGCCGTCGCTCATGAGTACGGTCTTGGCGAGCGAGGGGGATTTTCGCGCCTTGGCGAGCAGGTGGTTGCCCTCGGGTTGAAACAGGGGGAAAAACAGCAATTCCGCCCTTGCCTCGGTGACGGCCTCAAGGACCGGGCCCATTTCCGGATCGCCTTTGTCGATGGCTGCATCAAGAACAATATTTCCGCCAAGTTCGGTGAACAGGCGGGCAAATCCCTCGGTCAGGCCGCGGGTGTAGATATCGCCGTCATTGATGGTGGCTGCCCGGCGAATACCGAGGCGATGGTAGGCAAAATAGGCGGCCGCCTGTCCGGAATACTCCTCGTTGGGGGCGGTGCGGAAATATCCCGGCTGCCAGTAGGGAGCCCGTTTATCGCCGATGGAGGTGAGGAAGGGCGCGCTGTTGTTCCCGGAAACCATGCTGAGGCCGGTATCGGACATGGCCTTGGAGACGGTGACCGCGGCGTTTGAGCAGGTGGTGCCGAATATGGCCACGGTCTGGGGATCGGCCAATACCTTGAGGGCGGCATTGGCCCCTCCCTCGCCGGTGCAGCCGGTATCCTCGATCTGGAGGGCAATGGGATGCCCGAGAAGGATGTGTTGCCGTTCGTTCAAGGCCAATTCCAGGCCCCGGAGCTGTTCCTGTCCCAAGGGTGCGGTTTTCCCGGAAAGTGATTGTAACACCCCTATTTTGATGGGTTCTTTTGCGTCGATCACAACGCAGCCCAGAGGATCGGTACAGGGAAGGGGAAGCTCTTCCCGGTGGCAGGAAGAGAGAAGCAGAAAGCAATAAAGCGCCGCAACAGTGGTACACTTGGTCACGGGCATGGTGGACTCCTTTTGGGCAAGGGAGGCGGGTAAGAGCCGCAGTGGGGAGAAAGATCGCCGCTGCCCCTGTTGTCTGGGATGATGCGTGGTTCTCCGTTATCTGGGGTTATCTGGCGTTCATCCAAAAATGGTCTTTCCGGAGCCTCGTTCCTCGGTTACCGGCCCGGTTTTTGTCTTTTGTTCAAGGGCATATCATCGGAACATCGAGCAGGTCCCTGCGGTAAACTCTTTTTGCAGGCCTTGAGCTTGAACGAAAATCCTCATTTCCGGAAAGACACTGTCTGATCAGCATAATTTAATATATGCTAAAAAACGGACAGGAGGCAATAAAAGGTTGGTCGTGTCGGGCGTCAAGGGGCGGGGAGAGGGGAAAACGGCGGAAAACCTGTGCTCAGCCTTCCTCTTTGCGCCGCTCCAGTTCGTTCCAGCGGTCGTAGAGGCGGTCGGTTTCGGCCTGCAGGTCCTGCTGCTCCCGCCAATACTGCTGGAGCCGGTCCGGATCGGCCATCACCTCGGGATCGGCCATGCGCTGCTGCACTCCTTCCAGTTGCTCTTCGAGGTCGAGGATTTTTTCCTCCATCTGGTCGTATTCGCGTTGATCCATGTAGGAGAGTTTGCCGGCTTTGGATTTGGCGGCGGATTTTTCCTGGGTGGCGGACGAGGGCTTGGCGGCGGCGTTTTCCCTGCGTTCCCGTTCCTGGAGCATGTCGAGCCATTGCTCGTAATCGGCAAAGTATTCGGCCTTGCCCCGGCCGTCGAAACCGAGCACCCGGTTGCAGACCCGGGAGAGGAGAAAACGGTCATGGGTGACCAGGACCAGGGCGCCCGGGAATTCGCCCAAACTTTCCTCAAGCACATCCAGGGAAGGGATATCCAGGTCGTTGGTGGGCTCGTCGAGGAGGAGGATATCCGCCGGTTGGAGCATCAGCCGGGCAATGAGGATCCGGGCCTGTTCACCGCCGGAGAGCCTGTGGACCGGGGTTTCCAGCTGGTCGGCCCGAAAGAGGAACCGTTTGGCCCAGGAAACCACGTGCAGGCTCCGTCCCTGGTAGAGAACGCTGTCCCCCTCCGGGGCCAGGGCCCGGCGCAGGGTGACGTCGGTATCGAGTTGTTCCCGGCGTTGATCAAAGCTGACAATGCGCACCCCTTCGGCGGTGGCGATGGTGCCCTGATCCGGTTTGGCGCCGGTCTCGTCGTCTGCGGCGGCGAGAAGCTGCATCAGGGTGGATTTGCCGCAGCCGTTCCGGCCCAACAGCCCCAGCCGCGTTCCCGGGGAAAGGGTGATGTCGAGATCGGAGAAGAGAAGGCTCTGGTCGTATCCCTTGCCGATCCCCTGAGCCACCAGCAGTTTTTTGGTCTTCCGCTGCGTCCCCTCAAAGGCGATGCCGACCTGGCCGACACTGCGGTTTCTGGAACGGACTTCCCCCCATTCATCCTGGAGCCGCCCGGCCTCCTCGATGCGGTAGCGGGCCTTGCTGGTCCGCGCCTTGGGGCCGCGCCGCAGCCATTCGGTTTCGCGGCGGACCTTGTTGGCCAGCCGTTCCTCCAGGTTTTGCCGTTGGAGGAGATAGTCGGACTTCTTTTCGAGAAAATCGCTGTACGTACCGCGGACCTGAAACGAACCTTCCGGATAGACCGGGGCCAGTTCGATAACCCGGTTGACGGTGTTTTCGAGAAAGCGGCGGTCATGGCTGACGAGGAGAAAGGCGCTCGGGCTTTCCGGAATGTTGGCGGCCAGCAGTTTTTCCAGCCAGAGAATGCCCTCGATGTCCAGGTGGTTGGTCGGTTCGTCCATGACCAGGACCTCGGGCCGGGTGACCAGGGCCCGGCAGAGGGCGAGCCGTTTGCGCCAGCCGCCGGAGAGCAGGCGCACCGGTTGTTCCGGATCGCTGAAGCCTCCCCGGCTCAACAGGGCATGCACCCGGTTGTACTGTTCGGCCGCGTCGATATCGAAGGAGCGGACGGCCTGCAAGAGATTGTCCGCACAGCCGGCTTCCTCATCAAAGCTGTCGTCCTGGGCCACATAACCGATCCGGATCAGCTTCTGGGTGAATACCGTGCCGCTGTCCGGCTGTGCCAAGCCACACAGGATTTTGAGCAGGGTCGATTTTCCCGATCCGTTGGGGCCGATCAGGCCGACACGATCACCGGCGTCAACCATGAGGGTGACGCCAGAAAAGAGGCTTTGGGCGCCGAAGGCCTTGGCAAGACCCTGGCAGCTGAGGAGGGCACACATAAGGGCAATAACTCGACTGCCGGATCGATCAGTCCGAGGTCCCGTTCAGGTCAACGTCATCGGCCCGTGGGTAGGAACCGAGCACTTCGTAGTAGGCGCAGATCTGTTTGAGGATATTGCATGCCTCGTGAATGACCGGATCTTCGATGTGGCCGATCATGTCGAGGAAGAACAGGTATTTCCACTGCTTGTCCTTGGTCGGGCGGGATTCGATTTTCGCCAGGTCGATATTTTTGGCCGAGAGGATGGTGAGGATCTCGTTGAGCGCGCCGGGACGGTTGATCAGGCCGATCAGGATGGAGGTCTTGTCGCGGCCGCTCTTCTTGGGCGATTTGCGGCCGATAACCAGGAAGCGGGTGGTGTTGCCCTGGTAATCCTCGATGCCCCGGACCACCATCTGCAGGCCGTAGGTGGAGATGGCAAGGCTGCTGGCAATGGCGCCGACATTGGGGTTGTTGGCGGCCATCTGGGCCGCGGCGCCGGTGGAGAAGACCTCCAGGGTCGGTATCTTGGGCAGGTGCTTCCGCAGCCAGTGGCGGCACTGGGCCAGTGGCTGGGAGTGGGAGGCCACGGTTTGGATATCCTCGATATTGCCCGAACGGCAGACCAGGTTATGGGTGATGGCCAACTGGATTTCCCCGCAGATCTGGACCTTGTAGCGCAGAAAGGCGTCCAGCGAGTAGGTGACCGCGCCTTCAATGGAATTCTCCACCGGCACGATACCATACTGGACCCGCTCTTTTTCCACCTCCTCGAACACCTCGGCAATGGATTCCATGGACTGGTATTCGGCGCTCTGGCCGAAATATTTGACACCGGCCAGATGAGTGAAGGTGGCCTCCGGGCCGAGATAGGCCACGATGGCCTTGCGCTGCGACAGGCGGCAGGTGGTGATGATCTCGTGAAAGATGGAACGCAGGGCCTTGTAGGGAAAGATATCGTTGTTGTTTTTGCGCAACCGGTCATATATCTCCAGTTCGCGCTGGGGGTCCCATTTGGCCCGGTTGGTCTCGCTTTTGAGCATGCCGATGGTCTTGGCACACCCAAGGCGCTCTTTCAGGAGTTCCAGGATGGTGTCGTCGATTTGGTCGATCCGTTGCCGTACGTTGGGAATGTCGAGTTTTTCTTCCATAGTGCCTGCGTTGCCCACATCAACAGGTTGCCGGAACGTCTCCTGGAAAAACCGGTTGGAGGGAAAGTGAAAAAAGATGGAATAGCCGCCGGTTGGCTTGTGCGTTCAGCGGCGGTTTGATGATTGGCCCGCCACTATAGCATTGATGCTGCATTATGGAAACCTTTATCGAAACCCGACCGCAGGGAAGGGCGGCCGGGTCACCGCCCCCAGTGGGCGAGGGCGGTTTCCAGGTCGGTATGGATCTCCTCGGCGCTCTCGTAGAAGATATCCGTGCCGGCGGAGAAATGAAGCAGGATGTTGTTGAGCGTGTCGGGGATGTAGGGAAAGAGTTTTTGCAGGTTGACTACCCGGTTCCGGACCAGCAGGGCAAAATCCCCCGGGGTCAGGGCGTCGGCCACCTGCGGCCCGAGCAGCGGATCAGCCAGGATTTCCCGGGGATGGTAGTCGCCGCGGCCGGTGAGATAGATGAGGATATTGCCCAGCTCGTACAGATCGAGGGCAAAGGGTTTTTCCGGCAGATAAAAATCGTAGTCGAAATCGATCCAGAAGTAGAGACCAGTGTTGCGGTCGACAAAGATATGGTCGCGGCGGATGTCGCCATGGCGAAAGCCGTGTTGATGGAGGAAGGCAATGCCCTGCAGGCAGCCCAAAAATTGTTTGAGGATCTGGGGCAAATCCTCGGCAAAGTACTGTTGGTGGCTGATGTCGCTGTGAATCACCTTGTCGAGCCGGTTGCCGTTCACCGGTTCCAGGACCCGGACCAGGTTGCCCTCGGTGTCCACCAGGGTGCGGCCCTGCATGAAGTGGGCTCGCCCCCGCACCAACTCCAGGATGCGGGCCTCCTTTTCCGGGCTGCGGTAACAGGTGACCGAGAACTGGCCCAAACGCATATCAAAGGTTTCCTTGAATTCCAACTTGAGGATGTAGTGCTCCATGGAATCCAGATCCACCACCTTGGGTACCCACGGCTTGATCTGTTCGTCGACCCCGAACCGGCCTTCCTTGGTGTAGGAGGTGATCAGGAAATGGCGGTGTTCGACGCTGATCACATCGCCGTAATCGATGGAGGTGAAGTCGGTGGTATCCGTATAGACCCTCGAGGGCCGGCGCAGGCTGCGGGTGACCCGATGGTTGGCGAGGTTTGCGGCCGCCTGCTGGGGAAGGGCGGACACCCCCGTATAGGCGGCCATCAACCGATCACCCAGACCGCAATGTCACGGCCGTTATGGATCAGTGCGTTGGAAATCGAGCCGAAGAGAAATTCCTCTGCCTTGGAAATGCCGCGCTTGCCCACCACGATGGTGCCGAAATGTTCTTCCGTCTGCAGCTCGAGAATGGCGGAGCTGATCGATTGGCCGCCGGCCATCTGGCAGTGGGAGGTAATGGCATGGGGGGCGACCCCGTGGCCCTGGAGGATTTTTTTGGCCTGGCCAAAGGTCATTTTGGCCCGTTCCTCCTGTTCGGTCCGGTAATCGTCGAGGGTAGCCCCGGACTGATAGTAGCCGGGCGGTGGTTCGGGATAGATATGCAGCAGGCAGAGGTGGATGTCGGCAAGATGCCCTGCGATACTGCCGACGTACTCGACGGCATTCATCGAGCGGGGAGATTCATCGACGGCGATGATCATCCGTTTCCAGTCACTCATACAGCACCTCCAGAGGCAAGAGGGAAGAAGGGCAACCCGGGGCGAATCGGATATATTGAATATATAACCATTTTCCCGGGGAAAGACAATCCGGGGAACGCGCGGCCTTTTTCGGGCGGGTGCCTACAGGCTGAATTGACCGGCGGTGTGGACGAAAAAGAGCCGCCAGGCATCGGTGGCGTTGAGAATGACCGCGCCGATGGTTTTTCCGCGCCATCCGGTCTGCTGCCAACGCGGTTCGATCTGCAGAACCGGGAGCCCCGGATTGTCACTGGAGAAAACGGTCAGTTTCCCGGCGTTATCGTAGAGTTGTTCCGGGAGGTTGCACAGGCAAAGCCCGTTTGGAGAGATGTCTTTCAGCATGGCGGTGGCAAAGAGGCAACCATCGGTGACATGGACGGTGATGTTGTCCAGGGCAACCCGCGGATGCCGTCGTTTGTCACCCGTTTTCGAAGCCGGATCGGGGACGGCGCTGCCTGCGGGGCTTTGGGAGGGAAGAACGGATAGGGTCGGCCCCAGGAGTGCCCGCATCCGCAGTGCCAGTTGCTGCATCTTATGGAGCAGACCGGCGGGGAATTTAATGGGATTGCTGTGGTCCATGGGGGCATTCCTCTTCACGGGGCACGGCACATGAGCGTGCCGGGGGCAAGGGAAGGTTGCTGATGATTTATTATAGGGGGACGCGGGGGGCGACGTAAAGCAAAGATCGTGAGCAGGGGAACGATGAGTCACATTTTTTCGGGGAAGGGAACGGTCGGCATTCGTGCCGTATATGGTCACGGAATGCCAGGGAAACGGGAGGTTATAACGCCGACTGGAAATCGACCGGGCAGCGCACCTGGCTGCCCGCCTTGTTTTGGAACAGCAGATAGCAGTGCTCCAGGCCGAAGAGAAAGAGATTCCTGGTTACCTCGACATCCTGGCGGCAGTAGTCGATAATCTTGTCGATCCGGCCCTCGCGGTACCATTTGAGCGCCATCAGGCCGTCCGCCGATTTCTTGATGCCCAGGGTGTTTTCCGCCAGGTTGTTGAGGCTTAGCCTGTAGCCCAGCCGGTGTTTGACGTGCTCGAGAATGTCCACGGTGGGCCGGGCCGCGAGGTCATGGCCGCCGTAGCCAGCGAGCACCTGGTTGTCAAAACGCTTGTTGTTGAAACCCACCACCAGATCCAGGCTGTGCAGATGGG
>JBFWIP010000067.1:0-7093 GCA_050255935.1 Desulfobulbus sp.
GCAGCACCTGCTCGCGCTCGTAGCCGTACATTTCGCACATCTTCCGGTTGACATCGAGCATGGCACCGTTTTCCGGATCAAAGACAAAGGTCGCGTCATTGGCCGCATCAAAGATGGTGCGATAATTCATCTCCGATTGGCGCAGGGCCTCCTGGACACGTTTCCGTTCCCGGATGTCGGCTATGATCGCCATGTAGCCGATGGTGGCGCCGTGCCGATCGCACATCGGCGCCGTGGACAGGCTGACATCGATCAGGGTACCATTTTTATGCATGCGCTGGGTTTCCAGGGACCGACGCGTCTCGCCTTTTTGCAACCGCTGGATGTTTTCCCACACTTCCTTTTTCAGGGACTCGTTGACAATGGGATACATCCGCCCGAGGACCTCCTCCTTTTTCCAGCCAAACATTTGTTCCGCGGCGGGATTCCACAGCCTCAGGTTCAGGTCATGATCCAGGGCGATCAGAGCGAGCGGCGCTGCTTCGATGATGGCCTCAAGCATTTGATTGGCACCGCTGAGGGCCTCTTCCACCCGGTGCTTTTCCTCGATATTGCGCAGATGTTGACCGACAAACGCAACCTCTCCCTTGTTGGTGGAAAAGGGAAAAGAGTAGATCTCAATGTGGCCGAAGTCCGGGAGGTAGCGTTCCGCATGACAGGCTTTGCCGGTTTCGAATACCTCCGCGACCAACGGCTCATAGTGTCGGTTGTTTTCACCTTGTCCATAAAAGGCCCGATAAAGGGCCTGATTGGTCCGTTTCTGATCGTCGACCTCGTCCAATGGCAGATTGTTGGTATAGACGAGCGAAAAATGACTGTCGAAAACGGTGAGCAACGCGGGGATGTTGCCAAGAATATCCTGGAAGAGAAAAGGGAGAATGGGGCTGGCCTGTTCCGGGCAGAGGTTTGGCGGAAGGTGCGTATCCGGCATCATGATTCAATGTTCGCTGTTGATGAAGGGGCGTTTATCCAAAGACCTTTTGGGAGAAGGTTGCCCCAAAGCATACCCTGTTTTCCCGTGATTGGGGAGCACCCTGCTTCACGATTTCCCGGTAACGGCGCGGATCCGCGGCGTCGTGCTGCTGCGCGAGGAGTGGACCATTGACAATGGGCTGCTCACCCCAACGCTGAAACTGATCCGCGAGCGGATAACCGCCCGCTATGCCCGGCAGATCGACAAGATCTACAGCCAGCGCCGCATGGGCTCGTCGCCGATGGGGTGACACCTTTCACTCCCTCGTCTACTTCGGGCCGATCCCCTCCCTGTCCTCGACCAGGGCCTTGATCCGCCCGACCACCTCCTCCACGGCCCGTTCCACCTCGGGCGACATCTGCCGGCTGAACGCCTTGATCTCCCTGACCTCGATCAGGAGGATGTGGATCTCGGCGGGCATCTCCTCGGGAAAACAGACCTGCCCGGTTTTCAGGGTCGTGCCCAGGGTGAGCGCATGGGAGTGCGCCAGGGAAGGGGAGGTGAAGATGTCGTCCACGCCCATTTCCAGGATGGAGCCCGGTTCGTTGCCGAGCATGCAGGCATCGACGATGATCGCCCGGTCGCAGCCCTTGATCCTGTCCAGCACCTCAAGGCCCACGGTGAAGACCACCTCCGTGCGGCAGGGAATTCCCTCCTGCGCAAGCCGTTCCACCACCAGCACCCCGGCGCGATCATCCTGGAGATAGGGGTTGCCGATACCGACGACCACGGTGTTCATGCACAAAGTCCCTTGGGAAGAAGGACGATGGACTGCATCCGGTTGATGCTCAGAGGTTGAGCAGGCGGCGGGCGTTGCCGCTGACCATCATGGCAAACAGGCTGTCGGGCAGGCCAAGTTTGGAGAGCATTTTCAGGGTGGTGGCCTGGTCGGTCCAGGGGCAGTCGGTGCCGAACAGGAGGTATTCGGGCGGGTGGTTGAGGAGGATATCCCGCAGCCGGATCTGATCGAGAAAATCCAGGGCAAAGGAGATTTCCATATAGATCGGCTCGCCGGTGAGCAAGGTCCGCACATCCTCCCACTCGTCCCAGCCGCCGAGGTGGGTGGCGATCATCTTGAGTTGGGGAAACTGGCGGCAGACATCGAGAATCCGTTGCGGATCGGCCCGGCGGATGCGGGGATAGGCAATATCGTAGCCGGCATGGATCACCAGGATCATGCCCAACTCGCTCATCCGTTCATACAGGGCAAAGAGATTGGCATCGTCCAGGAAATAGTCCTGGTAATAGGGGTGCATCTTCACCCCCTTGAAGCCCTCGTCGTGGAGGATCTGCAGGTGATCGAGCAGGTCGGGATCTTCCGGGTGGAGCGAGGGAAAGGGAATGATGCGATCGGAGCGGATTTCCTTGGACCACTTAAGGATGGGCTGGAATTGTTCGGGCCGGGTGGCGATGGAACAGACGACGGAACGTTCGACCCCCCCTTGATCCATGGAATCAAGGAGATCGGCCACGGTGCCGTTGCGATAGGCCTTGATGTTCCCCTCCCGTTCAAGCACCGGGATGGCGATACGGGCGATCCCGTCGGGAAAGGCGTGGGTATGGATGTCGATGATCCCGTCCATGGAAATTCTCCGGCCCCGTGGAAGAGGCTTTTGCATTCTATCTAAAGAAGCTTGATCGTCCAGAGGCCGAGCTGCAACACCAGCAGGGCATAGCAACCGGCGATGACGTCATCCAGCATGATACCCAGGCCACCGTGGAGGTGGTTGTCCACCCAGTTGGCCGGGAATGGTTTGAGTATATCAAAAATCCGGAAAAGCACAAATCCGGCCAAAGCGGCCCAGGGATGCAGCGGCGCCAGCCCCAAGGTGATCAATTGGCCCACGATTTCGTCGATGACCACCAGGCCGGGATCGCCGCGGTCGACGATCTTTTCCGCGGCCCCGGCACTGACCACCCCGGCCACGAAAAGCACACCGACGGCGGCCCAATAGGGGGCGAGCGGCAAGCGCGCCAGGGCCCACCAGAGGAGGACGCCGACCGCGGAGCCCCAGGTACCGGGAGCAATGGGCAGGTAGCCACTGTAGGCTCCGGTGGCGATGAACATGTAGAGACGATCCATGGCAGCTCAGCTTGAAGAGGAGGAAAAACGGCGAAAGGCGACGTACACCTCCCGCAGCGGCAGATGGTGTTCCTGCGCCACCCGGAGGCAGACTTCGTATTCCGGGGCGATGACCGTCCCCATGGCTGTGGTGATGGCCTTGGCCGGGAGTTCGCCCCAGGGGGTGCTGACGGTGACGGTCTTCCGTGGCAGGGTCAGCCGGTCCTCGCGGCGGAGCCTCAGGCCGATGGCACTGGTTTCGCGGAAGATGAGGTCCGTCAGCGACGGACGGACGGACGCCTCGGCAATCACCCGCAAAAGGAAACCCGGGCGCCCCTTTTTCATCTGCACGGGAACGAGGCAGACATCGAGCGCCCCGGCCTGCATCAGTTGTTCGCTGACATGGGGCCAGAATTCCGGATTCCAGTCATCGAGATGGGTCTCGATCACCTCCACCTGCTGGGCCTCGGCCACCTCAGTGGCCTGGCCGAGCATCAGTCGCAGCAGATTGGGCCGTCCGTCACTGCGCACCAGGGTCCCGGCACCGTAGCCGGTACGGACAAGCCGCATCGGCGGCAGGGGGCCGAAACCGGCGGCCAACTCCCGCACCAGGGCCGCACCGGTGGGGGTGACCAGTTCCTGGTCCAGATCGAGCCCGTAGACCGGAACACCGTCCAGCAGGCGGCAGACCGCCGGCGCGGGCAGGGGGATCTCGCCGTGGGCGCAGCGGACCCAGCCGCGGGTCATGGGGAGCGGCGAGCAGACCAGGCGGTCGATCCCCAGATAGACGCAACCGGCCACCACTCCGACAATATCGATCATGGCATCCATTGCGCCCACCTCATGGAAGTGGATCGTCTCGATGGCGGTGCCGTGGACGGCGGCCTCGGCCTCGGCCAGACGGGTGAACACCGCCAGGGCCCGGTCGCACACCGGTGCCGGCAGGGAGGATTGGCCCAGCAGCCGGCTGATCTCGTCCAGGCTGCGATGGGGATGATGGTGGCCGTGGTGGTCATGCCCGTGCCCCTCCACCACCACCCGGGTGGCGGCAAAGCCGTTAAGGGTTTGCTGCCCGATGGTCAGGGCACAGCCGTGGAGCGGCAGATGGGCCAGGGTCTCGCGGAGCGAGCTTTCGGAATACCCGGCATCGAGCAGGGCGCCGAGCAGCATGTTGCCGCTGACCCCGGAGAAGCAGTCGAGATAGGCGAGCATCAGTCGATCCGGACCAATGGGGGAATGGGGGTGCCGCGGAGACAGGAGGCCACCTCCATCCGTTTTTTCCCCTCGGGCTGGATTTCACGCAGCAGCAGGCAGTCTTCGCCGGTGGCCACCAGGAGCCCCTGGGCGTCGGCGCGGCAGATGGTGCCGGGTTCCCCGGTGGCGCGGATGGGAACGACCTCCGGGTGGAAAAAACGGTAGCGTTTACCCTCGATGAAGCCGTAGGCCGAAGGCCAGGGATCCAGGCCGCGAATCAGGCTTTGCAGCTTCCGGGCGGGCAGGTTCCAGTCGATATGCCCCATTTCCTTGGTCAGCATGGGGGCGGTCGTGGCCCGGGCATGGTCCTGGGGCTGGCGGGTAAGCCCACCGGCGGCCAATTGGTCGACGGCCGCAACCAGGGTGGCGCCCCCCATTGCGGAGAGGCGGTCGAACAGTTCGCCGGCGGTTTCCTGCGGGCCGATGGGGGTGCGTTCAATCAGGAGGATGTCGCCGGTATCCATGCCCGCATCCATCTGCATGATGGTGATGCCGCTCTCGGCCTCGCCGTTGATCACCGCCCATTGGATCGGGGCCGCGCCGCGATACTTGGGCAGAATCGATCCATGGACATTGATCGCCCCCAGCCGGGGCAATTGCAAAAGGCGCACCGGCAGGATTTTGCCGTAGGCCACCACCACCAGGAGATCGGGGGCAATGGTGCGCAACTGCTCGAAAAATTCGTCGGTGCGCACGGAACCGGGTTGCAGGACCGGGAGGTTGTGCTCGCCGGCCAGGACCTTGACCGGCGGCGGGCTGAGGACCTTGCCCCGGCCACGCTGGCGGTCGGGCTGGCAGACCACGGCCGCGACCTCGTGGTCCGAATCGATCAGGGCCCGGAGCGAGGGCACCGCGAAATCCGGGGTGCCCATGAACACGATCTTCAGGGGGTGGCTCATTGCTGATCCTTGAGGATCTTTTTCAGTTTCTTCTTGTACATCGTCCGTTTGAGGGTACTGAGGTGGTCGATGAACAGGGTGCCGAGAAGGTGGTCGACCTCGTGCTGGATGATGCGGGCGAAGCGGTCCTCGGCGTCGAATTCGAGCGGCTTGCCGTCCATGTCCTGGGCAACGACATGGATTTTCCGGTAGCGCTTCACCTTGGCGTAGCAATCGATCACGCTCAGGCAGCCCTCTTCCTGGACCACCGAACCCTCGCCCAGGGAGATTTCGGGGTTGAGCAGGGCAATGAAGTTACGCTCGTCCTCCTGGGCGGATTGGTCGACCACCACCAGCCGGCGGGCAATCCCGATCTGGTTGGCGGCCAGGCCGACGCCGGGCGCCTTGTACATGGTGTCCACCATGTCCTCGATCAGGGTTTTCAGTTCCTCGTTGAACTCGGTGATGGTTTCCGCCTTCTGGCGGAGCACCGGGTGTGGGTAGGTAATAATTTCTCGAATGGCCATGATTCTATCGCATCCTGGTGCCGGGCACCGTTTTTTAAGGGAAATTCGTTTTTTGGGTATGTAATCAGTTTGCCGGGTAAAGTAAAGCTGTCTGCACGGGCTCCCACAGGTTTGTCCTCTTGTGCCCGCTTGTTTTTCGGCGTTTTTTTGTGTAGGGTGCGGGCCAAACTTTAAAGGAGCACCATGCTTGACAAGGACGCATTACACGAGGGGACGGCCCTGTTGGCACAGCCGGTTTTGCCGCTGATCGGCATGGTCCAGTTTCTTTACCTGACCGGTGATTTTGCCACGGTGGACGAGGTGATCAGTCAGATGCCGGCCGACATTGAAACCGGTTTCGCCACCTATGCCGACCCGGTCGGCATCCTCCAGCCCTATGCCGATCTGCTCCGGCCCCTGGCCGACTTCAAGGCCGGCAAGCCCCCGGAGCAACAGGTGGTGGATGTGGACAACAATCCGGTCGACGCCCTGACCGCGGCCACGGCCCTGATCGCCCAGGATGTCCTCATCCGCGAACTGGAGCCAATCAACAGCCTCCTCTGCGCCCCCTGCAACTGCACCCTGTGCTGCGTCGGCCCGGAGGCGGAGATGCGGCAGGACTACTTCGAGATTCCCCTGCAACCGGGTGAGGCGGTCCATTTTCCCCTGGAACGGATCGATACCCCGGCCTCGCGCGCATCCCGGATCGACGACGAACCACCCCTGCAGGTGGAAGGCCACGATTTTTACTGGCGCCCTGATCCGGTGCTGATCCGTTGGCGTTCCGGATGGAGCCTGATTCTGCCCACCGGGAGCCGCTGCCCCCACCTGGAGGCGCTTGGCCGCTGCCATATTTATCCGGATAGGCCCCAAGTCTGCCGTCGGCCGCAGATCTTCCCCTACATGCTGGAACCCATGGAGGAGGGCGGCCGGAGAGCCTTTCGTCTGCGCCAGTCCCTTTTGGCGGTGGTGGACTGTCCCTATGTCCGGCTGCTGCAGGAGGAAATCGGCGCCTATGCCGCGGCCTGTGAACTGGAAATGATTTTTCGACACAACAAGGCCTGACCACCGCTCCCGTAACAACCACACAACACGCCTATGAACAGCATCGGATTCCTCTGCATTGTCCTCTCCTACTTGCTCGGCGCCATCCCCTTTGGACTGGTCCTGTCCCGAAGCAGCGGCATCGATATCCGCGCCGAGGGCAGCAAAAATATCGGCGCCACCAATGTCGCCCGCCTGTTGGGAAAAAAGATGGGCGCCCTGACGCTGCTATGCGACCTGCTCAAGGGCTTTCTGCCGATGTTCATTGCCGCCCGGCTGCTGCAGGGAACCTCCGGGCCGGAGCCGGTCATCGCCCTCTGCGGCGCGGCCTCGGTGCTGGGGCACATGTTTCCGGTCTACCTCGGATTCAAGGGGG
>JBFWIP010000067.1:7193-9022 GCA_050255935.1 Desulfobulbus sp.
TTTCTGCCGATGTTCATTGCCGCCCGGCTGCTGCAGGGAACCTCCGGGCCGGAGCCGGTCATCGCCCTCTGCGGCGCGGCCTCGGTGCTGGGGCACATGTTTCCGGTCTACCTCGGATTCAAGGGGGGCAAGGGCGTGGCCACCGCCCTGGGCGCTTTTTTGTATCTGGCGCCGCTGGCCGTGCTTGGCTGCCTGGCGGTTTTTATCGCCTCAGTGTACTTTTCCGGCTTTGTCTCCCTGGGTTCGCTTCTGGGCTCGGGTTCGATCCTCATCTGGCTGTCCCTGCTTCATGCCCCCGCCTGGAAGTTGTGGCTGGCGGGCTTTCTGGTTGCCATGATCTGGATCAAGCATTACCAGAATATAGGCCGACTGCTGCGCGGGACCGAAAAATCGTGGAAAAGGAAGGCAGAGGCTGAAACGTGAACGCCGGGGAATGGCAGGCCATCGAACAGGCGGCCCGGGTGCTGGGCCTGGAGGATCGGGCCACGCTGGCCGAGATCAAGCGGGCCTTTCACCGCCTCAGCAAGCTCCATCATCCGGACACCGGTGGTGGTGGCAAGAGCGGCGAGCAGATGTACCGCCTCACCGAGGCTTATGAAATCCTGCTCCGTTACTGTGAGGGGTACCGCTTCCCCTTGCGGCGGGAAAAAGGAGCTGAGGATGAACTCGACATTTATGATCCCGAGGATTGGTGGCAGGCCCGGTTCGGACAGGACCCGCTGTGGGGCGGGAAGAAGAACAGGAGGCGCTGATCGCCAGCCCCGCTTATTCGGCCGATTCCCGGTGACGCGGCCCTGAATCGGGCGGCCATGCCGTGGCAAAGGCAAGGCGGAATTCGTGGATCAACTGTTTGCGGTCCGGGAGGCTCATCAGCCAATAACAGGGGCTGAGCATCAGGATGTGAATCGCTTGGCGTGCGGTCATGGTTTACCCTCCATGGTAAACGAGAAACGTTCCTGAAATACGTATCGGCCTTTGCCGGCGGGATATTTAGTGGTGAAGGTGCAAAGAAATCCGCTTAAGTAATTTCGGCGCATCGCAAATTCAACGACAAGGAGTACGGGGATGCAGATTCCTCAGTTGATCAGAACGCATACACCTTTTGTTTCCCTGGAATTTTTTCCGCCCAGAAAGAAGGAGGAGTGGCCGGCTTTTCTCGAAGTGGCCAAGGAGTTGAGGCAACTGCAACCCCTTTTTGTCTCGGTCACCTACGGCGCCGGCGGATCGACCCAGTCCAACACCCTGGAGATCTGCGAACAGCTGATCCAGACCTGCGGATTCGAGATCATGCCCCACCTCACCGGGGTAACGGCGGACAAGGACAAGATCGACGGCTTCCTCGGCGCGGTCAAGCAACTGGGCATTGAAAACGTGCTCGCCCTGCGCGGGGATCGGCCGGCCGGTTTCAACGGCACCGACGCGGAACTGTTTGCCAACTTTCCCCATGCCGAACATCTGGTCAGCTATATCCGCGCCCATCACCCGCAACTGGCCATCGGCGTGGCCGGATTTCCCGAAGCCCATGCCGAGGCGCCCTCCTTTTCCGCCGATCTCGAGGTCATGCGGCGCAAGGTGGAGTGCGGCGCGGATTTCGTGATCACCCAACTCTATTTCGACAACCGGGTCTATTTCGACTATGTCGAACGGCTGCGCGCCCGTGGGGTGAACGTGCCCATCGTGCCGGGCATCCTGCCCATCCGCAACCTGGGTTCGCTGCGCTTTATCCTTGAAATGTGCAATGCCCGCATTCCGGGCCGGTTGGTCAACGCCCTGATGAAGGCCCATGAGGAAGGCGGGGCCAAGGCGGTTTACGAGATCGGCGTGGACTA
>JBFWIP010000067.1:9122-12699 GCA_050255935.1 Desulfobulbus sp.
ACCCGCCTGCGGCCGATGGTGAAACCGACCCGCACGGTCAGGGCCGTTGCCAGGCTGTAGGGCAGCATGTAGAGCATGGAGGTGAAGTTGAGCGCGATCTGGTGCGCGGCCACCACCTGGGCCCCGAGTTTGGCGATGAACAGGGCGATGACGGTGAAGATCGAGCATTCGATGAACATGGTGATGCCCATGGGCAGGCCGAGGCGCAAAAAGGAACCGGTGCCGCCCGAAGCCGTACCTGCCCCGTTGTTACCGGCGGCAAACAGCCGTGCGGTTCCCCCGATTCGGCTGCGATGCAGGAGGAAGGCCATGATCACCAACATGGCGAGAATGGAGGCGGAGGTCGCCCAGCCGCAGCCGGCCCCGCCCAGGGAAGGCAACCCCAACTTGCCGTAAATCAAGATATAATTGGCCAGGATGTTCACTCCCAGGCCCAGGAAACCGGCAAACATCGACAGCCGGGTCCGGCCCAGGCCGTCGCCTCCGCCCTTGAGCCCGTAGAAAATCCCGCCCAGCGGCAGCCCCCAGGAAACGGCAAAGAGGTAGCGGCTGGTGATGGGAATCACCTCCGCGCTCACTCCCAACCAGACCATAAAGGGCTGCATCCACCAGAGCAGGGGCATGAGCACCAGGCCGGCCGCCAGGCCCACCACCATGCCCAGCCGGATCGAGGAGCGGATGCCGTCCCTGTCCCCCCGGCCGTGGGCCTGGGCCACCAGCGGCGTCACCGCATTCTGCAGGCCGATGAGAAAGAGGTAGACCGGAAAGAAGATCGACGAGCCCACGGCCACCGCCGCCAGGTCGACTGCGGAAAATCGTCCGGCCATGACCGTATCGACAAAGCCCATGGCCGTCTGCGACAACTGGGCCAGCAGAAGCGGTCCGGTCAGGCGGAGAAGAACGGCGGCTTCGTGAAGGATAAGCGGGAAAAAACGCATCGGGTCATCACAAGAGAGGCAACATATTGCTCCGGCTCAGGAAGATCTGCCTCCTGCGGCATGCACTTCGCCGGGAACAGGCATCTATAGCAGTCTTTCAGGCGAAGGTCACAGAAAAAGTTGCACGCAAACAATCCCGGCATCAGACGAAGCCGCTGAGGGAAGCGTCCGCCATTGCCATAACTCCGGCGGTTTGCTAGGCTGAAATTGTCAAGATCAAGCCCGCCCAACCAAGTCCCTGCCGCTTCCGATCCGGATTCTGCCCGGGACTTCCCGGTCATGGATGGAACCGACCCTTTGAAGAGAATGATGCAACGATCAATACACCTGCGGATGTTCATACCGCTGCTTGCCCTGGCCCTGTTTGCCGGTGCCTTATGGCTCCTCCACCACTCTTTGAGCGAGTTCCACTACCACGACATCGTTCGCCAGCTCCATGCCCTGCATCCCCGGCAGATCGCCGGCGCCCTCGGCCTGACCGGGCTCAGCTACCTCGTCATGACCGGCTACGACCTCCTGGCCATCCGTTATGTGCAGCATCCCCTGGGAACCGGCAAGGTGGTTCTGACCTCCTTCATCAGCTACGCCTTCAGCAACAATATCGGCCTGTCCCTGCTGGCGGCGGGTTCGATCCGCTACCGGCTCTACTCGGCCTGGGGCCTTTCCACCGAAGAGATCGCCCGGGTGATCTCCTTTACCGTGGCCACCTTCTGGCTCGGCGTCTGTGCCAGCGGCGGCCTGACCTTTCTGGTGGAGCCGCTGCAACTGCCGGCCAAATTCCACCTGCCCTTTGCTTCGGTCCAGCCTCTGGGATGGATTCTGCTGATGCTGGTGGCCGGTTATCTGGCCGCGGTTTCCCTGCGCCCCAAACCCTTGCGCCTGGGCGGCTGGCAATTGCCCTTGCCCCGGCCGGCCCTGGCCTGGTCCCAGATCCTGGTCGGCATGATCGACTGGCTGCTGGCGGGCAGCGTGCTGTACGTGCTTCTCCCCGCCTCCGCCCCTATCTCCCTGCTCCATCTGCTGGGGATTTTTCTCCTCGCCCAGGTGGTGGCCCTGATCAGCCATGTCCCGGGCGGGCTGGGCGTGTTCGAGTCCCTGATCCTGGTCAGCCTGCCCACCGTGCCCCTGGACGCCCTGGCCGGCAGCCTGATGCTCTACCGGGCCGTGTATTACTTCCTGCCGCTTGCCGCTGCCAGCCTCCTGCTGGGCGGCCTTGAATTCTTCCGTCAACGGACCATGGCCGGCCAGGTCGTCAGGGCCATGGGCCGCCTGGCACGCTCCCTGACCCCGCAGCTCCTGGCGGCCTCAACCCTTGCCGGCGGTGCGATTCTCCTCTTTTCGGGGGCCACCCCCGCCATTCCCCACCGGTTGCAGTGGCTGCAGGATTTTCTTCCCCTGCCGGTGCTGGAGATCTCCCATTTTCTCGGCAGCCTCACCGGGGCCGGATTGCTGGTGGTGGCCTGGGGATTGCAGCGGCGCCTGGACGGGGCCTACCTGCTCTCGGTGATCCTCCTGGCGGGTGGATCGATCCTGTCCCTGCTCAAGGGGGCTGATTTTGAGGAGGCCACCCTCCTGGGGCTGATGCTGCTGGCCCTGTTGCCCTGCCGCCGCAGTTTTTACCGCCGTTCCTCCCTGCTCAACGAACCCTTGAGCAGGAAATGGATACTCCTCATTCTGCTGGTGATGGGCTGCACCCTGTGGCTGGGATTTTTTGCCTATAAGCATGTGGAGTATTCCCACAACCTGTGGTGGCGCTTTGCGGTGGACAGCAATGCGCCCCGTTTCCTCCGGGCCATGGTCGGTGCCTCGGTCCTTTTGCTGCTCTTTGCCTTTGCCCGTCTGCTCAGGCCGCTGCGCCAGCCGGAACAGGGGGTGAGCGTTACGGATCTGGAGCAGGCCCGGGCGATTATCGCCGCCAGCCCGCAGACCGTTGCCAACCTGGCCCTGCTCGGCGACAAGACCTTGCTGTTCAACGAGGCGCGGACCGCCTTTATCATGTATGCGGTTGAAGGGAGAAGCTGGATCGCCATGGGCGATCCCATCGGTCCCCTGGAAGAACACCAGGAATTGATGTGGCGGTTCCGCGAACTCTGCGAACAGGCCGAGGGCTGGCCGGTTTTCTACGAGGTCGGCCACGATACCCTTTATCTTTACCTCGACCTCGGGCTGACCCTGCTCAAGATCGGGGAAGAGGCACGGGTTGATCTGCAACGGTTTTCCCTGGAGGGCAAGGCCCGCAGCGGCCTGCGCTACTCCCACCGCAAGCTGGAAAAAGAGGGCTGCTCCTTTGCCATCGTCGACGATGCCGCTGCTGTTGCCGCCCTGCTCCCGGAACTGCGCCAGGTCTCCGATACCTGGCTTTCCGGGAAAAGGGCCCGGGAAAAGGGCTTTTCCCTTGGTTTTTTCCAGCCGGAGTATCTCCAGGCCAATCCCGTTGCCCTGGTCCGCCAGGAGGGGCGCCTGATCGCCTTTGCCAACCTCTGGCTGGGCGCGCAACAGGAGGAGGTGTCGATCGACCTGATGCGCTTCCTTCCCGATGCCCCCAACGGCACCATGGATTACCTCTTCATCAGCCTCCTGCTCTGGGGCAAGCAGCAGGGCTATGGCTGGTTCAACCTCGGCATGGCCCCCCTGGCCGG
>JBFWIP010000068.1:0-12680 GCA_050255935.1 Desulfobulbus sp.
G
This sequence comes from Desulfobulbus sp., assembly GCA_050255935.1. Taxonomy (GTDB): domain Bacteria; phylum Desulfobacterota; class Desulfobulbia; order Desulfobulbales; family Desulfobulbaceae; genus Desulfobulbus. Next base: position 2 of record JBFWIP010000068.1, read on the forward strand.
AAATCTCCCCGCGTGGCACTTATGTGGTCGATCCGGTGACCTTGCAGACCAGCGTTGAATGGATTTTTGCCGGCGGCGATACGGTCCTCGGCCCACAGACCGTGGCAAAGGCGGTCTGCCAGGGGCTTGATGCGGCGGAATCCATGCACCGTTATATGCAGGGCCTGATTTAAATTGATCAGGCCCTGTGGGAGTTTTGGTCAGTTGAATGATTCGCTGTAAATCCGTGTCTCCGGATAGTGCTGATCCAAAAGATGGGTCATGTCGTGGATCATGGCGCGAGACCCGCAGAGATAAAAATCATAGGCTCCGGGCTCGATATACCGGTCAACGTAGTCGGTGACATAGCCCTGATGAAGATCAAGCACATTGATTCCTGGCTTGACCTTACCGGAAATGCAGGGGATATAGCGCTTGGCCGCGACTACAAGATCCTGGCGAAAAAACAATCCCGAGACCTCCCTTGCCCCATGGAGCAGGGTGAAATTCTTCACGCCCGCGGCCGCCATAGCCACAAAAGGAGCGATGCCGACACCGGTTCCGACGAAAAAAATCGGCCGGTCGGTTGGTCGATAGATGAGATACCCTTTGGCGTTGCCCATCGAGAGTTTGTCTCCCTGTTCAAGCCCGGCCAATACACTGCTTAGTCGTCCTTGGCTGATTCGTTTGATCAGAAAATGAAGCGTATCGGCATCAGGAGGGGAAAGGATACTATATTCGCGTTCATCCTCCTGACGCCTGATTGTTACATGTTGACCAGCAACGAACTCAAAACCCTCGGGTCGGGTGCATATCAACTCGAAGGTCTCCTCATTCAGCCATTTTCGCCCCAAAATGGAAACCGAATGTTCTCTTCCAACCATAGGCGCTACGCCGTCTTCCAGGTGGTTTCGGGAGTGCCCAATTTCTGGTTCAGGTACCGGGCCAGTACAAAGAGATAGTCGGACAGTCGATTCAAATATATTTGAATGACCGCCAGTTCGCTTTCGGCGGCTTCGGCCGAACCCTCAACCAACTCGGTCAAGCGCCGTTCGCATCGCCGACAAACGGTACGGGCCACATGAGCCCATGCCGCAACCGGCTCTCCGCCGGGCAGTATGAATTCCTTCAGCACCGGCAACACTTCCGAAAGGGTATCGATACGTTGCTCCAGCTCTTTGGAAACATTTGCCGGTAAGGTTGTCAGATAACCGGTGGCCGAGGAATTCGGGGTGGTCGCAAGCCAGGCGCCGGCTAAAAACAGATTGGATTGAATCCCTTTCAGATCCTCGCGAACAGCGCTTTCCTCTTCCGGCAGGTGGGCGATAACAGCGCCAAGAACCGAGTTGAGTTCATCAAGATCGCCATAGGCTTCAATCCTGATATGGTGTTTTGGGACGCGTTCACCTGAAAAAAGGCTTGTCTTACCTTTGTCACCACCGCCAGTGTACACTTTCATTCGAGTACTCCTTTGAATGTTTTGATGATAGAAGGCAAACCCTGCTCATTATGCCAAAAAGAAGAAAACGGGCATGGGGTAATCGGCAGCATACGTGGAGGGGAAAAGACCGAATCAAACAATTCAGGAGGCGAAATTCAATCCCGGTCCATTGACGCCCCCAATATGATGAAACAAGACGACTTTTTGCAATAGAGGCTGCTGAGCACAGAGTTGTACACTAAAATACCGTTTGCTACAACCATCTATCTTTTGTTATCAATATAATTTTTTAACACTATATAAAATACTTATGAATTGAGCGAATGTGGCCTTCGTGTCCTGGCTCCCATTGATTTTATTCCTTCGAACCCGAAAAAAAACGGTTTTCAGCTCTAACCCGGTAACTGCCTATTTTTGCATGCAATGTATACTGAATGTTGGTTCATAAGTTCTTCCCGCCTTTTTTTTGCTGTTGACAAAACGGCCAATCTCAAATAGGTAAACGCTACTTAATGTTATTTAGTTTTAGCTGGTTATCGGCTTTTTTTTTCGGGTTTGTTCCAGGTGAATCGGTTTTTTTTTAGGAAACCGTTTTTTTAGTATAAACCGTTCCGACCTTGAGGAGCGGTCTTGTAAGCGAAGAGGTAGTTTACGTAGCGTTCGTCCTTTCAGAATAAATGCAGTACCAGCAACGATAGAAACTCGTTTTTTTCCCTTGCAGTCGTGAAAGGGGGCTCAGCGCCCCGTGGATATGCAAATCAACTGTATTACCTTGGTGTTCAGGGTGATATTATTTGAGGAAAATTGGCTCATTTATGACAGAGAGATGTTCAAGAGTTGCAGTAAATCGTGTTCGATCGAGTCAAAAAAAAGACCGGCGAAATAGTAGTCTTTGACCTACTGTTTGCCGGTCTTTTTTTTGTATAGGGGGATCCCGGATGCCTGATAAACGGTTACCGGGCAACAAAAACGCTTGATAGACAGGAAGAGGTAACACATTGGAAAACAACGCTAAAATGTTTTGGACTGGTTTATCACCCGACGAAGCGAGGGAAGCACTTGTCAATAAAGACAAGTCCATGCGCGACAAGCGGATGACCTTGAAAGAGGCTGTCTCCAAATTTGTCAAGGATGGTGACAATGTGGGTATCGGCGGCTTTGTCGACGTTCGCCAGCCTGTTGCCACTTGCCATGAAATGGTGCGCCAGGGATTCAAGGACCTGACCCTCTCCTTTCAATCTGCAGGTATGGCGCCCGAATATCTCGGCGCAGCCATGATGCTCAATCCTGACAAATGTTCCATTAAGCGGATCGAGTTGGCATATTGGGCCCATGAGGGCTTCGGTCTGTCTCCGGCATGGCGTTATCTTGCCGAGCGCGGCATGGTTGAGATTGAAGACTGGAGTAACTATAACATGTCGGCCCGCTTTAAAGCCGGCTCCATGGGCCTGCCCTTCATTCCGTCCCGTGGCCCCTTGGGCGGCGACATCAAAAACACCAGCCGTACCAAAATTATTGACTGCCCCTTTACCGGTCGTCCTATCGCCCTCCTGCCGGCAAGCAACCCCAATGTTGCCCTCATCCACGTCCAGGCCGCCGATAAATACGGCAACTGCATCATCCGCGGAACGGATGCGACCTGTGCCGAGATCGCCATGGCCTCCGCTCACACCATCGTCACCTGCGAGCAGTTGGTTTCCCATGAACTGCTGACCACCAACCCCAAGGATGTCATGATTCCGTTTGCTGCGGTCGATGCCGTAGTCGAGGTTCCCTTCGGTGCCTATCCCGGTGCCTGCCGGCGGCATTATTGGTTTGACGGCGACCATGTCCGGAAGTTCTTGGCCCTTATTGCTCCCATCAGCAAAGGCGGTTCCCCGGATGCATTGAAAGCCTACTATGACGAGTATATCTACGGTGTCGAGAACTTCGGAGATTTCCTGCAAAAAATCGGCGTAAAACAACTGTTGGCAGTCAAGGCCGCGGAATCCGCCAACTGCGAACGTCTGGCCTGATCAGAACCTCTCGGATATTGCACGAATTTCTCGGAACCCAAAGATAAGGAGTCAACATGACAGCTTCAACGGATTACACCGCCCAAGAAATCATCGTTGTGGCGGGTTCAAAAATATTGGAAGACAACAAAATAGTTTTTGTCGGGACCGGCCTGCCCATGGTCGCTGCCCTGCTGGCCAATCGCACCCATGCCCCTGGTTTGATACCGGTTTTTGAGGCCGGTGCCGTTGGTCCTCCCCTGCGTCACGGTCTGCCCGTATCGGTTGGTGACTCCAGGACCTTCACCGGTGCGTCCTATGTGAAGGGCCTGAATGCCGCCTTCGAACTGACCCAGCGCGGGTTTGCCGATTTCGGTTTCATCGGCGGGGCCGAGGTGGATATGTATGGCAACCTCAACTCCACCATGATGGGCGATTTCCCCGATGGATATCAGACCCCCAAGGTTCGACTGCCCGGTTCCGGCGGTGCTTCCGATATGGCCGCCTCCTGCGAGCGGACCATTCTCATCGTCCCCCATGACAAAAAGAAATTTAATCAAAAAGTGTCCTACATGACCAGCCCCGGATACCTCGACGGCAGCCCCAATGCCCGCTTCAACGCAGGTATGCAGGGCAAGGGCCCCTATCGCGTCATCACCACCAAGGGTATTTGCGACTTTGACGAGGAAACCAGAAGGATGCGGCTCATCCAGACCTTCCCCGGCGAAACCGTTCAGTCCATCCAGGATGCCACCGGTTTTGAGCTGTTGGTATCCCCGAATGTGACCGAATTCGCCGCACCGACGGTTGAAGAGATTCGTCTGATCCGTGAAGAAATCGACCCCAATGGAGTATTCGTCAAGCGAGCGGCTAAATAAGCAGGGTTAACAAGGACAATGCGTTGATGGTGCCGCCTGAACGCGGCACCATTCCTTCAGCAACTTTTGTTTTTCAGGCGAACGCGCCCCGGTGCACCATTTTGACGGGATTCTTCTTCAAACCATCTTGAGAAAATATAAAAAAATATCCTATGTCCGGGATGCGATCATCCTGGACATACTATATTGTAAGCTATTGTGCGGACATACGGGATATCCCCGTTGATCTGTTCAAACGCAATCTCAAAGCCTATCAAACACATCCGACTATTGAACGGAAAGGAGTTGACAGCATGAAAGTTCTCAAAATCGATCATCTTGGCATTGCTGTACCCAACCTGGAAGAAGGAAAGAAATTCTGGTCCGACGTCATGGGATTGAAAATGGAAGGTTCCGAGACCGTTGAAGAGCAGAAGGTCACCACTGCTTTCCTGCCGGTCGGCGAAAGTGAGGTTGAGTTGCTCGTTTCCACTTCCCCTGATGGGCCCATCGCCAAATTCATCGAAAAAAATGGCGGCCGCGGCGGTTTTCAGCATGTGGCCTTCCGGGTCGAGAATATCGAAGAGGCGCTGAAGGAGCTGCAGGAGAAAGGCGTGGCGCTGATCGACAAAACTCCGCGCAACGGCGCCGGCGGCGCTAAGATTGCCTTCCTCCATCCCAAGGCAACCGGCGGTGTGCTCGTCGAGATTTCAGAACGTAGCTGATAGAACGTTACACAAGGTATCATTGAGGCCTTCGCGGCAACGAAAGCCCCAATGATGGAAAGATACTGGTGCCGACAGTGGGAGCCTTCACCAAAAGGACGTACTGTCGGACCGGTTCAATTTATTGTAACCGGGGATAAACCCCAAGCTAACCACAAGGAGTAAGTGACATGGCAACTGGATATGAACAATGGCTGGAAGTCGCCACCAAGCAAATGAAGGGTAAAGGCCCGGATTCAATCACTTGGAATTCCCCTGAGGGTATTCCCGTTAAACCTCTGTATACCGACGAAGATCTCAAAGGCCTGGAGTCGTTGAGCAGTTATCCGGGTTTGGCTCCGTATACCCGTGGACCGATGGCCACCATGTATGCCGGTCGCCCCTGGACCATTCGTCAGTATGCCGGTTTCTCCACTGCCAAGGCATCCAACGAATTTTATCGCAAGAACCTGGCAGCCGGTCAGAAAGGTCTTTCCGTTGCCTTCAGCCTCTCCACCCATCGTGGTTACGACTCCGACAATCCCCGTGTAGCCGGTGATATCGGTAAAGCCGGTGTTGCCATCGACTCCATCGAGGATATGAAAATCCTCTTCGACGGCATCCCGCTGGACAAGATGTCCGTTTCCATGACCATGAACGGTGCTGTTATCCCGATTCTGGCCATGTGGATCGCCGCTGCCGAAGAGTCCGGAGTCAAACAAGAGCAACTCAACGGTACCATCCAGAACGATATTCTCAAAGAGTACCTGACCCGGAACACCTACATCTATCCGCCGGAACCCTCCATGCGGATCATTTCCGACATTATGGCATTCTGTTCCCAGAACATGCCCAAATACAACACCATCTCCATCTCCGGTTACCATATCATGGAAGCCGGTGCCGATTCTGTGCTCCAGACCGCCTTCACCCTGGCTGACGGTGTTGAGTACGTACGCGCTGCCATCGCCTCCGGTATGGACGTCGACACCTTTGCGCCGCGTCTGTCCTTCTTCTTCGGTATCGGCATGAATTTCTTCATGGAAATCGCCATGCTGCGCGCTGCCCGCTACCTCTGGTACAAACTGATGCAGCAATTCAATCCGAAGAATCCGAAATCCACCATGCTGCGTACCCACTGCCAGACCTCCGGTTGGTCGCTCACCGAGCAAGATCCGTACAACAACGTTATCCGGACCACCATCGAGGCCATGGCCGCCGCTCTGGGTGGAACCCAGTCCCTGCATACCAACTCCTTTGACGAGGCTGTGTGTCTGCCGACCGAGTTCTCCGCTCGTATCGCCCGGAACACCCAGATCATCATCCAGGAAGAGTCCCAGGTCTGCAAGGTTGCCGATCCGTTGGGCGGCTCCTACTACATCGAGTGGCTCACCAACCAGATCGTTCAGGGTGCCGAGAAAATCATCAATGAGATTGAAGAGTTGGGTGGTATGGCCAAAGCCATCGCCTCCGGTATGCCGAAGCTGCGCATCGAAGAGTCCGCCGCCCGCCGTCAGGCCCGTATCGACCAGGGCAAGGATGTTATCGTTGGTGTGAACAAATACCGCCTCAAAGACGAGAAACTCGACTTCGAGGTTCTTGAGGTACCGGATTCCGTCCGCCTCGAGCAGATCGAACGTATCAACCAGATCAAATCCACCCGCGACAACGCCAAGTGCCAGGCTTGTCTCGAGGCCATCACCAAGGCTGCATCCGGCAAAGAGAACCTCCTTGCGCTTGCTATCGATGCGGCTAAAGCCAGAGCAACCGTTGGAGAGATTTCTGACGCTATGGAAAAAGTATTCGGTCGTTTTGTCGCCACCACCCAGTGCGTATCCGGTGCCTATTCCTCAGAGTACAGCGAAGCCAGCGCCGACAGCGCCCAGGTTATCGAAGCCCTTCGCAAACGGACCGGCGACTTCCTGGCCAAAACCGGTCGTCGTCCGCGTATTCTCGTCACCAAGATGGGCCAGGATGGCCATGACCGCGGTATCAAGGTCGTTGCCTCTTCCTATGCCGACCTCGGATTCGACGTTGACATCAGCCCCATGTTCCAGACCCCGGACGAAGCCGCCAAGATGGCCATCGAGAATGATGTTCATATCGTCGGCGCCTCTTCCCTAGCCGCCGGTCACAAGACCCTTGTTCCCGAGTTGATCGACAAACTCAAGGCACAGGGTGCGGGCGAGATCATGGTCGTCGCTGGTGGCGTTATCCCGCCGAGCGATTATCAATTCCTCTATGACGCAGGCTGTAAAGGCATCTTCGGACCGGGAACCCCGATCACCGAATCTGCCGGCAAAGTCCTGGATATGCTGGAAGCGCAGTATTGTAAATAAGTAGGAACTGTTCCGCATATTGGTAAACCTACGAACGGACGGGCGAAAATCCGTCCGTTCGTGCGTTTTCACCCCCAAATCTCTTCAAAAGGCCAGATATGCATAAAGATCCCAGTTATTACATTCAAGGCGTCATGGATAATAATCGACTGATGCTTGCCCGCACCATTACCTTGGTCGAGAGCACCCTCTCCACGCATCAGGACATTGCCAAACATGTGATCAATGAACTCCTGCCCCATACGGGCAAAGCAGTCCGCCTGGGAATCACTGGCGTTCCCGGGGCCGGCAAAAGTACGTTCATTGAGAGTTTCGGCACCATGTTGACCAAACTGGGACATCGGGTTGCGGTTCTTGCGATCGACCCGTCGAGCACCCGCAGCGGCGGTTCCATTCTCGGTGACAAAACGCGGATGGAACGCCTGGCGGTCAATGACATGGCTTTTATTCGACCCTCCCCTTCCGGCGGCAGCCTGGGCGGTGTGGCTCGCAAGACCCGTGAGACCATGCTGATCTGTGAAGCGGCCGGTTTCGATGTCATTATTGTTGAAACCGTCGGCGTCGGCCAGTCGGAAACCACCGTGGCCTCGATGGTTGACTTTTTCCTCGTTCTCCAGATCGCCGGTGCCGGCGATGAGTTGCAGGGAATCAAGAAGGGTGTGCTGGAAGTTGCCGATGCCATCGTGGTGAACAAGGCTGACGGCGACAATATCAACCGCGCCAAACTGGCAAAAAAACAGTATGAAACCGCGCTTCATCTGGTGACGCCCTCCTCCCCCAACTGGATGCCGCCGGTCATGACCTGCAGTGCTCTTGAAGAAGTCGGCTTGATGGATGTCTGGAACACCATTGTCGACCATAAACAGATCATGACCGCTTCCGGTGAATTGGAGAAAAAACGGCGGGATCAGGCCATGTCCTGGATGTGGTTTCTGGTTAACGAAGGCCTTGAACGTTGGTTTTATAACCACGAGGAAATTCAAAAACTGCTTCCCGCCATCCGAAGCGAGGTCGAACAGGGGAAGATGGCCCCAACCCGTGCCGCGGATGAATTGGTCGCCATATTGGGCAAGGATCTCCTTTTTTAGACAGGCGGCTTTCCTGGCTCCCTTTTCCCTTGAGGATCGGCTACTGAAGGGAAAAGGGATTTTTTTTCCTTCTCCCTTGCTTGATCGCTGAAGTCCATCGTTTTCAAGCTTGTTTCCGGAAACGACAATTTTCTTGACGCGTGAATCAATCAAGGGTATAAACGCCGAACTAACAGGGGCTCTGACAAACTTTCGTTGGCGTTACGCGCACAGAGCCATCCTGTCTTGCCACATGATCTTCAGTGTGATAGCCGGGTCCTGTGCAATAAAGAATCACAAACCCCGTCAGGTCCGGGAGGAAGCAGCGGTAGTGACACTCTTTATGTGCAAAGGGTTGCCCGGCTATCCTTTTTTGTGAGGATTCGCTCATCGGCATGCGCTGAATTTATCCACGCTTTCCTCCTCCCTGAGCATTGCTTCTCGGAATATGCTGTGTCCTACCTTGTCCTCGCCAGAAAATCCCGACCGCAAACCTTCGCCGAAGTCGTCGGCCAAAAGCCGGTCGTTCGTACCCTGCAAAACGCTCTTGCCCAAAACAGGGTACCCCATGCCCTGATCTTCAGTGGCATTCGCGGGACCGGTAAAACAACCTTGGCCCGTATCATGGCCAAGGCCCTCAATTGCGAGCAGGGCCCGGCCGTTGAGCCCTGCAACCAGTGTCGCTCCTGCCGGAAAATAGCTGAAGGCACGAGTATCGATCTACAAGAAGTGGACGGCGCTTCCAACCGTGGTATCCAAGAGATTCGCGAGTTGAAAGAAAAGATCCGCTTCATGCCCACCAACTCGCGCTACAAGATCATCATTATTGACGAGGTCCACATGCTGACCACCGAGGCCTTCAACGCCCTGCTGAAGACCTTGGAAGAGCCGCCGGATCATGTCTATTTCATGTTCGCCACCACTGAATTGCACAAGGTTCCGGTAACCATCCTTTCCCGTTGTCAACGTTACGAGCTTAAACGACTGAGCCATCGTGAACTTGCCGAACACTTTTCACGGCTGGCCGCCGAGGAAGGGATCGAAATGGAACCGGAGGCGGTGGACATGATTGTGCGTGAAGCCGGAGGCAGTGTACGCGATGGTCTCAGTTTGCTTGACCAGATTTTTTCCTACTGTGGCAACGAAGTGCGGGCACGCGAGGTTGTGGAGGTTTTGGGGCTGGTCAGTCATCAACTGGTCGCCCATCTGGGGACTGCGTTGCTTCAGGGTGATCTGGCAACCATTTACCGGCTGCTTGAGCAAATGTACCTTCACGGAACCGATATAAAACGATTCAGCAATGATCTCCTTCAGTGGTTCCGCAATTTGGTTGTCTGTAAAATTACGCCGGATCCTGGTTCAATGCTCGAACTGGCAGAAGAGGAGCTGACTCATTTACAGGCAACAGCCGCAGCTTGTTCACTGGAGACAATTTCCGCCGTTTTCAACCTGCTCCTGGAGGGTTTTGAAAAAGTTGCCTTTTCCCAGCAGCCACGTCTCCTGCTGGAATTGACCTTTATACGGGCAGTCCAATATAAGAATATGGTGCCTGTTTCAACCCTGATCGGTCGTTTTGATCAACTTCTTGCCGGGCTTCCCCTGGAGGAACTGCCAGCTGCGGTTTTGCCGCCTGTACAATCTGCCGGCATGGTCCGGGAAGCACCGGCTGCGCCTCCTCCGCCCTCTCCTGTCCTTCCTTCCGGGGAAGAAGAATCGCAAGCCACCCCATCGGCACAGCCTGCAATAGTTGCAGGATTGCCGTCCCCGTCGGCAAAGGAGCCTGCTGATCATCACCCAGTTGAACCATCCTCTTCGACCGCCCCCCAAAAGGAGCCCCAACCGGAAACGACGAAGCCTGAGCATGCAAACACCTCCCCACCGAGCACACCGGTTCTTGCCGGTGAATCGGCGACCGCACCATCCCAGGTTCCAGCGCCTTCTCCCGCTCCTCCCCGGGATGACAAAAAACGAATTCGCCAGCATTGGGATGGTTTTCTCCAATATGTCCGCGAGCGGCAGCCTTGGATTGCAGCGTCCCTGCAGATGGCCTCCTCGGTTGAACGCAAGGACGATCAACTGGTGATTCATTTTGCCGACAGCGCCGATTGCACCATGCTCCGCCAGCGCAACAACATAAAAAACCTGAGTGAATACCTCCTCGATTTTTTTCAGGAAAACCTGAGTCTGCAATTCGAGGTGCCGGGCAGCAATGCCTGCGCCGTTGACCCGGCCAATGGCTTGGTTGCCCAAAATGAGCGGCGGGCATTGGCCAACGACCCCATGGTCCTCACGGCCATCGATGTCTTTACCGGTCAGGTCGGCGATATCCGTATCGGTCCCCGCTACCGCACTCACAGTGAGGAGCCACAACCTGCGGATGAAGAGGTCGATGTCAACGATGATTAAGCGCCGGTTGATGTTGGGCCCGGTTTATATCCAAAATGAAGGCAATCCGTCATCTCCAACGATTCGTTTTTCCCGTCAAACAACGCCCAACCAGTAGATTTTTTTTCCCACAGCTTTTGAGGAACACGTCATGAACATGAGCGATCTGATGAAACAGGCCCAACAGTTCCAGGAACGATTGGCCACGGTGCAAAACGAATTGGCCGGCATGCAAGTCACCGGTTCCGCAGGAGCAGGCATGGTCACCGCCCTCTTAAACGGCAAAGGAGAACTCCTTTCCATCGCCATCGAACAGGCGCTGGTGCAACCCGACAATACTCCAATGCTCCAGGATTTGGTGGTCGCTGCCGTCAACGACGGATTGAACAAGGCCAAGGAACTGGGCAAATCGGAGATGACCAAACTGACCGGTGGCATGAATATCCCAGGGTTGTTCTAAATGCAGGTCATTCCTCCGGCGCTGGAGCGGTTGATCACCGACCTGACCAAACTCCCGGGTATCGGCCGCAAAACCGCCACCCGCCTTGCTCTCTACATCCTGCGTCGACCGGTTACGGAGGCAAAAAACCTGGCTGGCGACCTGCTGCAGCTTCATCAGATGATCCATCTGTGCAGCGGTTGCTTCACCTTCTCGGAGACCGATCCCTGCGCTATCTGCGGGGATCCCAGCCGAAATCCCCGTCTCGTCTGCGTGGTGGAAGAACCAGGTGACCAGATTGCCGTGGAAAAAACCGCGGTCTTTCGCGGCACCTACCATATTCTTCATGGAGTCATTGCTCCGATGGACGGTATCGGACCGTCGGAACTGAAAATGGAAGAACTACGCCAAAAGGTGCGGAGCGGACATGTGGACGAAGTGCTGATTGCCACCAGTTCCACGGTTGCCGGTGAAGCGACGGCTTCGTATATTGCCGAAATGCTGCAGAATACAGGCGTTCGTTTGAGCCGTCTCGCCTGTGGCATTCCCATGGGAATGGACATCAAATACGCCGATGAACATACGTTGGCCCGGGCCATTGAATCCCGCCAATCGGTACGAGAGCGGTTCTAGCCTGAACTGACGGGAAATGCAGGGCCAACAATGGTGCTGCCGGTCACAGTCCAGGAATAAGCATCCATCATCGAGCGCGCAGGGGAATGATTTTTTCGCCGAAACGGCAGCCTTCTCTCCGAAAAGATCAGGGCTTAACGGCCGCTGCGTTCAATAAAGATCCTGTCTGTTTGGCACTCCTGCCGATTCCTTCCTATTTTTTCGTTCAGTGCACCGGCCATCATGGTTGCCACGCCCTTTCCCACCTCAAATTCAGAAGCCAAAAGCACTCGAATTTCATAGAGATACGATCCCGCACAGAGTAACTGTACATTATCGGCTGCACGGGTATCTTCGGTGTCCTGATTGAATTTTTTGAAAAATTCTTTTCTGGAAATCGCTCCGCCAGTGTTTTCCGCCAAATATTTGCCTGCAGAGGAGCTATTCAGTGTAATCACGGCATTGACTGCCTTGCGAAAATAGCCATCATCATCCAAGGCGGTCTGGCAGGTGCCGTGTTTGCGCCACTCGTAGCTGCCAAAATCGGAAGAATAGTACCAGTTGGGCATCCAGGGCCGAATATAGGTAACGGTTTCCGGTCGTAACTTCAATGGACGGCCGGAGCATTGTCCATACGATATCCCGCAGGAACGATTATTGGGCCACAAACCATGCAGGGTCAGGTAATCGATGTTCCGTTTGCCGCTCAGCATGTCCCTGCATTCGGGTTTGCGGCTGTTCCCGGGCAGATGTTCGCAAAAACCCGGCTGCCAGGACATGGCCAGCACATAACTATCGTAACGATCCGCCGTTCGACAGGCATCGCCACTGGTGGAGCGAGCCTCTGCCTGAAGTACCGACA